>NZ_JBQENY010000004.1:0-312500 GCF_052044915.1 Sphingopyxis sp. 22461
ACCTCCAGCGGCCCCCGCCTTCGCGGGGGCGACGGACTATCCGAACCTCCACTCACCACCACCCCACGGCAGCCACGCCGCCGGCGAACTCCCGGTCAGGCAGGAGCGCCCCGCGCCGACCCCGCAACCAGGTTCATCACCAGCTTCGGCAGGCTGTCGTAATTCGCGCCATGATATTGCGAATCGGCGGGCAGAGCGTCCTTCAGGCGGCGGTGCGCCTCGGCGAGCGAATGATAGGGCACGCCCGGCAGCAGATGGTGCAGCGCGTGATAGCGCAGGCCCACCGGCGCCCACAATTCGGGCAGCAGGCCCGGCGGCGGAACGTTGACGCTGTCGAGGAACTGGCCGGTCACGGTCAGCACCGCGCCGTCATTTTCCCAGAGATGCGCGACGAGCGTGCGGATCTGGTTGAGCACCAAAGTCGCAGCGGCGATCGCGCCGAAGATGACGAGCGCGCGCAGCGGCACCCAGCCGAAAACGCCCGCGGCGATCAACAGGCTCGACCACGCCCACGCGCCGCCTTCCTGCCACGCCCATTGACGGCGAAACTCGCCCTCGGGCGGCTTGCGGCGGAACATCGGGTTGATGATCATCCCCGAATAGCGTTCGACGACGATCCGGCGCAGCGGCGGGATCAGGAGCGACAGCGGGGTGAGTACCGCATAACGGAAGACGAGCGCGACCGGCGCGAACGCCGCCGCGACCACGAACAACGGCACCGTCCACGGCTTCATCAGCGCGAGCGGCAGATATTCGGGGTCCTCGACGGTGCCATATTTGGTGCGGTTGTGGTGCAGGCTGTGGATGCCTTCGTACATGAACGACGGGATCAGCATCGGCACGCCGACGAGGATGTTCCAGCCGAGGCGGAAGCCCGGCAGCGCATTTTTGCGGATATGCGTCAGTTCGTGGATGAAGCTGCCCGCGCGGTAGAGCGCGACGACCGAAATCAGCGCGGCGACCAGCATCCACGCGGTCGAGGGCGCGAGGATCGCCGCCGCGATGCCGGCATAACCGACAAAGGCCGAGGCGAGCATATCGATCCAATAGATACGCGCGCTCGGTTGCACGAGATCGCGCGTCAGCTCCGACGCCGCGCGGATCATCGCCATATCGTCGGCAATCGCCGACTTGGGCATCTTGTCGGCATCCGCCGACGGGGGCGTCTTTACAATCGACTTCGCGAAGGGAGTCGCGACCCGATCGGCGGGGGGATTGATCGTCGTCATACGGGTGTCTTCACCATGATTTCGTGGCAGCAAAATGGCCGAATGCGGGTCGCCAGCGCCATTTCTATGCCGTAATGCGTCGCCAATAATATAGGACGCCCCTTTCAGGAAACCAGTATGAGCGGACATTCGGACGGCCCGATTACGATCCACCCGGTCAAGAACAAGAATGATTTGCGCGAGTTTGTCGAGCTCGCCTTTCGGCTCAATCGCGGCGATCCGTCGTGGGTGCCGCCGCTGAAGGGCGAGGTCTACGGCCTGCTCACGCCCGGCAAGAATCCGTGGTTCGAACATGGCAAGGCGCAGTTCTTCCTCGCGCGGCGCGACGGCCGCACGATCGGGCGCATCTCGGCGCATATCGACACCCTCGCACTCGCACAGCCCGCCGAACAGGGCATGGGGCCGGGCACCGGCAATTGGGGTCTGCTCGAAGCCGAAGACGAAGGCGCGGCGCAGACGCTGCTTGTCGCCGCCGAGGATTGGCTGCGCGGTCAGGGCATGCACCACTCATTGGGGCCGCTGTCGATTTCGATCTGGGACGAACCCGGGCTGCTGATCGAGGGGTTCGACAATCGGCCGACGGTGATGATGGGGCACAATAGTCCGCTCTATCGCGGCTGGGTCGAGGGCGCCGGCTATCGGCCGGTCAAGCAGCTGCTGAATTACGACGTCGCGATCGACGAGGGATTTCCGCCGATCGTGAACCGCATCGTCGCGGCGGGCGAGAAGAATGCGCGCATCCGCATCCGCAAGGTCAACAAGCGCCGCTTCGCCGCCGAAGCGACGCTGATCATGGGGCTGCTCAACGATGCCTGGTCGGACAATTGGGGCTTTGTCCCGCTGACCGACAGCGAGATCGCCTATGTCGGCAAAAAACTGAAGGACATCGTCTTCGAGGATCTGATCCGCGTCGCCGAAGTCGACGGCGAGCCGGTCGCGTTCATGATCGTGCTGCCGAACATCAACCAGCTGCTGATCGACATGGACGGATCCTTGCTCCCCTTCAACTGGGCGCGCCTGCTGTGGTGGCTGCGCAAACCCCAGAGCCATATCCTGCGCGTGCCGCTGATGGGCGTCGCGAAAAAGCTTCAGAACAGTCGCATGGCGAGCACGCTCGCCTTTATGATGATCGAATATATCCGCCGCGACGCGGTCGTCGATTACGGCACCAAGCGCGGCGATATCGGCTGGGTGCTCGACGATAATCAGGGGATGAATGCGGTCGCCGAGGCGATCGAGGCCAAGGTCAACCGCGTGTATCAGATTTACGACAAACCGCTCTGACACCGGGACAGCTTTGCGACAATTCGGGGCCATCGTGCGTTTTGGGCACGGAAAGGCTTTGTCATGGCAGTCCAATATCTTGCCGCCAATCGCTTCGGCCTCGGCCGCCGGTTCGACGATCCGGCGATCGATGACCCGAAAGCCTGGCTGACGCGCCAGATCGGCGATTATGACTCCGCCCCCGCCGCGCTGGCGAGCCTCGCCGGACGCGACGCGATCGCCGCCGCTTATGTCGAATATCGCGGCGAACGGCAGGCGATGCGCCGCGAAGCCGCCGACATGCCGATGAACGAGGAGGAAAAGGGCATGGACCCCGAACTCCGCCGCCTGTTGCGCTCGGCGATCCGCCGGCACTATGTCGATGCGAGCGCTGCGCGCCTGTCCGCCGCGATCGCGACGTCGACCCCCTTCCCCGAGCGGCTCGTCCATTTCTGGGCGAATCATTTCGCGGTGTCGGCGGACAAGCAGACCGTCGTCGGCTTCGCGGGAAATTACGAGAATGAAGCGATCCGCCCGAATGTCATGGGAAAATTTTCGGACCTTCTTATCAGCGCGGCCCATCATCCCGCGATGCTGCTCTATCTCGATCAGGCGCAGAGTTTCGGCCCCGACAGCCCGTTCGCGACGCGCGTGCGAAACCGCGGCAAGCGGCAGGCGCCGGGACTCAATGAGAATCTGGCGCGCGAGATATTGGAGCTGCACACGCTGGGCGTGCGCACGGGCTATACGCAGAGCGACGTGACGGCTTTTGCGAAGGCGCTCACCGGCCTGACTGTCGCTGGGCTTGGCCGCGGCGCCGGGCAGCGGCTGATGCCCGCCGATGCCCGGCCCGGCGAGACGGTGTTCATCGACCGCCTTCACCAACCCGGGGCGCAGACGATCCTTGGCAAACGATACGACGATGCCGGTGCCCGGCAGGCCGAAGCCGTGCTGCGCGACCTCGCCGTTCATCCCGCGACCGCGAAACATATCGCCGCCAAGCTGGCGCGTCATTTCACCGGCGATGTGCCGCCGGCGGCCCTGGTCGACCGGCTGTCGACCGACTTCCTCCAGACCGGCGGCGACCTTCGCTCGCTCTACCGAACGCTGATCGCCTCGCCCGAGCCGTGGGCGGCCACGCCCGCGATGTTCAAATCGCCGTGGGACTGGACGGTGTCGATGCTGCGCGCGCTGAAAGTCCCCGCGCTTGGCGAGCGGCAGAATATCGCCGCGATGTTCACCCAGCTCGGCCAGCCCGTGTGGCGCCCCGGGTCGCCCGCGGGCTATGACGACAAGGTCGCGACCTGGGCGGGATCGGCGGCGCTGATGCAGCGCGTCGAGCTCGCGAGCCGGATCGCGGGGCGGATCGGCGACCGCGCCGATGCGCGCGTGCTCGCTCCGCTCGTCCTCGCCGACGCGCTCACCCCCGAAACGCGCCAAGCGATCGCGCGCGCCGACAGTCCCGGACAGGGCATCGCGATGCTGTTCGCCAGCCCGGCCTTTTTGCGGAGATAGACGATGATCCTCTCACGCCGCTCGATCATATTGTCGGGGATCACCGTCGCCGCCGCGGGCGCGCTGCCCCGCTTTGCCTATGCCGCCGCGGGCACGCCGAAGCGGCTCGTCTTCATCATCCAGCGCGGGGCCGCCGACGGGCTCGCGACCGTCGCACCGACCGGCGATCCCGCCTTCGCCGCCGCGCGGCGCACGCTGGCCGACGAAACGGCGGGCGGCGCGAAGCTCGACGGCATGTTCACGCTGCACCCGGCGCTCGCGGCAACCGCCGGCCTCTATACGGGCAAGCAGGCGCATTTCGCACACGCGGTCGCCACGGGTTATCGCGACCGGTCGCATTTCGACGGGCAGAATATGCTCGAGGGCGGCGGGTCGCGGCCCTATGGACGCGAAACCGGCTGGGTCGGGCGGCTGCTCACCTTGCTTCCCGCCGCCGAACGCGATGCGATCGCGATCGCCCCCGCGGTGCCGCTCGCGCTGCGCGGGACGGTGCAGGTCGGGACCTATGCGCCGAGCCGCCTGCCGCAGGCCGACGCCGACCTGATCGCGCGGCTGACCGCGATGTACGCGAACGACCCGCTGCTCCACCCGCTGTGGGACAGCGCGGTGAAGACGCAGGAGCTGGCGAGCGACATCGGCGGCAACAATGGCCGCAACGGCGCCGACCTCGGCAAGCTCGCGGCGTCGCTGATGCTGCCCGCCGACGGCGCGCGCGTGATGATGGTCGAAACGGGTGGCTGGGACACGCATAGCGGCCAACGCGGGCGGCTCGCGGCGCAATTGCGCGGGCTCGACCAGCTCATCGGCGCGCTTCAGACGGGGCTCGGCCCCGCGTGGAGCGACACGCTCGTCATCGTCGCGACCGAATTCGGCCGCACGGTCGAGATCAATGGCACCGGCGGCACCGACCATGGCACCGCATCAACCGCGATGCTGCTCGGCGGCGGCTTGAACGAAGGCGGCAAAGTGTCGGCCGACTGGCCGGGGCTCGGTGCGGCGGCGCGATACGAAGGCCGCGACCTCAAACCAACGCGCAGCCTCGAAAGCGTGATCGCCGCCGCGGTCGCGCATCATTATGCGCTCGACCCGAAGCGGGTGATGACGACGCTGTATCCCGACGCTTAGGATCAGGACTCGCTAATTTCCTTTCGTCATTCCCGCGAAGGCGGGAATCCCGCTTTTCTCGCCACGGCGACGCGGTTTCCAAAGCTCTTTGCGTCTTTGCGCGAACAAGACAATCGCGCGCAAAGACGCAAAGAACGCGAAGAAGAAAGAAAAAGCGGGATTCCCGCCTTCGCGGGAATGACGGAATTTAATAGATCCTGACCCTAGTCGAGGATGGCCCAGGTCGGCGCATGGTCGCTCGCCTTCTCGCGGCCGCGATGGTCCTTGTCGACGCCCGCATCGACCAGCCGGTCGGCGAGCGCGGGGCTGAGCAGCAGGTGATCGATGCGAAAGCCATGGTCGCGCTGCCAGCCGCCCGCCTGATAGTCCCAGAAGGTCCAGATGCCGCCCGCCGGATGGCGGCTGCGGATCGCGTCGGTCCAGCCGTCGCCGAGCAGGCGGAACCAGGCGTCGCGCGATTCGGGCTGCATCAGCGCGTCGGTCGCCATGACGCGCGGGTCCCACACATCGTCGTCGTGCGGGATGACATTATAATCGCCGGTCAGGATCGTCGGGATTTCGGAAGCGAGGAGGAATTTCGCGCGCTCGCGCAGCCGCGCCATCCAGCGGAGCTTATAGTCGAATTTTGGCCCCGGTTGCGGGTTGCCGTTGGGAAGATAGATCGACGCGACGCGGAGGCCGTGAACGTCGGCCTCGAGATAGCGTGACTGTTCGTCCTCTGCTTCCCCTGCGAGCCCGCGCTGCATCTCGACCGGCTGCGTGCCCTTCGCGAGGATCGCAACGCCGTTGAAACCCTTTTGCCCGTGATAGAGGAAGCCGTATCCCGCCGCCTCGATCTCCTTGGTCGGCATCGTTTCGTCGCTCGATTTCAATTCCTGCAGGCAGGCGACATCGGGCTGCGTTTCCTCGAGCCATTCGACGAGGCGCGGCAGACGGGCCTTGATCCCGTTGATATTGAAGGTCGCGATTTTCATGCCGCACCTATGGCAGCAAGCACGCAGCTTAGAAAGGCGTCAGATCGAGAAGCTCGACCCGCAGCCGCAGCCCGAGGCGGCATTGGGGTTTTCGACCTTGAACGACGATCCGCCGAGCGAATCGACGAAATCGACGATGCAGCCGCGCACGAGGTCGATGCTGACCGGATCGACGACCAGCTTCACTCCGTCGGTTTCGGTGACGATGTCGTCGGCATCGATTTCTTCGGCCAACCCGAAGCGATAGGTGAAGCCCGAACAGCCGCCGCCATCGACCGCGAGGCGCAGCGCGGCCTCAGCGTCGCCCTTGCGATCGGCGATCCAGCGGACGCGCGCCGCCGCGGCGGGCGACAGGGTGATATCGGAAAGCTGCGTGGCCATGATCGCTAGATAGGAGCCTTATGCACAAATAAAAAGGGCGCCTCGACGGTTAACCCGCCTGGCGCCCCTCCTCTCCGACCCAGGAAAGCTCTTTTATTCGGGACCGCCCATCGCGACATTCTTGCCGGTGATGGCGGCGATCGCCATCTGGTCCGAGCGAACGAACGGCATCGGATTGACCGGCGCGCCTTCGATGCGGACTTCATAATGGAGGTGGTTGCCGGTCGAACGACCGGTCGAGCCGACGTAACCGAGGACATCGCCCTTTTTGACCGACTGGCCAGGGGTGACGACATAGGAAGACATATGGCCGTAGCGCGTCTGGATGGCGTTGCCATGTTCGACTTCGACATAATTGCCGTAACCGCCGAGGCGCTGGGCGCGGCCGACGATGCCGTCGGCGGTCGCGTAGATCGGGGTGCCGCGCGGCGCCGGAATGTCGATGCCGTTGTGGCGCGCGACCTTGCCGGTGACGGGGTGGACGCGCATGCCGTACGACGACGACAGCGACATCTGGTCGATCGGGCGGCGCGACGGCACCGCAACGCCGATCGAGGCGGTCAGGCCGGTGTCGAGGCGCTTCCATGCCTGGAAAATCGCGCGGGCTTCGCTGTCTTCGCCGGTCGACGGAACGCCAGCGGTGAAGCTGTCGTCATCGGGTTCGTCGGGAGCGACAATGCCGGCGTCGGCGCTGGTTTCGGCAGCGTGGGCGGCCGGTGTGGCCAATCCGAAACATGCTGCCGCGCAGATTATTGCGACTTGGTGCAACTTCTGCGCCAGAAGAGTGTTGATCAAAACTACGACCCCGCATCTGCCATGTCGCCAAAGTCCGTAAAATGGGCCTTGGCGCCGGTGTTTCTTGGTTTGGATGATTGCTCATCCCCCGCGGAAGCCTGTGTGCTGCCCCAATCCTTACGAAGCAATAACGGCGTAGAATTCTTGCGTTAAACCGGCGTCGTGGCGCGCCGAGTCGTTGAACGGCGGCTTCAAACTGCCCCGAAACCGCGATTTCACTAGGGCGTGCCACGTTTTAACGACGTTGAATCCCCTTTCGTCGCACTTTTGCCGGAACCAGACTGTGCCCGCGCTCACATGGCGGATTTCATCGTTGTAAATACGCGATAAAATCCTTGCCGATGCCTCGTCGCCGACGGCACGGAAGCGCTCGACGGTTGACGGCGTGACGTCAAGTCCGCGCGCTTCGAGCACCATCGGTACGATCGCGAGCCGCGCGAGCACGTCATCCGCCGTATCCTGCGCCGATTCCCACAATCCGGCGTGCGCCGGAAGCGCGCCATAATGGCTGCCGAGTGCACGCAAACGGCGGTCGAGCAAGGCGAAATGCATCGCCTCATCGGCGGCGACGCCGATCCAGTCGTCGACGAATTGGCGCGGGAATTCGCCGCCGAAGCGGCCCACCAGGTCGACCGCGAGGTCGATCGCGACGAATTCGATATGCGCGAGCGCGTGGAGCAGCGCGACACGCCCGCGTTCCGACCCGCCCTTGCCGCGCCGCGGCATCCGGTTGGGTGCGAGCAGCTCGGGTTCGGATGGCCACGCCGGCTCGTCGGGCATCGCCGTGTCACAGCGGTGCGCAAGCTTTCCCTGCCGCCACGCACGCGCCATGCTGCGCGCCGCGCGGCGCTTGTCGTGCGGGTCCGGCGTCAGCAGGACCGCGCGCGCGGCTTCACCCAGCGTCCGCATGTCAGAGGGCTTTTGCCGCCTCCAGCACCGCGTCGGCATGGCCCTTCACGCGCACCTTGCGCCATTCTCTGACGAGCTTGCCGTCGGCGCCGAACAGGAAGGTCGAGCGCTCGATGCCCATATAGGTGCGGCCGTAATTCTGCTTTTCGACCCAGGTGCCGAACGCTTCGCACACCGCGCCATCTTCGTCGGAGGCGAGGCGGACGGTGAGGCCATATTTGTCGCGGAATTTGCAGAGTTTCGCCGGCGCATCGCGCGATACCGCGAGGACCTGCGCGTCCAGTTTCGCAAATTCGGGCGCGAGGCGGGTGAAATCCTGCGCTTCGGTCGTGCAGCCGGGTGTGTCGGCTTTCGGATAGAAATAGACGACTAACGGCGCGCCTTTCAGCGCGGCGAGGTCTATCGCCGCGCCATCGGCGTCGAGGAGTTTGACCGCGGGAATCGCATCGCCAATTTGGGGACCGCTCATTTTTCATTCTCCTGTCCGGGACGAATCGACGCCCACCAGTTCGCGATCTCCTGCCGCGCCGCATCGTGCGCGGCAAGCAGTTGCGGCCAGCCGGGCTCGCCGCACTGGCTCGCCACCAATTGCCGCGCCGCGGCCGTCGGCGGCTCGCCCTCGGGCGCGGTGAGGCGCAGCATCACGAGCATCCGCGCGAGCAGCCCGTGCGCGTCGACCACCTCGGGCGGGACGAGCCCCGCCGCCTTCATGCAGCCAAGCGCCGCCGAGATGTTCGGATCGTGGCACTGGCCGCTGACGAGCTGCGTCACCTGCATCGCGAATTCGAGGTCGACGAGCCCGCCCGGCCCGCCCTTGATGTCGAGCGCGCCGTTGGCGGGCTTGTGCGCGGCGATCTTGCGGCGCATCTCCGCCGCGTCGGCCGCGAGCTTTGCCGGGTCGCGCGGGATCGCAAGCAGGTCGTCGATGATGCGCTGGACCCCGGCCTTCGCCGCATCCGAGCCATACACCGGCCGCGCACGGAGCAGCGCCATATGCTCCCACGTCCACGCTTCTTCGCGCTGGTATCGTTCGAAGCTGTCGACGGTGACGACGAGCGGCCCCTGCGCGCCCTGCGGACGCAGCCGCGTGTCGACGTCGTAGAGCTTGCCCGCCGCGGTCGGCACCGACATCGCGCCGGTCACGCGCTGCGCGAGGCGGTTGTAATAGGTGGTCGCGCCGAGCGGGCGCGGCCCGTCGGATTCGGCGAGATGATCGCCGGTGAAGAGATAGATGAGGTCGAGGTCCGACGCATGCGTCAGCGCCCTGCCCCCGAGCCGCCCGAGCGCGAGCACGACAAGCTCGCTGTCGGGAACGCGGCCGTGCGCCGCGACGAATTCGGCGACCGTCGCGTCGGCGAGCACCTGCAGCGCCGCCTCGGCAAGCTCCGAATAACCGCATGCGATCGCCAGCGGGTCGGTCGCCCCCGCGACGAGCTGCGCGCCATAGGCGAAGCGCCGCTCGCCGACATGGTCGCGCACCCGGTCGAGCAATCGCTCATAATCGAGCGCCGTGAGCCCCGGCCGCCATTCTGCCGCCAGCTGCTCCTTGTTCGCTGGCGCGTCGAAAGCGCGCTGGTCGATCAGCCCCTCGATCAGTTCGACGCGCGTGCCGAGCGCGTCGGCGAGCGTCGGTGCGAGTGACAATATCCGCGTTGCGATGCGCGCCAGCGCCGGCTGCGCAGCGAGCAGGTGGAAGAAATTGATCGCGCTCGGCAGCCCCGCGACGAGCTTGTCGAAACGCGTCAGCGTCGCTTGCGGATCGGGCGCCGCGCCCAGCGCCTTGACCAGTTCGGGCAGCATCGTCTCGAGCGCGTCGAGTGCCGCCGGGCTGCGCAGCGCGCGCAGCTTTCCGCCGCGCCATTCGGCGATCGTGCGCAGCGCCGCATCGGGCGGGTCGAACCCGGCGGCGATCAATTGCACCGCGAGACTGTCCTCGTCGCGCGGCAAGCCCGTGGTCACCGCACGCTCGGCGACGAGGCGGTCGTAACAGCCGCCGACGTCGGTCACGACGGGCTCGAGCATCGCGAGCAAAGCCGCGCCATCGGTCTCGCCATCGAGCCGCGCGACGCAGTCGAGCGCCGCTTCCTGGGTGGGAAGACAATGCGTCTGCTGGTCCTCGATCATCTGGAGTCGGTGTTCGATCCTGCGCAGCGTCGCATAGTGGCCCGACAGGCGATTAGCGTCGTCCAGCTCGATCCGCCCCGCCGTCGCAAGTGCTGCGAGCGCGTCGACGGTCGCCTTAACGCGCAGCGAGGGATCGCGCCCGCCATAGATGAGCTGATGGACCTGCGCGAAAAATTCGATCTCACGGATCCCCCCGCGTCCGCGCTTCAGGTCGAACCCCGGCCCGAACGCCTGTCCCTGCGCAAAATGGTCGCGGATCCGGTCGCTCATCGCGCCGATTTCCTTGAGTTGCCGGAAATCGAGGCTGCGGCGCCAGATGAAGGGCTGGATCGCCGACAGGAATTGCTCGCCGAGCGCGCGGTCGCCCGCCGACGCGCGGCTGCGGATGAACGCCGCCTGCTCCCACGCGAGCGCTTCGGATTCATAATAGGAGATCGCCGCGTCCACCGGCAGCACGATCGGCGTCACCTCGGGATGCGGACGGAGGCGGAGGTCGACGCGCAGCACATGGCCGTCGCCGGTGCGCGCCGACAATATTTCGGTCATCCGCCGCGCGATCCGCACCGCGGCCTCGCCCGGATCGTCGCGCTGGCGGCGCGGCAGCGTTTCGGGGTCGAAGATCAGGATCGGGTCGATGTCCGACGAGTAATTGAGCTCGTAACTGCCCAGCTTGCCGAGCGCGATCACCGCGAGGCCGCGCGGCTCCTCGCCGGGCACACGTTCGGCGAAAGCCGCGGCGAGCGCCGCATCGCACGCTGCATCAGCGAAGTCCGACAGCAGCCGGGTCGTCGTCGCCACATCATGCTCGCCCGACAAATCGCCGAGCGCGAGCAGCAGCGCCATCCGCCCGCGCCACTGGCGCAGCGTGCGCATGATATCGTCATCGACGGGCGGGGCGGCGACGGCCGCGAGCGCGGCATCGGTGCCATCATTCAAATATCGCGCAACGTCGTCGGGGTATAGTTCGGCGAGCCGCGCGAGGAAGGGCGCGTGCGCGCCAAGCCGGTCGAGCGCCGACTGGCGGCGGGAAGCGTCGGTGACAGTCATCGGTGGTGGCTATCGCTTGCGATGCAGTATGAGGCAAGGCGGTTCAGGGGAATCCGTCGCCCCCGCGAAGGCGGGGGCCGCCGGCATCCTTACTCAGCGTCTCCGTACAAGCCGACAGCGGCCCCCGCCTTCGCGGGGGCGACGCTTTTTTTCTCAGGCCGGAATCGTCGATTCGTCGAAGAACAGCACCTGCGAGATCGCCGCGCGCAGCGTCGCGGGCTGATACGGCTTGGTGAGCAGGAAGGCGGGCTCGGGCCGGTCGCCGGTGAGCAGCCGTTCGGGGAAGGCGGTGATGAAGATGACGGGCACCTTCACTTCGGTCAGGATTTCCTGCACCGCCTCGATCCCCGAGCTGTTGTCGGCGAGCTGGATGTCGGCGAGCACGAGGCCCGGCTGATGCTTCTGCGCCTCGTCGACCGCCTCGCGGTGCGTCGTCGCGACGCCGACGACGTCGTGGCCGAGTTCTCGGACGATCATTTCGATGTCCATCGCGATGATCGGCTCGTCCTCGATGATCAGGATGCGCGCGCGGGTCTGGCGGTCGATCTCGTCGGTCGCGTCCGAAATCAACGTGCGCACCGCCTCGGCATCGCGGCCGATGATGCGGCCGGTGTCCTCGAAGCTGAAACCCTCGACCGCGGTGAGGAGCAGCGCCTGCCGCGCGAGCGACGGAATCCGGCGCAGACGGGCATCGGCAATCGCGATATCGGACAGCGCCCCGTCGTCGGCCGCGGTCGCCTGTTCGGTCATCAGCCCGAAATTGTCATGCACCAACCGGTAAAGCTGAATCCGCAAATCGGCGCCGGTATCGACCGCGCCGGGATTCGCAACGAGCGTTTCGAGCAACCGCGCAACCAGTGCATCGCCGCTTTGCTGGCTCCCGGAAATGGACCGGCCATAGCGCCGCAGATAGGGAAGATGCGGCGCAACCGACTGACCCAATGACATATTTTACCTCCTGATAGCCGCACATATTTTGGCGGACGCGTCCGGAAAAGGGACAAACGCCCGTGCTTCCCCCGCACCATCCGATATATTTCAACCTTTGGGAACGATTTAGCCGCAAAATAGTTTCATCGGGAAGGAACAAACGCGCCATTGCGCTTTGGTGTACGCGCGGTTAGCAAAAGGTCCCATGTCCAGCGGATACCTCGATAATGTCGTCTAAAACCGGTTCGCCACGCAGCGAGACCTCCGGAAAGGACGCGGATAAAAAACCTTCCGCCAAGGGGCAGGACGTCAATGGCGCCCTGCGCCGCGCCTATGAGTCCACCGTCGACGAAGATATTCCGCAGTCGTTGCTCGACCTGCTCGGCAAACTCGACTGATTTTCAGCGCCGGTAACGCGCGTCGAAATCGCTTTGAAACGACGCGAAACGGCCCGCGGCGATCGCGTCGCGCATATCCTGCATCAGATCCTGATAATAATGCAGATTATGCTGCGTCATCAGCATCGCGCCGAGCATCTCGCCCGAGCGCACGAGATGGTGCAGATAGGCGCGCGACCAGGTCGTGCACACCGGGCAGCGGCAATCGGCATCGAGCGGCGCCGGATCCTCGGCGAATTTCGCGTTGCGGATATTGATCGGGCCGTCGCGGGTGAACGCCTGTCCGTTGCGCCCCGACCGCGTCGGCAGCACGCAATCGAACATATCGACCCCGCGCGCGACCGCGCCGACGAGGTCGTCGGGCTTGCCGACCCCCATCAGGTAGCGCGGCTTGTCGGCGGGTAGCTGTCCCGGCGCATAGTCGAGCACCCCGAACATCGCCTCCTGACCTTCGCCGACGGCCAGCCCGCCGATCGCATAGCCGTCGAAACCGATGTCGGTCAGCGCCGCCGCCGAACGCGCGCGCAGCTTCGCGTCGAGCGAGCCCTGCTGGATGCCGAACAGCGCCGAACGCGCGGCATGCTCCTCGCCCGCGTCGAAGCCGGCGCGGCTGCGCGCCGCCCAGCGCATCGATCGCTCCATGCTCGCCTCGGCGCGCTTGCCATCGACGCCGTTCGGCGGGCATTCGTCGAACGCCATCACGATGTCGCTGCCGAGCAGGCGCTGGATTTCCATCGATCGCTCGGGGGTCAGCATATGACGCGAGCCATCGAGGTGGCTCTTGAACGCGACGCCCTCCTCGCTCTGCTTGGTCAGCGCCGACATGCTCATCACCTGATAGCCGCCGCTGTCGGTCAGGATCGGACGGTCCCAGCCCATGAAATTGTGCAGCCCGCCGAGCCGCGCCATGCGCTCGGCGGTCGGGCGCAGCATCAGATGATAGGTGTTGCCGAGGATGATGTCGGCGCCGGTCGCGCGCACTTCGGCCGGCCGCATCGCCTTCACCGTCGCCGCGGTGCCGACGGGCATGAAGGCGGGGGTGCGAATCTCGCCGCGCTGCATCCGGATCACGCCCGTGCGCGCGGCGCCGTCGGTCGCGGCGATCGAAAAGGCGAATCTGTCGGTCATGGCGCGCGCCTATGGCGGGGGGAGCGCGAAAAGTCGAGGCCGCGAGAATCCTCCCTGTGGCGAAGCCATGGGGAGGTGGCAGCGCGAAGCGCTGACGGAGGGGCCGGTGAGTGAGGTTGCCGCCCCTCCACCATCGCCTTCGGCGACGGTCCCCCTCCCCACGGCTTCGCCGCAGGGAGGATCAAGCCGTCAGGCTTTCGCGTGCTCGCTCGACGGTTCGTCCTCGGCCGCCTTTGCCTTTTCCTTCGGCTTTTCCTTCTCGAATATCTTGATGAGCTCGCGCTTCTTCGCGTCGGACAGCCCCTTTTCGGCCTGCGGGAACATCTCTTCCTCCTCCTCGTCGATATGGTGGAGGTAACGCTCCTTCATCGACCGGAAGCGCGTGAGCCAGCCGGTCGAGGAAAAGTCCATCTCATAGAGTTCGGTCAGAAAATCCTCGATCTCCTTATGCTCGGCGACGCTGTGCTGCGCCTCGTCGCGGAGATCGGGGTTCGCGAGCATCGTCGCATAGAGCGACATTTCCTCCGACGCCGCATGCGCGGTCACCTCGACGCGGAAGGCTTCGAACAGATAGCGTCGCTCGTCGCTGTCGCCCTGCGTTTCATCGATGCGGGCGAGAAGCTCGCGATGGCGGTCGTGGTCGGCCTTCAGTCGCGCAAAGATTTTGGTCTCGGTCATGTCGGTCTCCGTCGGTGGGCGGTCGGAGAGAGAACGGGTCAGCCCAGCGAGGGTTCCGGCCTCAGGCCGCCTTCCAGTCGCTCGTCGTCGTGAAAGACGGCAGCGCCAGCGCCGCAGTCGATTGCGTCGCGGCCGCGATCAGATAGGGCGAAACGCGGTGGCGCGTGCAGAGCCCGCCATTGCCGTCGCTGACCATCGTCTGTTCGAATTCGACCCCCTGCTGGTGCCTCATCGAACGGCGGACGATCGCGGTGACGAGCTGTCCTTCGCCGAAATCGATCACGAAGCGCGTGCCGACGGGCACGTCGAGCAGACCCTCGATGAAGGCGCCGGTCGCCGACAGGTTGCGGATCACGACGGCATAGCGGTGGTTGTCATGGATCGCGCCCACTTTGCGGAACAGCGAGAAGCGGTCGTTGCGCTGGCGCGCCGGGCCCGCCGGCTTGATCGTCCACGTCCCCTCGGCATGATCGAGCAGCTCGGCCTGCGGCACCGCCCTGCTATAGACATAGCCCTGGACATGGCTGACGTTGAGCTTGCGGATGAGTTCGAGCTGGTCGAGCGATTCGATGCCTTCGGCGGTCGTTTCCATCTCGAGCGCCTCGGCGAGCGCGACGATCGCGGCGATGATCGCGCCGTTGCGCGACCCCGGGATCGTCGCGTCGCGGACAAAGCTCTGATCGATCTTGATCTTGTCGAACGGCGCGGATTGCAGATAGGCGAGCGACGAATAGCCGGTGCCGAAATCGTCGAGCGCCAGGCGAACCCCCAGCGCCTTCAGCGCCTTGAACATCCGCGCGGTCTCGGCGGTATCGCCCAGGAACACGCTTTCGGTGATTTCCAGTTCGAGCCGGCCCGGCGCAAGCCCGGTCGCGCCAAGCGCCTTGGCGACGACTTTCGGCAAGTCGGCATTCGCGAACTGGATCGGCGAGACGTTGACGGCCACCCGCATGTCGCCCGGCCAGTTCGCCGCATCTTCGCACGCCGTGCGCAGCACCCACTCGCCGAGCGCCCAGATCAGGCCGGCTTCCTCGGCGATCGGAATGAATACGGAAGGAGAGATCACGCCGCGTTCGGGATGGGCCCAGCGGATCAGCGCCTCGACCCCGCTCACCATGTTCGATTTGGAATGGACGACCGGCTGATAAACCAGCGCCATCTCGCCGCGCACCAGCGCGTCGCGCAGATCATCCTCGAGCGCGCGGCGATCTTCGGCCGCGGTGTGGAGGTCGCTCGAATAAAAGGCGAACCGTCCGCGGCCGTTCCCTTTTGCCGCATAGAGCGCAAGATCGGCGTTGCGGACGAGGTCGTCGCTGCTCAAGCCGTCGAAGGGCGCGATCGCGACGCCCACCGACGCGCCGATGATGCAGCGGCTGCCCTCGACCGAATAGGGCTGCGACAGGCTGGCGATGATGTCGGCGGCCATGTCGCCCAGCTTGCCGCGATCTTCGATGTCGGGAAGGATGATCTGGAATTCGTCGCCGCCAAGACGGCTGACCATCTCCTTGTCGCCGACGATCTTGAGCAGACGTTCGGCGACCTGTTTGAGCAGCGCATCGCCCGCCGGATGGCCGAGCGTGTCGTTGACCTGCTTGAAGCGGTCGAGGTCGAGCAGCATGATCGCGCACGAACGTTGCTGCTGCGCAAAGGCCGCGAGCGTCGTGTCGAGCTTTTTCGAAATGGCGAAGCGGTTGGCGAGCCCGGTCAGCGAGTCATAGAGCGCAAGCCGCGAGGCGTCCTCGGCCGAGCGGCGCTGCGCGGTCACGTCGGCCCCGCTGCCGCGATAGCCGGTGAACTTGCCGCCGCCGTCGAACTGCGGCCGGCCCGAGATCGCCCACCAGCGGTCGTCGCCTTCGAACGCACTGCGCAGCGGCAGCTTGTCGAATTTCGATTGTTTGGTGAGGAGGAAGGGCAATGTGCGCTGGCGCTCGCCATGGCTGTCGACGGGCAGGAACAGATCGGTGAAAACGGTGCCGAGCAGCGCGCCGGCCGTTCGCCCCATCAATCGCGCCACCGAATCGGTGATATAGGTCAGCCGGCCCTTGGCGTCGGTCGACCAGAACCAGCCCTGGCCGCTTTCCTCGTAATTCTGGAGCAGCAGCAGCGCTTCGTGGGTGTGCAGGTTCGCCGCGGTATCGCCGCGCTGCTTGCCGATACGCGAGCCGATCAGGCCGAAAAAGCCGCGCTGGCCTTCATCGGCTTCGTCATCCCTCCGATCGCCCGAATCGATCCGCGATGGACTGTCCATCAAACAAACTCTTCAGCTGGTCCCCACACGCCCGCTGCTATGCCGACAAGGAATTGCGATAGTGTAAATATCTAAGGGTTTTCCGGAAACCGTGCCGTTTGAGGACGTTGCCGGCATCGCGCGCCCGCGGCGCGGGGCGGCCCTCGTGACTTTCGGGCGCCCCGCCCTATTAACCGTTCGGCGAAGCCAAATGTTAATATCGGGCTCGCGATGGATGCGCGCATGGCGATGACTGTGTATCTCGACAACACGCCGCGATCGGCCGGAAATGGCCGTGCGTCGCGCCGGCAATTGCGGCTTCCGCTCCACGGGTCGAAGGCGGCGGGCGCCGAAATCGAGGCGCTGGTCCACAATATTTCGGCCACAGGCATGCTCGTCGAAAGCAAAGTGCCGCTCGCGATCGGCGAGATCGTCGAGGTCAATCTGCCGCACAGCGGCAAAACCGCCACCCGCGTGATCTGGACCAGCGGCGGCATCGCGGGATGCCAGTTCGAAATACCGATCTCGCCCGCGACGCTCAGCGCCGCGCAGCTGCGAAGCGTGGTAGGCGTCGATGCGCCCGCGCCCGACCACCAGCCCGCCCCTGCGGAAAGCTTCGGCGTCCGCCTGCAGCGGCTGCGAACGGCAAAGGAGCTGACTCAAGGGCAGCTCGCCGCCCATTTGGGGGTCAGCGAACCGTCGATTTCCGCCTGGGAGCTCGACAAGGCGCGGCCCAAAGCCGGCCGGATGGAAGCCTTGTCGCTCGCGCTCGGCGTCGAAATCGCCGAACTCCTCGGCATTGACGAGGCCGAAAATCTGAACGAGCTGGTCGCGAAAGCCAAGGCGCAAATCGCCAAGGCGGCCGGCGTCAGCCCGGGCAGCATCAAGTTCACGATCGAGATGTGACCCGCCGGTCGCGCAAACACAAAACCCTCCGACATCGCCGGAGGGTGCGTGTTTGGCCGTAACTGGCTGGCGTCAGGTGGGAATGATCGTCAGTTCGAAACGATCGGTATCGAAGCCCTGCTCACCGGGCACCGCCGCGATGGGGCGTTCCCGGACCCGCGGGCCGGTCGCGCGGCTGAGCACCGCACGGCCCGAGCCGTTGAGGATAATCTCGTCATTTCCGGCGATGATCCGGGCGCCTTCCAGCGAACCCGGCGCATAGTTGATCACAAGATCATAGCCCGTCGGCGCGTTGCAATATTCACGGAAGCTGCCCAGCGACACGGCATTGCCGCTGATCGCGCCGAATCCCGTCGCCTGATGCTGCACCGTGCAATGCACGGGCACCGTCAGGCTGAGGTTGAAGCCGAACGTGGCCGCCGTGGCGGTCGTCGGCGCCGCAGCGAGTACGAAGCTCGCAACGCCGAGCGAGAATTTCTGAATCATCCGCCAAACCTTTCCGCCTGTAGGCCGAAGCTGTTGGATGATTGTTTAGGCTCGCAAATCTAACATTCAGTTAAGGCGCGCCACCGGACGACGCGGCCGAAGCGCGTGTGTCAGCGTGCGGTCACCGCAATCGAGATTACGTCGCTGTACACGCCCGCGCGGCGATCGGACGTATTGCCGATCAGGAACTGGATCGGCAGCGCGTCGCGGCGGAGGTTGCCGTTCGTCGAACCGGATATCGTGCGCATGCCCGTCAGATTGACCGAATTTCCGCCGATCGCGAGGCTGTAGGGCACATACCATTCGCTCGAACCGAGACGCAGGCGGCCCGAATTGGCCGACGTGACGCTGAGGTCATAGGAGCCCGTGCTGGCGACGCGAAGCTGGAGCGGCACCGGCGCGACGCCGGGCCGCAATTCGCCCAGGTCGACGACCGCATGCCCGTCGCTCATCGTGTAGGCGCCGGCGAGGCCGATCCGCGCCGAAGGCAGGACATCGATGCCAAGCACGATGCGCGTGCCGCCGAGCGAACGGAAATTGCCGTCCTGCGCTTCGAGCGTCACATCCTGCGTAAAGGTGCCCGATTCTTTCACATCGTCGGGATCGGCGACGAGCTTGAAGAGCAAGGTGCGCGAGGCATTGGCGCCGAGCGTCAGCATCCGCTGCGAGGGGCTACGCTGCGTCCGCCCGACGCGCGGCGTCACATCCTGCGTGTCGGTCAGGTTGAGCAAGGCATAGCCAATCGGCTTCCCCGTGCCCTTCGACAGGCCAAAGGGCGGCTGGCTCAGTTCGAACGTCGGGGTGAAGCGGCATTCCGCCGTACCTTCGTTGACGAAGGTGACCCCGAATGTGCCTTCGGGAATCGCGCTGTCGAACGGGTCATAGCCCTGGATCAGCCAGCTCGACGGCGTCGCGTTGGCGCGGATCAGGCAATCGGCGCCGCGGATGTTGGCACCCGGCGCCGGCGCCTGCGCGTGAAGCGGCACAGCGAGGAAAGCCGCGGCGAGGAACAGGGTATGGCGCAGCATAATGCCTCCTAATTTTTCGTACCGGGGCGAACGGTGCCAAGGTTCAATAGACCATCGGTGTCCGCGGGTACTGTGAATTCGAAACTCCGGTCGACCGTGCCATTCGGGCCATAGGTTTCCACCAGATAGCGGCGGCCCGGCAGCAGGTTGGTGATTGCGAAGCGTCCGACCGAATTGGTGAAGAACGGAATCGGCTTGGGGCTTTCGGCGTCCTTGACGTCGAGCAACGTCACGCGGCCGCCGATCAGCGACACGGGCATTTCGGGAGCGAGGATCAACGTGCCCATCACGCTGGCAAAGGCATCGGTGCCGATGCGCGCCGCATAACCGCTCTTGTAGGGCGGATGGACGCGGAACACGCCGGGACCGGTGTCGTAGCCCGTCGGCGGATCCTCGACATCATATTGCACCGACTGGGTGGCATAGGAGCCGAGGAAATTGTTGACCGCCGCGCCCAGCGCGCCGCTCTTGCTGATATAGTCATTCTCGGCGAGCGACTGTCCGGCAACGACGCTGCGCTTGCCCAGATTCTTGTGCGGCGACAATAACATGAAACTGTCGTTGATGCGCCGCCCGATACCAAAGCTGCCGTCGGCAAAGGCCAGCGACGTCCCGACGCGGACGGTCGTCGCGTTGATTTGGGCGACATTGGACAGGTTGGGTCCGAAGGTCGCATGGCTGACCGACGCATCGAAGCGGTTGGCGGCATAAGTGGCATAGCCGAGCGCCTGCGCGCTATTGTCGTCGCGGGTCACGACACCCCCGAAACCGACGCTGCTCAATTGATTCAGGCCGCTCTGGTTGTAGGAGAGCTCGCCCAGATTGTCGCGGCTCTCATAGCGCGCCTCGGCGCGGCGGCGATAATCGGGTTGGAAGACAATGCCGATGTTGAAACTGAATCCGTTGCCGCGCGAAAAGCTTGACGGGAATTTGGTATAATCTACCCCCGCCCGAATCGTCCATTTGCGATCGAGACGGTAGTAAGCTGTCGTTCCCGCGCGATAACTGTCACCCACACCGTTGCGCCCCCGAAGATAGGACGCGGTCGACGTGCTGGTTAACTTGAAGTTGAGCTGCCGCGTATACTGCGCCGAAATCGTGGCCGACGTGGTGTTGACCCCGTCGAGGTTTCCCAAGGTCGCGAAGCGCGGCGACAGATAATCCGCGCGAAACGTTAAACTGTCGGACAGCCCCTCGCGATCGATGAAATGTTCGTAGCTGACGCCGCCCGCGAACCCCTGTCCTGCAGTTTTCGAATTGCTGCCGCCGGCATCGAGCAGCAGACGGCTACCGTTGCGCAGGACGAACTGGGTCTGTCCGGTCAGCGTCTGGACATCCTTGCTGGCCTGGAAACCGACACCGATCGCGGGATGATTGAAAAATGCCTTGCGAAAGAAACCGGTGAAGGCGATCGGACCGCGATAATCGGGCGCCCCGCCGAAGGTGCGGCTGGTCGGGCCGAAAAAGGCGCCATATTCGAAATCGCCCGGATCGAGGTCGATCGGGTCGAGATATTGCTGATAGGAGAGGTTCTGGACCGCACCGCTGTTGTCGGTAACCTGAATATCGACATCGTTGCTGCCCGCAATCAGCGGCAGCGAGCTGAAGTCGTAGCGCCCCGGCTGAAGCCGAACTTCGCGATAGAGCGACCCGTTGCGCAAAAATCGGACGGTCGATTCGCGTTGCAGCACGAGCTGACGATTGGCCTGAAGGATCGCCGAGCGAAAGCTGTTGAAACGCCGCCGCTGGCGCAGCACGCCGACGCCGCCCATTTCGACAAAGGCTTGCTGGCCACGGATTTCGGGGTCGAGGTCGCCGAGGAACCAGCGCCGAAAATCCTCCGGCTCGTCATAGACGAGACGCGCGTAGTTGCGCGTGAATTTATATGAATCGCCGGCCAGCCCGAATTGCTGCCCCAACTGCGCGTCGCCCTCGAACACGAATTTGCCGAGCCGCACCGCACCGTCGAAGTTTATCGTCGGCGGGTCGGCCTGATTGCCCTCCCAGATATAGCTCTGGACGGCGCTGAGGTTCAGAAAGGCGGAGAAATCGGCGGGCTGCAGCGTCACGTCGTTGGTGTCTTGGCGCGGCGGCGCAAAAATATCCTTGATCGCCCGCTGTTCGGCGGACACCTCGACGACGACGACCGCCAGGGTACTGGGATCGTAGGTCAGCTGAACGCCCGTCTTTTCCAGATCGTCGGGACCGAAATTGGGCAGCGACGCCAAACGCGACGCCAGCCCGGCATGTGCTTCCTCGTTCAGCACCGGCTGCATCAGCCGCACGAAGGTCGCCGAATCGAGCAGGAAACGGTCGTCCGCGGTGAGCCGCATCGGAATATCGCCGAGGCTGCTGCTCTGGAAGGTCAGCGGCACCGTCATTTCGATGTCGCGGTCGTACGGGTTGATGTCCGGGCGGCCATGCGCGCCGATCGGAAGCTGCGGCATGACCGGCGTCGGGGTCGGGATCGGCGGGATCTGCGTCCCCGGTAACGGAATGACTGTCGGCGCGCCCGGGTTTTGCGCCGACGGCGACGGCCGCGGGTTTTGCGGCAGCGGAATCGATACCTGCGCCGCCGCCGTGCTCGCGCACAGCGCCGACAGCGCCACACTACTCAGAGCGAAGCCGATCCTCACTGTTTGAACGACAGCTTGATCGGTCCGGGGCCGAAGCCGGGAACGGGGACGCGGAAAACGCGTTCGCCCTGCGCGGGCACATAGCCGGTGCCGACCGCCCGATTGAGCTCTTCAGGCGAGACATCGACGCGTAGCCATTTGCCGTCGGTGCCCGTGCCTTCGAGCTGCCAGCCGAAATTCGCCATCAGCGCGTGGCGGCGGCCGGCGTTGCGCAAGGTGATCTCCACCCCATCCTGCATCGGCGGCAATTCGCTCGATCCCGGCAGCGCGGGTGGCTGATAATTAGCCTGCTTGACGGTCGTTGCCTTCACGTCGGGCTTGGCGCCGGGAGGTGCCACCACGACCAGCGCGCGCATATTGTAAAGAACCTGAACCTGCGCCCCAACTGAATCGGCAGCGCCGGGTTCGAAGGCGACGGGTAACTGTTCGACCGAGACATAATATGCCTGCGAAGTCGACAGTTCGGCGCCGCCCACCCATTGCAGGCGGACGACCTGCCGTCCGCTGGCGGGCAGAATGCCCTGCGGCGGAAAAATCAGGAAATCCTGGTCGGCGGGGGTTTCGGAAATATTGCCGTCCTTGTCGATTTCCATCCGGAAAACGCGGGTCTGGAACGCCAGATTGCCGGGATTGATATTCTGGACCTCGATCCGCGCCACCGCACCCGTGCCGCGCGATTCCATTTCGACGACCATCGGCGAGACGCGCATCGCCAGCGCGGGGGTGACCACTAGCACGAGAGCGGCGAGCGCAGCCAAAAGCGCGCGCGCATGGCGCTTCACCGTCGCCAAAGCTGTCATATTCCCATCCCCCTGTCCTCGCCGGACATAATTGCACTTATTTATAAAGAAAGGGGAAAGATCGCTCTTTCCCCTCTCCCCATTCGTTACCGCGCGAACTTAGAGAGCGCGCAGCGTCAGCGTCGTGGTGCCGCTGTAGGTGCCTGCGACCAGACCCTTGCTCGTCACAGCCGGAGCAACGATGTCGATGTCCATGCGCGAACGCCATGCGCCCTGCGAGATCAGGTTGTTGTTCTGCGTGGTCGAAACGTTCAGCGACTGGCCCGAACCGGTGGTCACGGCGTTGAGCGCAACGCCGGTCCAAGTTGCATTCACGCTGTACGGAATGTTCGCCTGGAACTGGTTCGTGTCATAACCGCCAGCAGCCGAGTTAACCAGACCGTTGGTGCCGTTGTTCTTGGTGATCACGACTTCGTTGTTGAAGTTGCAACCTGCGGTCAGCGTGTCGATGTTGGCTTCTGCCGGACCGACCATTTCGAACGCCGAATTGACGTTCTCGTTGTTGCCCGTGCGAACGCCGATCACGCCGAAGCTGATGTTGGTCGCGCTGGCGTTGTTACCCGAATAGAACGAACAGTCCTTGTTCACCGTTCCGCTGAGGTTGAACGCGACATTGACGGTCGGCGTTGCGGTTTCGCTGTCGCTCGGAGCGTCAGCCTGGGCGCGGTAGCGGGTGCCGACCTGGGTCGCAACGCCAAGATCACCAGCACCGATGCCAATCAGGTCAAGCGGGAACGGAGCGTTCTGCGGGTTGGTGATCGTGTACGGAATCGGCGCCGTACCAGCATAGTGAAGCTGGTTGGTCGGGTTAAGCTGAGCAACGGCCGGGGTCGCGATGAGTGCGATGACGGCAACGGTGCCGCTAAGGATCTTCTTCATAATCTTCTTCCCTCTATTATAACGCCCTGCCCAAAAGCCGGGCGACGGCGTGATTTTTGCACCGTCTGGTCGGAGAACCGGGAGGGCATCGGTGCCTACCCTTCCGGCTTAATTCCGCCCGCGACCTGGCCGCAGGCGAATTTCTAGATCGGAGAAACGGTGATCGTGATCGTTTCCGAATAGTCGCCAGCCAGCAGCCCGGCCTCGCCCGAAGGCTGGCCAAGCTCGACCGCCAGGACCATTCCGTCCGTCGCGATGCCGCCGTTGCTGGAGATGACGCCGCCGGCCAAAAGCTGGCGACTGTTGAAGGATTGGCTCACCGTCTGCCGCGACGGGTATCGCACGGGCATTTCGACGGCGAGATTATAAGGCAGGACGCCGCTGTACGGGCCTTGGCCGTTCGGCATCGTCGTGTGGGTCAGGCCGCCGCGGGCGCCCTTGATCGTCATCGTGAAAGGGACGTTGCAATCGAGCGCAACGCGCGTTTCGATGCCCAGGCCGCGGCGTTCCAGATTGCCGAAATCCATATTGGCGATGCTGCCCATCGCGCAATGCTGGCGGATCGCCCCACTGACCGCGATGTCGAGCGATTTGACGTTCCGGATTTCTTCTGCGTTCGCGGGCACAGCAAAAGCCGCCGCGGCAAGCGCAAAAAGCATGAACCTCATGACTCGAACCCCCAAAAATCCCAACGGTTCGGGCTCCGCTTTGCAGATAGCCCTCGGCACCCCCCGGTGCCCGACAAGCCGCGACCCGACTCATCAACCCGTCTGTTAATAAAAACTTAGTACATAAATTAAGACAGCTTCGCACCCCCAAATTGGCTCGGGCCAAAATTGGGTGTCGGTGATGTCGTTCAAGTTTAACGGAAATTGGCGCTTTACTGCGCTTGCCGAGGGTTAATTCGGCGCGCGTCAAGCGGCCAGCCTGGCTATCGGCGTTCAGAATCGGGACAACCGATGTTAATATATTAACAGAAAAATAGGCTATAAGTTTAATTGGAGCTGTCGAAATCGGCAAAAATCCGCGGCGGATTGCCGATTCACCTGCCGCAAGCAGCGCACAGTTCGCCCCAAGGATGGCGAACGGACCTTGTTGCCGGGCATCCGGCGGAGCATGTGCCCGCGATGCGGCGCTCCCCATTAACCACTCGACAACCGATCGCGCGCATAGCTGACCCATGCCCATTCATGCGATGATCGAAAAGCAGGCCGACGGAAGCACGCGCGGGGCGCCGCGCATGCATATGCGATTTGAAGCGGCGGGCTCGCTCGAAGGCAGCGAGGGCACGACGGTCGCGATCCACAATCTGTCGGCGACCGGCATGCTGATCGAAACCGCATCCGATCTGGCCATCGGTCAGCGGCTGACGGTCGCCTTGCCCGAAGCGCCCGATTGTGCCGCCACCATCGTGTGGCGCAGCGAGGCGCTCGCGGGTTGCCGTTTCGATCGGCCGCTGTCGCGCGCGGCGCTCAGCGCGGCGCAGCTGCGCAATCCGCTTCCGGGCGACGTCGATCCGGCGCGCATCCCCGATGGCGACGAAATGCTGGCCCAGCGCCTGCTCCGGCTCCGGAAGGAACGCGGCCTCAGCCGCGCGGCGCTTTCGGATCTCACGGGGTTCAGCCGGCCGAGCATTTGGGCGTGGGAAAGCGGCAAGACCGTGCCGCGGCGCAGCAACCTGCCCGCGCTGGCCGAGGCTTTCGGCATTTCGGAGCAAGAACTGCTCGCCGGCGCGCCTTCGGCCGCGCATGGCGATCCCGCGGCAAGCGCGCAGCAAATGCATGCGCTGGTCCGTGCGAGCCGCGAAGAGATCGCCGCGCTCGCCGGCGTCGAGCCCGCCAAGGTCAAGATCACGATCGAATATTGACGGGCCGCCCGCCCTATCGTGCGGGCAACAACAGACTCGCGTCGCCATAGCTATAGAAGCGATACGCATGCCCAATCGCATGCGCATAGGCCGCCTGCATCGTCTCCAATCCCATCAGCGCACTAACCAACATGAACAAGGTCGAGCGCGGCAGGTGGAAATTCGTCATCAGCCCGTCGATCGCCTTGAAGCGATAGCCGGGGGTGATGAAGATCGCGGTGTCGCCCGCGAAGGGCGCGATCATGCCGTCATCCTCTGCCGCGCTTTCGAGCAGGCGCAGGCTGGTGGTGCCGACCGCGATGACGCGGCCGCCCGCCGCGCGCACCGCGTTGAGCCGCGCCGCGGTATCGGCGTCGATCCGCCCCCATTCGGCGTGCATGACATGGTCTTCGGTATCGTCGGCCTTCACTGGCAGGAAAGTGCCCGCACCGACGTGCAGCGTCAGCGTTTCGCTCGCAATCCCCGCCGCCGCGAGCGCATCGAGCAGCTTCGGCGTGAAGTGCAGCGCCGCGGTCGGCGCCGCGACCGCGCCATCCTCGCGCGCGAACATCGTCTGGTAATCAGCGCGGTCGGCGTCGTCGGTGGGGCGCTTGCCCGCGATATAGGGCGGGAGCGGCATCGTGCCCGCGCGCTCGAGCAGGACTTCGACCGGCTCTTCGCCGGCGAAGGCGAGGATGAAGCTGCCGTCGGCGAGCCGCTCCTCGGCGAGCGCCGCGACCCCCGCGCCGAAATCGACGCTCTCGCCGACCCGCAGCCGCTTGGCGTTGCGGATGAACGCCTGCCAGCGGCGCAGGTCGATGCGTTTGTGGAGCGTCGCGCCGATCTTCGCGTCGCCGCGACGTCCTTCGAGCTGTGCGGGAATGACGCGGGTGTCGTTGAAGACGAGGCAGTCGCCCGGGCGCAGCCATGCGGGCAGGTCCGCGACCCCCGCGTCGACGATCTCACCGCCATCGACGACGAGCATCCGCGCTGCATCGCGCGGCCGCGCCGGGCGGAGCGCGATGCGTTCATTGGGTAAATCGAAATCGAAGGCGTCGACGCGCATGATCTTGACGCGCGTGCCCGCGCTTACTGCTTGATCGGAGCGTTAAGCTCGTCGACCGTCACGGCGGGCGCGGCGACCGGCGCGGGCACGGCTTCGGTCAGCATCGAGGCGGGCGGGATCGGCTTGTTGTCGGCGGCGACCGACACCTGCACCATGCGCGACATCACTTCGGGCGGCTCGCCCTTATGGATCGCGTCGACATATTGCATGCCCGAGATGACGCGGCCGAACGCGGTGTAGCGGCGGTCGAGGCTGAAGCGCGGCTGGAGCATGATGAAGAACTGGCTGTTCGCGCTGTCCTCGCTCTCGGCGCGCGCCATCGAAAGCGTGCCGCGCAGATGCGGGGTCGGGTTGAATTCGGCCTTGAGGTCGGGAAGCTGCGAGCCGCCCTGCCCGGACGCGGTCGGATCGCCCGTCTGCGCCATAAAGCCGTCGATCACGCGGTGGAACTTGATCCCGTCGTAAAAGCCCGCGCGCGCGAGCTGCTTCAACCGCTCGACATGGTTCGGCGCGACATTGGGATAGAGCTGGACCACGATCCGGCCGCCCGTCGAAAGGTCGATGTTGAGCATATATTCGGGGACGTTGATATATTGGTCGGGCGTCATCGCGGGCACCGCGGGCGCTTCCACCGCAGGGGTTCCCTCGGCCGCCGCGGGCGCGGGCGCAGTCGGGGTTTCGACCGGCGCGGGCGGCGGCGTTTCGACGGGCGGCGCCGGCTGGCTTTGCTCGGGGTTCGGCCCCGGTGCGGGCGGCGCATCCTGCGCGACGGCCGTGCCTACGAGACCGAACGCCATCGCCGTAAGAACCAAGGGGCGGAAGGATGATTTCATGCTGGATCGGCCTTTGGATAATAAACTGGATTTGCGCCCCGATGGCGCGCCCTAGCCGGAAAAAGCTGAACGCTCAATGATCGGTATCAGCGCTCGCCCTGGAGGAGCCCCCGCTCGGCGATGCGCGCGACGACGGCATCGCGCACCGACGGCGTCACGAATTTCCGGATATCGCCGCCGAAGATCGCGATTTCCTTGACCAGCCGCGATGCGATCGGTTGCAGCCCGACGTCGGCCATCAGGAACACCGTCTCGATCCGGTCGTTGAGCTGCTGGTTCATCCCCGCCATCTGATATTCATATTCAAAGTCGGCGACCGCGCGCAGCCCGCGGACGATCATGGTCGCCCCCTCGCGCTCGGCGAAATCCATCAGCAGCGCATTGAAACCGACGACGCGGATATCGCCCTCGATCGACGCGACCTCGGCCTTCACCATGTCGATGCGCTCGTCGTCATCGAACATCGGCGACTTGGTGATATTGGTCGTGACCCCGATGACCAGCCGGTCGACCAGCTTCGCGCCGCGGCGGATGATGTCCATATGCCCGAGCGTGATCGGGTCGAAGGTTCCGGGATAAACCCCAATGCGCATCAACGGTCCCTTTCCACCACATAACGGGCGATCGCGCGCAGCAGCGCCGCCTCTTCGCCAAAACTCGCGAGATGTCCGATCGCCTGGTCGACGAGCGCGGTCGCCTGTTCGCGCGCGCGTTCGAGCCCCATCAAGGTGACGAAGGTCGCCTTGCCCGCGGCATCGTCCTTGTGCAGCGCCTTGCCCGCAAGCGCCTCGTCGCCTTCGACGTCCATGATGTCATCGGCGATCTGGAACGCGAGCCCGATGTCGCGCGAATAGGCGCGCAGCGGCGCGCGCCCCTCGGGCGGGATGCGCGCAAGGATCGCGCCGGCCTCGACCGAAAAGGCGATCAGCGCCCCGGTCTTGAGTTGCTGGAGCCGCGTCACCGTCGGCAGGTCGAAATTCGACGTCTCGGCGGCGAGGTCCATCATCTGGCCGCCCGCCATCCCCGCCGGGCCCGCGGCGCGCGCGAGTTCGCAGCAGAGCTCGCCGCGCACGAAGGGATCGGCGCTCGTCACCGGGTCGCACAGCCATTCGAACGCGAGGGCGTGGAGCGAATCGCCCGCGAGCACCGCGGTCGCCTCGTCGAACGCCTTGTGCACCGTCGGTTTGCCGCGGCGCATGTCGTCATCGTCCATGCACGGCAGGTCGTCGTGGATCAGCGAATAGACGTGCATCGCCTCGACCGCCGCCCCGACGCGCAGGGTCAGCGTGCGATCGACGTGGAACAGATCGCCCGCGGCGCGAACGAGCAGCGGACGCAGCCGCTTGCCGCCGGCCACCGCCGCATGGCGCATCGCTTCGTAGAGCGGCCCGCGCGGGTCGGACGGAACGGCGAGCAGTTGATCGAACAGCGTGTCGATCCCGGCCGCAACCTCATTCTGGGTGGCAAGCAGCAATTGCCTCTCGCGCGAAACTTCGCTGTCGACGAGCGCCACCGTGGATCAGCTTTCGCCGAAGGGGGTCGTTCCCGCCGGCCGGCCGTCGACACCCAGGCTGACCTGTTCGATGCGCGCCTGCGCCGCGGCGAGCCGCGCCTCGCAATGGCCGCGCAGCGCATGGCCGCGCTCATAAAGCGTCACCGATTCCTCGAGGCTGACATCGCCGCTCTCGAGCCTTCGCACGATCGTTTCGAGCTCGCCCATCGCGGCTTCGAACGACAGCGAGGCGATATCGGCGGCGCCAAAGCCTTCTCGAGCGGGTTCGGGGGTGTCCGTCATCGCCCTGCTTTGGCCCCTTCGCCCCCGTCCGGTCAAGCTTGACGTGGTGATTTTGCCCTATAGCGTCGCGCCATGTTCATCGGCCATTTCGCCCCGGCGCTGATCGTCGCGGCCCGTCCAAAGGCGGCGGGGCTCGGGACATTGTTCGTCGCGGCGCAGCTGATCGATATCGGTTTTGCCGCATTGCTGGTCCCGGGGATCGAGGCGATGCGGATCGTCCCCGGCATCGCCGTGATGAACCCGATGGACCTGTACCACATGCCCTATACGCACAGCCTGCTCGGGGCGCTGATCTGGGCCAAGATATTCGGCGTGCTCGTCTGGTTCGCGACCAAGCGCAAAGGGGCGGCGATCGGCGCCGCGCTGGTCGTGGTGTCGCACTGGTTCATCGACCTTCTCGTCCATATTCCCGATCTGACGCTCTATGGCATGCCGCCCAAATTGGGGCTCGGGCTCTGGAATCATCCGCTGATCGCGATGCCGCTCGAGATATTGCTGATCGGCGGCGCCTTTCTTTATTATCAGCGCCGCACCGAAGCGCCGGGCGGCAACCGCCGGCTCTGGATACTCGCCGGGCTGCTCGCCTTTGCGCAGGCGATCGACTGGTTCGGCCCGAAGGAGCCCGCCTATTCGCTCGCCGTCCCCGCGACGATGCTCTTCGCTTATGCGCTGCTCGCCGGGACCGCGGCGTGGGCGGGCGCCAACCGGCGGCTCGCGGTGTCCGTCCGCACCTGACCCCTTCGCGCCGCGCAATCACGCTTCTGTTTTTTGCAATTGCCCGCGCCGCGCGAGCCGGTCATGCTGCACTGCACAAGAAGAGAGGGGCTCAAAGGCAAGTTTTGTTCATCAGACAAGGACTTGCATCATGAAAAAATTCATTCTCCCCGCCCTCGGCCTGCTCGCGCTGGCGCCGTCCGTCGCCTTCGCGAAGGATGCGCCGACCAACCGCTTCGAGCATGAAGGCAGTACCTACAGCTATAGCGTCACGCAGGTCGGCGACACGCGCGTGATCAGCGGCGTCGAGGAACGTACCGGCAAGCCGTTCACGCTCCGCGTCGGCCAGCACCGCGTGCGCGGCACCGTCGGTTCGCAGCAGGTCAGCTTCGCGCTGCGCGACGTCGCGCCGCTCGTGAAGCCGTCGGCCACCCTCGCCTCGCGCTAAACCCTCCCTCCGACCGCAGACCCCATGGTGCAAAATGCATCATGGGGTCTGTTCGTTTTGCGCCTGTGCGGCTAAAGGCGCGCCATGACTCAGCAAGCGCCCGCCATCACCCCCGAAATCGTCGCCGAACATGGGCTTTCGCCCGAGGAATATGATCGCGTCCTGCACGCGCTCGGGCGCGAGCCGAACCTTGTCGAACTCGGCATCTTCTCGGTCATGTGGTCCGAGCATTGCAGCTATAAAAGCTCGCGCCTCCACCTCAAGAAACTGCCGACCGAGGCGCCCTGGGTGATCTGCGGCCCCGGTGAGAATGCCGGCGTCATCGACATCGGCGAAGGCGAAGGCGGCAAGAAGCTCGCCGCGATCTTCAAGATGGAGAGCCATAACCACCCGTCGTACATCGAACCCTATCAGGGCGCGGCGACCGGGGTCGGCGGCATCCTCCGCGACGTCTTCACGATGGGCGCGCGCCCGGTCGCAAACCTCAACGCGCTGCGCTTCGGCCGCCCCGACCATCCGAAGATGAAGCATCTGATCTCGGGCGTCGTCCACGGCATCGGCGGTTACGGCAATTGTGTCGGCGTCCCGACGGTCGGCGGCGAGGTCAATTTCCACAAGGCGTATGACGGCAACATCCTCGTCAACGCGATGACCGTCGGCGTCGCCGAACAGGACAAGATCTTCTATTCGGCCGCATCGGGCGTCGGCAATCCGATCGTCTATGTCGGATCGAAAACCGGCCGCGACGGTATCCATGGCGCGACGATGGCGTCGGCCGACTTCGGCGAGGATGCCGAGGAAAAGCGCCCGACGGTACAGGTCGGCGATCCCTTCACCGAAAAATTGCTGATCGAGGCGTGCCTCGAACTCATGGCGTCGGACGCGATCGTCGCGATCCAGGACATGGGCGCCGCGGGCCTCACCTCCTCGTCGGTCGAAATGGCGTCGAAGGGCGGCGTCGGCCTCCACCTCAAGATGGACGATGTGCCGCAGCGCGAAACCGGCATGACGGCGTATGAGATGATGCTGTCCGAATCGCAGGAACGCATGCTGATGGTGCTGAAGCCCGGTCGCGAAGATTTCGCCGCCGCGATCTTCCACAAATGGGAACTCGACTTCGCGGTCATCGGCACCGTCACCGACACCGGCCGTATGGTGCTCGAGCATAAAGGCGAGATCGTCTGCGACATCCCGCTCGCGCCGCTCGCCGACGACGCGCCGCTTTATGACCGGCCGCACGTCCCGACGCCGAAGCAGGCTGACCTCACCAACGTCCCCGAGACGAAGGATGTCGCCGCGGACCTCAAGGCGTTGATGGGCACCCCCGACATCGCCAGCCGCCGCTGGATCTGGGAACAATATGACAGCCAGGTCGGCGGCGACACGGTGCAGATCGGCGGCGACGCCGCGCTCGTCCGCATCCACGGCACCAACCGCGCGCTCGCGATGTCGACCGACTGCACCCCGCGCTATTGCTATGCCGATCCCGTCGAGGGCGGCAAGCAGGCGGTCGCCGAGACCTGGCGCAACATCAGCGCGGTCGGCGCGACGCCGCTCGCGATCACCAATTGCCTCAACTTCGCGAACCCGCAGCGCCCCGAAATCATGGGGCAGATCGTCGGCTGTCTCGACGGCATGGCACAGGCGTGTATCGCGCTCGACTATCCGATCGTGTCGGGCAACGTCAGCCTCTATAATGAGAGCAAGGCGACCGGCGGCGGCAGCGCGATCCTGCCGACCCCCGCGATCGGCGGCGTCGGCGTGATCGAGGATCTCGGCAAAGCGGTCGGTATCGGCTTTAAGCGCACCGGCGACATCGTGCTCGCGGTCGGCGAACGCGCCGGCCACCTCGGCCAGTCGGTGTGGCTCCGCGAAATCCTCGGCCGCGAGGAAGGCCCGCCGCCGCCCGTCGACCTTCGCGCCGAAAAGCGCACCGGTGACTTCATCCGCGGCGCGATCAACGCCGGCTGGATCACCGCCTGTCACGACGTCTCCGACGGCGGCATGGCGGTGACCCTCGCCGAAATGGCGCTCAAATCGAACATCGGCGTGCTCGTCAGCGAAGAACAGCCGTTCGGCGTCGCCGAAAGCTTCTTCGGCGAGGATCAGGGGCTTTACCTCGTGACGGTGTGCGACACCTGCCTCGCCGACTTCCTCGACGCCGCGGGCCGCGCCGACGTGCCGGTCGATCCGGTCGGCCGCACGATCAAGGATCGCATCGTCTTCGAACTCGAAGGCAGCGACCATCAGGTGACGCTCGCCGAACTGCGCGAAGCGCATGAAGGCTTTTTCCCGAACCTGATGGGAGCCGACGCGGCGCTGGCTTGATATTCCCACCTCGTCATCCCGGCGAAGGCCGGGATCTCGCCGGTGCGGCAGGACGCGACGATGAGATCGTGTTTCAGAGTCACGTGCCTCTGAACACCCATCGCCGGGATGACGGAGGTATTTAAGTCATGAGCATCTATGTCGGCGTCGGGGGCTGGACCTTCGAACCATGGCGCGGCCCCTTCTACCCCGCCGGCCTCCCGCAAAAGCGCGAGCTCGAATATGCCGGCCAGCATCTGACCGGCATCGAGATCAACGGCACCTATTATGGCAGCCAGAAGCCCGAAACCTTCGCCAATTGGGCGGAGTCGGTGCCCGACGGGTTCCAGTTCAGCGTCAAGGCGTCACGCTTCACGACCAACCGCAAGGTGCTGGCGGAAGGCGCGGCATCGATCGAGAAATTTCTGACGCAGGGGCTGACGCGGCTCGGCGACCGGCTCGGCCCGATCCACTGGCAGTTCATGGCGACGAAGAAGTTCGACCGCGACGATTTCGCAGGCTTCCTCGATCTGCTTCCCGATACGCAGGACGGCCTGAAGCTGCGCCACGCGATCGAAGTGCGCGACGAAAGCTTCCGCGATCAAGCCTTTATCGACATGGTGCGCGAGCGGAACATGGCGGTCGTCTTCGCCGACAGCGACGAGTTCCCCTGCATCGACGAACAGACCGCCGACTTCACCTATGCGCGGCTCCAGCGATCGCAGGAGGATGTCGAAACCGGTTATGACGACAAGGCGCTCGACGGCTGGGCGAAGCAAGCGCGCGACTGGGCGAAGGGCAACCGCGACGTCTATCTCTTTTTCATATCCGGCGCGAAGGTCCGCAACCCGGCTGCCGCGCAGACGCTGATCGCCAAGCTCAGCTGACCAACGTCACCCGCCGCCGGTAGCCGGGGGTTGCAGATTATGTTTCCCCCACTCGCATAGCGGCGTCAGCGCTTCGTTGAGCGATGCCCCCAAGGGGGTCACCGAATAATCGACACGCGGGGGAACCTGATGGAACATCTCGCGGTGGACCAGGCCATCGGCTTCCATTTCCCGCAATTGCTGGATCAGCATCTTTTCGCTGATTCCGTCGATGCGCCGCTTGAGCGCGCCGAAGCGCACCGGGGTGCCGTGAAGCTCCCAAAGAATCAGCGCCTTCCACTTCCCGCCGATAATCGCGAACACCGGCCCAAGACCGTCATTATAGGGTTGATTGCGTGTCGTCATGATCGCCAATTCTTACCTGAAAGTGTGTACCTGATAAAATAGTAGGTAGTTGATCAATCGAAAGTATCACGCCACCCCTTTGCGTCAACAAGACATGGCAGCCGCGCCGTGTCCCACGCGAAAGGATCGGCCGATATGCCGGAAAAACTGCTCATTCTTGTCGGAAGCCCGCGCAGGAACGGAAACACCGCGACGCTTGCCGAAGCCGTCCGGCGCGGCGCCGAGGCGGCGGGCAGCGATGTCGTGCTGCGATTTCTGGATGACCATATTTCGGGGTTTCTGCGCGATTGCCGCCAATGCCGCGGGCCCGATGGGGAATGCGCGATCGACGACCCGTATCGCGCCCTGTTCTTCGACGAGTTCTTGCCCGCGCGCGGGGTGATCTTTTGTTCGCCCATCTATTGGTACGGCGTGTCGGCCCAGATCAAGGCGTTCTTCGATCGCAGCTTCTGCTATTATGCGGCCTCCTATCCGGGCTCGCAGGACGCGCTTGCGGCGATGGCCGGCAAACGGCTCGGCTTGGTGCTCGCGTCCGAGGAAACATATCCCGGCGTCGCGCTCGGCATTATCCACCAGATTCAGGAATTTTCCCGCTACACCAATTCGGACTTCGTCAACGTAGTGCGCGGGGCCGGCAACAGCCGCGGCGAAGTGCGAAACGATCCGGCGAACCCGGTCGGCGACGCCGAACGCCTGGGCCGGGAGATATTTTCGCGCTCCTATTCCGACTACAGGCTGGAGACGCCGCGCAGCCCGCGCGTCTGGCCGGAAAGCGTAGGCTGAGCACCGGGTTCCCCGGCTTTCGCCGGGGAACAGTTCAGGCCATCGCAGCCTTTGCCGCGAGGAAGTTGTACGGATCGATCCCACGGTTGCGGTACGCGCGGTGCGCTTCCTGATAGAGCGTCGGCTCGCCGATCCCCAGCCGCGCACGCGCGGCTTCGAGCGGTTCGGCGAGCAGCGAGCGGATATCCTGCTCGATGATCGCCTTCGCCGCCTTGCCGTGGCGCTGGCCCTGGCGGATCGCGCCGAACACCGGCGCGTCGCTTTTGACGCCGCGCTTCACCTCATAACCGCCGGCATAGGCGATGAAGAAATTGCCGTAGTTGCCCGTCTGGCCATAGGTGAAGCCGAGCACGCACTGTTCGCCGAGCGCGTCGCGGCCATAGCCGGTCAGGATATGGAACAGGTCGTGCGTGTCGCGCAGGCGATTGCTGTACCATTGCACCTGATCGTCGAACTTGGGACGGCCCATCTTGTCGCTTTCGGCGACGAGCCCCGCGGCCGAGAGGCCTTCGCGGCGCATGAAGGTGACATAGGCGTGGCCGACGCTGCCCTCGGGCAGTTCGTCGATCCATGCATGGTCGTCGAGCAGGTCGGGCAGATAGGGTTCGCGTTCCATCAGCTTCTGGCCGAAATCGCTTTCGACGAAGGCGCGCGCGTCGTCCATGAAGCCCTTGCGCGGCAAATTTTCAAAGATGTGGAACACCTGTTCGGTGTCTTCCTTGTCCGCGATCAGCTTGCGGAAGTGCTGGAACGCCTTGAACGGGCGGAACTTCTGCGGCTGGCGGTCGGGGTGGGAGAAGATGGTGGGGGTCATGGCTGGCCTCGTCCGAATCAGGTGATGATGCTCAGATAGCATTACTGACATAGATGTCAATAGTAGGTTAAAGCGCTGGACGGATCGTCGCCCCAACCGTTATAGGCGAATAATACAGTGGAGGGCGATATGCGCGAAGATAGACAAGTTGCAAGCGAACGCCTCGTCACCCTCGACGCGCTGCGCGGCTTCGCCGTGATGGGCATTTTGGCGATGAACATCGCCGCCTTTGCGATGCCCGAAATGGCTTACGTCTCCCCCAAAGCCTATGGCGGCGACACGGGGTCGGATATCGCCGCCTGGGCGCTCGGCTTCCTCCTCTTCGACGGCAAGATGCGCGGGCTGTTCTCGATCCTGTTCGGCGCGAGCATGGTCCTGATCGTCGACCGCGCGGAGGCGTCGGGACAGGATCCGGGCTCGGTCCATTACCGCCGGATGGCGTGGCTCGCGGTCTTCGGTCTCTGCCATTATGTCTTCCTCTGGTGGGGCGACATCCTGTTCCTTTATGCCGCCGTCGGCTGCGTCGCCTTCCGCTTCCGCGCGTGGGAACCGCGCCGATTGATCAAATGGGCGCTGGGCATCTTCACCCTCGGTGTCGTCCTGACGTCGCTCTTCTTCGGCGCGCAGCTTGCGATCGGAAGCGCGGCCGACAATCCCGCTTCGCCGATGGCCGAGGCGGGCCGCGAGGTCCGCGCCGAATATGCCAAGATCGACGGCGAGGTGACCGAGGAGCTCGCACTCTATCGCGGCCCCTATCTACCGATCCTCAACTCACGGCTCGATACCGCGATCAATCCGTTCGTCGGCGTGCTGATGACGATATGGGAGACGCTGCCGCTGATGATGCTCGGCATGGCGCTGTTCCGCAACGGCTTCCTGACGGGGGCATGGGCGGCGGCCGACTACCGGCGGATCGCGCTGCGCTGGCTGCCTCCCGGCGTGCTGCTGACATTGCTCGTCGGCTGGCTCCAGTGGCGCGCGGGCTTCGATTATCTCGTCGCGGTCAATGCCTTCATGGCGTGGGCGGGGCCGGGACGACTGATGATGACGATCGCCTATGCCGCGCTGCTCGTGCTGCTGATCCGGCGCGCTGCTGCCAGCGCCTGGATAACCCGCGTCGCCGCAACAGGCCGCGCCGCCTTCTCCAACTATCTCGGCACCAGCATCGTGATGACGACGATCTTCTATGGCTATGGGATCGGCCTGTTCGGCGACGTCGGCCGCTGGACGCTCTATCTCTTCTGCATCGCTATGTGGGCGGTCATGCTGCTCTGGTCGAAGCCGTGGCTCGACCGCTATCGCTATGGCCCGCTCGAATGGCTGTGGCGCAGCCTCGCGCGCGGGTCGCTGCAACCGATGCGTCAGTAGCCGACCGCGCGGCCGAAACCCGTCGGACGGCGCTGGACGAGCGGGTTCGCTTCGCGTTCGAGCGCGCCGAGCGTCTCCTCGAACAGCCGGCGCAGTTCGACGACGCGCGGCAGATATTCTTCGGGGCTCGTCTGGCTTTCGACGCAATGGCGCGCGAAGACTTCGATATCCTCGGCGAGCGCGCCGAGTTTTTCGCCGCCGAACTGCCGCGCTTCGCTTTTCAGCGTGTGCGCGGGCATGACGAGACCGCGGGCATCGCGCGCGCGCATCGCCTCTTCGATGGCGGCGACCGATTTGGTGCCGTCTTCGCGAAAATAGCCGAGAATCCGTACGAACGCGGCGCCCAACTGGGTGCGCGTCGCGCGAAACTCATCCCAATCGACCAGGATTTCGTCCAATGCTTTAGTCCCTTGGTGTTCAAATTCGGCCGTGGTCCCAACCGGTCCATGCCGAAGTTGGGTAAAAAAGACGTTACGGTGTCAGGGGTGCCGCAAAGAAAGTCGCCCCGTTTTGGGTCAGCGTCGGACGCGCCAGCGTCCCTCGTCGGCGGTCGCGACATCGGTCTCGACCGACCAGCCATGCTCGCCCGCAAGCGCCGCAACCTCGCGCCCCGCCTGCGGATCGTCGGCGATCAGCAGCACGTCGGACGCATCGCGCATCGCGCGCGCGAGCCTGAGCGCGGGCCAGGGGCAGCGCATGCCGCGCGCATCGACGACCAGCGCCTCCAATGTCTTAGGCGTCGTCATTCATCATAGGGATTGCGCGAATTGCGGAAGTTGAGGCGTACCGGAACGCCCTGGAAACCCAATTCCTTGCGCATGCCATTGACCAGATAGCGCGTATAGCTTCCGGGCAAGCTATCGGTCCGCGTGCCGAAGACGACGAAGGTCGGCGGCCGGGTGCGCGCCTGCGTGATATAGCGCAGCTTGATCCGCTTGCCGCCGGGTGCCGGCGGCGGGTTGTTTTCGACCGCATTTTCGAACCAGCGGTTGAGTTTCGCGGTCGAGACGCGGTTGGTCCAGATCGCGCGCTGTTCGAACGCGACGCGAACCAGCGTGTCGATGCCCTTGCCCGTCGCGCCCGAAATGCTGAGAACCGGAACGCCCTTGACCTGGCTGAGCCCGTCCTCGAGCGCGGCGCGCACGCCGTTGAACAGCGACGACGGGTCTTCGGCGACATCCCATTTGTTGAGCGCGACGATCAGCGCGCGGCCTTCCTGCAGCACCCGGTCGGCGATGTGCAGATCCTGCGACTCAAGGCCTTTGGTGGCGTCGAGCAGCAGGACGACGACCTCGGCGAAATCGACCGCGTGGAGCGCGTCGGCGACCGAGAGCTTTTCGAGCTTTTCGACCACCTTGGCGCGCTTTCGCATGCCCGCGGTGTCGAACAGCTGGATCTCGTGGACCTCGCCGTCCTTTTCCCATTGCCAGTCGACGCGGATCGAATCGCGCGTGATCCCGGCTTCGGGCCCGGTGATCAGGCGGTCCTCGCCAATCATGCGGTTGATCAGCGTCGACTTGCCCGCGTTGGGGCGGCCGACGATCGCGAGCTTCAGCGGACCGAGCGGCGCGTCTTCATCCTCTTCGTCGCCTTCGACCGGCGGGGGCACCGCTTCGAACGCGGCGGCGTCAAATGCATCGACGATCGGGCGCAGCGCGTCGAACAGATCGACGACGCCCTCGCCATGCTCGGCGCTGAGCGCGATCGGATTGTCGAAGCCGAGCGAATAGCTCTCCATCAAGCCGTTTTCGCCCTGTTTCCCCTCGGCCTTGTTGACGACGAGGATGATCGGCGTGTCCTCGCTACGCAGCCAGCGCGCGATTTCCTCGTCGAGCGGGGTCACGCCGGCACGGCCGTCGATCATGAACAGCGCCGCATCGGCCTCGCGCACCGCCTTTTCGGTCTGCACGCGCATGCGGCCGGGCAAGGTCGCGGCGTCATAATCCTCGAAACCCGCGGTATCGACGATGCGAAAATCGAGGCCGAGCAGATGGCCGTCGCCCTCGCGGCGGTCGCGCGTCACCCCGGGCTGGTCGTCGACGAGCGCAAGGCGCTTGCCGACCAGCCGGTTGAACAGCGTCGATTTGCCGACATTGGGCCGGCCGACAATGGCAATCGTCGCGAATCGCGACATGAGACTTATCCCTATTACACCGGGCCGCCCCGGCCCGGACGCTGTATCAGCGCCAGGCCGTGATCTGCCCGTCGTCCGCGAGGACGTACAAAATATTGTTCGCAACCACGGGGGCCTGCGACAGCGGCGATTTGAATTCGGTCGTACCGAGGAGCGAGCCGTCGGTCGGCGAGAATTCCGACAAGACGCCCTCGCTGTTGACCGCGATCAGACGGCCGCCGGCGAGAATCGGTCCGGTCCAGCGGATCGGGTCCTTCTTCTTCTTTTCGGTTTCGACGCGGAAGCGTGCGAGCTGTTGCAGCCAGCGCACCTTGCCGTTCGCGCGCGCGACGGCCAGCAGTTTGGCGTCGTCGGTCATCGCATAGACCCATTCGCCGACGACATAAGGCGTCGAGATGCCGGCGATCGAGATTTCCCAGCTGCGCTGGCCGGTGACGAGTTCATAGCTCGCCATACGGCCACCCTGCCCGAGCGCGAAGACGCGGCCGCGATCGACGACCGGATCGGCGTCGACGTCGGTGAGCGTCGACACCGACAGCGCCATCGAGGTGCGCGCGAGCGCGTCTTCCCACAGGTCGCGGCCGTTTTCGTAACGATAGGCCTGGACCTCGCCCGACGAGAAGCCGGCGACGATCGTCCCCTGCCCCGCCGCGGGCGACGCGGCGCCGAACACGCTGCCCGCCTCTGCCGATGCGGTGGCCTGCCACTGCACCGCACCATCAGCGGCGTTGAGCGCGAAAATCTGGTTGTCCTGGCTGATGACATAGACACCGCCAAAGGCAATCGTCGGCGCGCCGCGCAGCGGGCCCGCGGGTTTCACCTTCCAGATCACCGATCCGTCGGCGACGTTCAGCGCCGCGACGTCACCGACGCCGCTGGTCGCATAAACGACATTGCCGTCGACCCCGGCGCCGCCGCCGAACAGCGACGCCTTGAAATCCTTGCCGGTACTGCCGATCGGCACGCTCCACAATTTCGCGCCGGTGTCGGCGGCGAAGGCGGTGACCACGGCGTCGGTATCGACGACGAACAGGCGGTTGTCGGCGATCACCGGCGAGGCGGCGATCCGCTGCTTGTTGGTGCTGCCCGCGATATTGGCTTCCCACAGCTTCGTCCGCGTCGCGGCGAGCGCCGGATGGCCCATCGATTTCGATGCGTTGCCGCCCGACTGCGCCCAGGCGGCGTTGACCGCCGGTTCGGGCAGCACGACCGCGATCGACGCGGTGGCCGGATCGACCTTGACGCTGTTGTCGTTCGACAGGATCGAGACGCGGTCACCGACCGTCGGGGTCTTTGGCGGACCGTCGCCCTTCAGCACCCCACATGCCGTCAGCGGCAGCGCGAGTAGCGCCGCATAAATTCCGAAACGCGCTTTCCGCATATTAATTGGCTTCCTCAGTCTTTGCGGCTGCAGCGGCCTTTGGCGCGGCATTGCCTTTCTGGTCCCCGGCGGCGGCGGCTTGCGCCGCGCCCTTGTTTTCGGCTGCGGCGCTTTCGTCCGCCCGGTCCGCGACCGCATCGACGCCGAGCATCCCCGCCATCTGCACCGAGCGCGATTGCAGCGATTTGGCCACATTGGGCAGTTTGGCGATGCGGCCATACAGCGCGCCCGCCTGGTCGAACTGGCCCAGCTGGTAATGCGCGGTCGCCGACAGTTCGGCGGCACTCGCGAACCAGCTCGACGCCGGATCCTTCGCATCGACCATCGGCTTCATCCGCGCGATCACCACTTCGGGCTTCAGCGTGTCATATTCGAACGCCGTCTGGCGGATCAGCGCGAGATCGCGCAGCGCCTGGTCGAGCTTCGTATCGGCGGCGACTTTCGCCATCAGGGCGGCGGCGGCCTTCAGATCGCCGGTCTGCGCCTTGATGTTCGCTTGCTGCATCTGCGCGACCGCGCGATAGGCGGGATCGCCTTCGGCGGCGAGCTTCTGCAGATCGGTCGCCGCGGCGCGCGGCTGGTTGGTGCCGAGCTTTTCGAACGCCGCGATCAATTCTTCGGCCTGCTCGCCGCGCGCGGCATCCTGCTGGTGGCTCCAGAAGAGATAGCCGCCGAACGCCAGCAGGGCGGCGATGACGCCGCCGATGATCCAGCGGCCATAGCGCTGCATGATCGTATCGAGCCGGTCCTTGCGGACGGCTTCGTCGACTTCCTGCAACAGCGCGGCATCATTCGTCGGGCTCAGCGCCAATCAAACCTCCATATACTCGTCATGGCTCTGGGCACGCGTCCCGCCGGTCGCTTCCTTAGCGACAGCACGGAAAAAGGCCAAGCGTTTCACTTTGCGCGGATCGCCGAGCCTTCAACCTGCGTAGGTCTGATCCTCGGTCGGGAATGAACGGGACCTGACTTCGTCGGCATAGTCCTTGACCGCGCCTTCGACGACGCTCGCCATATTTCCATAGCGCTTCACGAACTTGGGAACGCGTTCGAACATGCCGAGCATGTCATCGGTGACGAGCACCTGGCCATCGCACTCTGCCGAAGCGCCGATACCGATCGTCGGGCAATCGACCTTGTTCGTGATCTCGATCGCGATCGATTCGAGCACGCCTTCGATCACGATCGAAAAGGCGCCGGCCTGTGCGACGGCAATCGCGTCTTCGACGATCGAGCGCGCTTCTTCCTCGCTCTTGCCGCGCACGCCATAGCCGCCGAGGATGTTCACCGCCTGCGGGGTCAGTCCGACATGACCCATCACCGGAATGCCGCGCTGGGTGAGGAATTCGATCGTCGGGGCCAGCACCTTGCCGCCCTCGACCTTCACCGCCGCCGCGCCGGTTTCCTTGAGCAGCCGCGCGGCATTGTCGAACGCCTGCTGCGGGCTGCCCTCATAGCTGCCGAACGGCATGTCGACGATTACCGCGGCGTGATAGCTGCCGCGCACGACGGCGGCGCCGTGCAGCGCCATCATGTCCATCGTCACCCCGACGGTGTGCGGCAGGCCGTAGATCACCTGCGCGAGCGAATCGCCGACGAGCAGCATGTCGCAATGCGGGTCGAGCAGCTGCGCCATGCGGACGGTATAGGCCGTGAGCATCACGAGCGGTTCGCCGCCCTTGCGCTGGCGAATGCGCGGTACGGTGAGGCGTTTCATCGGCTGCGGCGTCGGATTGGCGCGGCTGGTCGATGTGTCGAAGGTGAGCGTTTTCGGGAGCGTGGACATGGGGCGGGGGTCTAGCCCCTCGTGGGCCGGAGCGAAAGGTCGAAGAGCAGCAATGGTAATCCTGCTTGACTCCATGTTATATATTTTTAACATAAAGTCAGACATAACGAACATTGGAGATTCGCAGGATGGCGTTTCGCGAAAAAATCGACTGGCTGAGCTTTGCGGTGATCCTGCTCGGCTTTTCAGCCTATTTCTGGATTTTCCCTTATGGTGTCGGCGACCGCGAGGGCATGGCGGCACAGGCGGGATTGCTGATCGCGCTGGCGATCATCTTCACGATCGTCATGACGACTGCGGCGACGCTGTTTGCGGTGATGCGACCCCGGGATGCAAATGCCCCCGCCGACGAGCGCGACCGCAATATCACGCGGCGCGCCAGCGGCTTCGCTTATTATGTCCTGATCGCCGGGCTTGCCGGCTGTTTCGCGCTCGCGCACATCACGCGCGACCTGGTGCTGGTGCTCAACGCCGTTCTGGCGGCCGCCGTGGTCGCCGAACTCGTCCGGCTGGGACTGCAGATCCGTTTCTATCGGACCGGCGCATGAGGATTGGCAACGCTCGGACAGCCCATCGTCGAGGCCCGCATGGCTAGGCCGCCTTTCACCAACGACATTCGCACGCTCCGCTTCCTCGCCGACGAAATGACGCAGGGCGAGCTTGGCGACCGTGTCGGCGTGACCCGGCAGACGATCGCGGCGATTGAGCAGGGCAAATATTCGCCGTCGCTCGAGGTCGCGTTCCGGATCGCGCACGTCTTCGACAAGCCGCTCGAGGTCGTATTCCAGTGGGATGACGCCAGCGATTGAGACAGCGCGGCCGCGCGGGCCCGGACCGATGCCCCTCCCCGGTGGTGTCGGGCCGGGCCTTAGGCCGCGCTGAGCGCCGCGAGCTGCTCGTCGCTGAGGCGGAGGTCGAGGCTGCCCATCAGCTCGTCCAGCTGCCCCACCGACGTCGCGCTAGCGATCGGCGCGGTCACGCCCGGTTGCGCGGCAACCCATGCGAGGGCGATCTGCGACAGGGTGGCGCCCGTTTCCGCCGCGATGCGGTCCATCGCGGCCAGCACCGCCGGCCCCTTGCCGCCCAGATAGGGTTTGACGCGCGCGCCGCGCGGACTTTTGCCAAGGTCGTCGGCACTGCGATATTTGCCCGAGAGATATCCCGAGGCGAGGCTGAAATAGGTCACGACCCCCAGCCCCTCGTCGATGCAAAGCTGTTGCAGCGCACCTTCATATTGCTCGCGGTCGAGCAGGTTGAGTTCGGGCTGCATCGCGGTGAAGCGCGGCAGACCCCTTTCGTCCGCCACCCGCAGCGCATCCGCCAGGCGCTCCGCCGAATAGTTCGAGGCCCCGATCGCACGCACGATGCCGGCATCGATCAGCTCGGCAAAGGCACCGAGTACTTCGTCGAGCGGCACGTCGGGATCGTCCTTGTGCGCGAAATAGAGGTCGATGACGTCGGTGCCGAGCCGGTCGAGCGAGCCTTGCACGGCCTCGCGAATGCGGTCGGGCTTCAGCCCGCCGGGCATCATGCCGACCTTGGTCGCGATCAACACGCTGTCGCGCGCGCCCCTTTCTTTGAGCCACGCGCCCATCATGCTTTCGGATTCGCCGCCCTTGTGGCCGGGAACCCACGCCGAATAGACGTCGGCGGTGTCGATCATCCCGCCACCAAGCAGGGCGAAGCGGTCGAGAACGGCAAAACTCGCATCGCGCCCCGCGGTCATGCCAAAGACATTGCCGCCGAGGACGAAGGGCCGGATCGACAGGCCGCTCTGGCCCAAGGCTCTTTCGGTCATTGTCCGCTTTCCTTCCTTACCGTCGCCACCGCTTCGCGCGGATTGTCGCTGAACAGGCCGTCGATACCGGTCTTCAGATAGGCGGCGATTTCACCCGCGAGATCGCCATGTCCGGCCGGGTTTACCCCGCCCTTGTCGTCCAGCGGCAGGAAATAATTTTCGCGGCGGAACGTCCACGGATGGACCTTGAGCCCCGCGGCATGCGCATCGCGCACGAGGTCGGTGGGTTTGCCGAGCCGGCCGAGCGCGCCGCGCGGGATCACCATCGCCTTGTTCGGGCCGATGCCGTCGGCATAAGCGGCGATCATTTTCAACCCCGCGCGCGACGTCATGGCGGCATAGCTGGTGCCCGGCCGGTCGGCGGGTCCGCCCTCGCCATCCATCAGCTGGATCAGCGGCAGGTCGCTCCTGGCGCGCAGGTCCATCAGATTGCCGACCTCGAAGCTCTGGATAAACACCGGCGCGGTGCGGCCGCGATAACCGAAGCGATCGAGCACCGCGAGCAACGGCGCCTCGTGCGGCAGGCCGATCGACGCGAAATAGCTCGGGTGCTTGGTTTCGGGATAGACGCCGACAGGCTTCTTCCGGTCCTTGTTGACCTCGGCGAGCAGGGTCAGAATTTCCTCGAAGGTCGGGATTTCGAACTGGCCGTCATATTCGGTGCTGCGCAGCTTCGGCAGCCTTTCGCGCGCGCGCAGCGTCTTGAGTTCGGCCAGCGTGAAATCTTCGGTGAACCAGCCGGTGACCTCCTGCCCGTCGATTGTCTTCGTCGCCTTGCGGGTAGCAAATTCGGGATAAGCGGCGACGTCGGTCGTTTCCGAAATCTCATTCTCATGCCGCGCGACAAGCACGCCGTCCTTGGTCAGCACCAGGTCGGGCTCGATATAATCGGCACCAAGGTCGATCGCGAGCTTGTAACCCGCCAGCGTATGTTCGGGGCGTTCGCCCGACGCGCCGCGATGCGCGATCACGATCGGCGGCTGGCCATCGAGCGTCGGCTGCGCGGTCACGACATCAGCCCCGCAACCGGCGAGCAGCATGAAGGCCAGCAGCGCCGCGAGCGAGCGGATCATGCCGCAAAACGCGCCTGCCAGTCATCGGCCGAAAAGCCGACGCTGATATTGCCCGCGGCCTCGACGACCGGGCGGCGGATCATCGCCGGCTGATCCAGCATCAATGCCTTGGCGGCCGCAGCGTCGAGACCTTCCTTCTCGGCATCGGGCAGCTTGCGAAAGGTCGTCCCGGCCTTGTTGAGCAATTTTTCCCAACCGAGCGCGTCGATCCAGTCCTGCAGCCGCACCGCGTCGAGTCCATCCTTGCGCACGTCGTGAAAGCGATAGGCAACGCCCTGCTCGTCGAGCCAGCGCCGCGCCTTCTTCACCGTGTCGCAGTTCGAAATGCCATAGAGAATCATCGTCATGGACCGAGGACTAGCAGGCGCCGGTTGCAGTTTCGAGGCCGGGAAAGGTCGGACTCCAGAAAAGGTTGGGCTCAAGAAATTGTCGACCGCTCGGCGATGCGCGTGTTCGCGCTCGCCAGCTTGCCGCGAAGGGCGCGCGCAAAACCCTCGTGGAGCGCGCCCGCGATCCCGGGATTGGCCGCCAGATAGGCGCGCAGCGCCGCGGCCGGGACAAACCACAGCCGGGCGTTGCTGCCGAGCGTCACCGTCCCGGTCGCATGCGCGCCATCGAGCACCGTCGCCTCACCGATCAGCGCGCCGTCCGAGAGCCTCCCGATCTCGGCGCCGTCGCGCAGGATCGCAACTTGTCCCTCGGCCAGATAGAAGAGGCTGGGTGCCGCCTGATTCTCGCGGATCAGCACCTCGCCGCGCTTTGCCGAAATCCAGTGCCCCTGATCGATCAGATCGCGCGCGGCCGCGGTGCCCAGGCCGGAAAAATGCTGGCGCCGCAATTCCTCTTCTTCAGGCGAAAACAACACCTTCGTGCCGCGCAGCCACAGCCGCGCCAAAATGCCGATGTTGACGACGAGGATTGCGAGCACGAGCAGGCTGGAACCGACGTCGGGCCCGCGAAACAAGGTCAAGGGCAAAGCCACCAACGCCGCCGCGGCAAGGCCGATGCGGACATAGTCGATCCGCACGACAAAACTTGTCGCCAACAGGAGCAGCAGCGCCCCATAGAGGAACCATGCGGAATCGAAACTCATAGCCAATCGCTTCGCATCGAGACCCAGGCTTGGGTCACGGGTGTATAACGTTGTCGATAGCCAAAAGCCTTGGTCGCGCGAGGCTAATCGCATTTCCGCAGCGTGTAATAAACTACCAGTTTTGGTCTCTCAAGAAAAGCATAGGTGCGCAGATGTCACGATAATGCTAATTTTCGGGTTTGATCGTGCCGGAAACATTGCTTCCGCGCGGCATAGGCGCCATGTGGCGCTCGATTCGAACGCGAAAAGATTAGGCAGATGACAAAAAACTGGCAACCGCATAGCTGGCGCTCGCACGAAGCCCGCCAGCTTCCCACCTATCGCGACGCCGATGCGCTGGCGGCCGCCGAGCGCGAGCTCAGCAATTATCCGCCGCTGGTGTTTGCCGGCGAGGCGCGCGACCTGACCGCCGACCTGGCCCGCGTGGCCGAGGGAAAGGCGTTCCTGTTGCAGGGTGGCGATTGCGCCGAAAGCTTTGCCGAATTCCATCCGAACAACATCCGCGACACTTTCCGCGTGCTGCTCCAGATGGCGGTCGTGCTGACCTTCGCGTCGAAGATGCCCGTCGTAAAGCTCGGCCGCATGGCGGGCCAGTTCGCCAAGCCGCGCTCGGCCGACCTGGAAGATATCGATGGCGTGTCGCTGCCGAGCTATCGCGGCGACATCATCAACGACATCGCGTTCGAGGAGGCGGGCCGCGAGCCCGATCCGCAGCGCATGGTCAAGGCGTATAACCAGTCGGCGGCGACGCTGAACCTGCTGCGCGCCTTCGCGAACGGCGGCTATGCGAACCTGCATCAGGTCAACGCCTGGACGCATGACTTCATGGACCGCAGCCCGTGGGCGAAGAAATATCAGGAAACCGCGGCGCGGATTTCCGAAGCGCTCGCCTTCATGGAAGCATGCGGCGTGACCCCCGAAACGGTGCCGCAGATCAAGGGCACCAGCTTCTACACCAGCCACGAGGCGCTGCTGCTGCCCTATGAGCAGGCGCTGACGCGGCAGGACAGCCTGACCGGCGGCTGGTACGACACGTCGGGCCACTTCCTGTGGGTCGGCGACCGCACGCGCTTCGAGGGCTCGGCGCACATCGAATATCTGCGCGGGATCGGCAATCCGGTCGGCATGAAGTGCGGGCCGAGCCTCGAGCCCGATGTGCTGCTGCGCCTGCTCGACACGCTCAACCCGAACCATGTCGCGGGCCGCATGACGCTGATCACGCGTTACGGCCACGACAAGATCGAGGCGCACCTGCCGAAGCTGGTGCGCGCGGTGAAGGAATCGGGCCATCCGGTCGTCTGGTCGTGCGACCCGATGCACGGCAATGTCATCAAGACGCCCAACGGCTACAAGACGCGCCCGTTCGAGCGCATCCTCGCCGAAGTGCGCGGCTTCTTCGCCGTGCACCGCGCCGAGGGCACGCATGGCGGCGGCATCCATATCGAAATGACCGGCCAGAATGTCACCGAATGCACCGGCGGCGCGATGGACGTGACCCAGATGGATCTCGCCGACCGCTACCACACGCATTGTGATCCGCGGCTCAACGCGGGGCAGAGCCTTGAGCTCGCGTTCCTGCTGGCGGAAATGCTCAATCAGGAAATGGCCGACCGCGCCAAGCAGGCGGCCTGATCATTAGCGTCGCCCCCGCGAAAGCGGGGGCCGCCGGCAGCCTTGCGCTACGCCGATAGCGGCCAGTTAAGGGTTGGACATGCCCCGCATGTCCAAGGATTGTCCGGGGGACAATCCGACCCTTCACTCCTTCGCGGGGGCGACGTCTATTCTTTCTATTATTTACCCGGCCAGCGCTTGGTATCGGCGAACGCCCGGCCGATCGCGACATGCAGATCGGCATCCTCGGCCGCGCCGCCGAGCGGGATCTTGTCGGAGAAATTGTCGGCGGCGCTGTGATAATCGCTGCCGAGGAAGGCTTCGAGCAGCTTCATGTCCGAGAAGCTGCCGCCGACCATCAGCGACGTCACGCCCTTGGCGCCGAGCGCCCAGCCGTCCTGCCGCTGGATGAAGGCGTCGGCCTCACCATCCTCGTCGAGCTTGCGGCCGAGCTTCGTCGCCGCCTCGCGCACCACGGCGTCATAGGCGGGCTTGCCGCGCCCGATCGTCGCGACCGGGGTGCCGCGCGGCGAGATCGCGATGGTGTCGATGTTGAGCGCAACGGTGATGTCCGACAGCGGCACTACCGGATGATCGGCGAAATAATGCGCGCCGAGCAGGCCCTTTTCTTCGGCCGTCGTCGCCATGAAATAGATGTCGCGGTCGGGACGCGCCCCCGATCCGAGCCGCTTCGCAACCTCGATCAGCACCGCGATGCCGCTCGCATTGTCGACCGCGCCGTTGCAGATGCGGTCCGCAGCACCCTCGGGCTCGCAAATGCCGAGATGGTCCCAATGGCCGAGGAACAGGATCGCCTTGCCGTCGGGCTTGGCGCCGGGAAGCTTGGCGATGATATTGTTGCTGGCGAAGGGGCGCGCGGCCGATTTCGCCGTGATATCGGCGGTCACCGGCAGGACCGCGCCCTTGTATTCGGGCGATTTCGCGGCTTCGCGGAGCGCACCGCCATCCTGCCCCGCCTTTTTGAGCAGCGCATCGGCCGCCTCCAGCGACAGGAAGCCGCTGACCGGCGCGCCGGGCTTGGCGCTCGCGAGGCGCATCGACTTGGCACCGGCGCTTTCGCGGAGCTGCGCCCAGGGCACCGCGTCGGTGGCGATCACCAGCACGGCGCTCGCGCCGGCATCGGCGAGCATCTGGCGCCGTTCGCGATAGCGCGGCAGCTTGTCACCGAAGGGGACATTGTCGAACAGCATGATCGCGAGCTTGCCCTTGACGTCGGCATTGACCTTGCCCGCGCCGTCGACGCCATAGCCGACGAAGACGGCGGGAAGATCGGCGAACGAGGCCGACGCGTCGCGGCTGCTCAGGATGAGCCCGTCATCCTCCAGCGCGAAGTCGCGGCCATTGACCTTGAACTTCGCACTGCCGCCGAGTGCCTGCGTTTCGACGAAAGGCACCGGCTGGAGCCAGGGCGTTGCGCTGCCCGGAACGGCTTCGAGCCCCGCCTTCGCCCATTCGCCGACGATATAGGCGATCGTGCGGTCCTCACCCTCGGTTCCCGGGGCGCGGCCTTCGAACGCATCGCTCGCCAGCACCTTGATATGATCGGCGAGCTGGGCCTCGGTGATCGGCGCGTCGCCCTTGGCAGGCGCGGCCGACGCGGCGGGAGCAGTGGCAAGAAGGGCGATGGCCGCGACGGCGGCGTGGAAACGGGTGGTTTTCATGGCGCCGCCGCATGGCATTTCCGCCGCGCCCCGGCAAGGCGCGTTCGTCGAAAGACGAACGGCGGCGTCAGGCTTGCCCGGCGCGTTCGAGCAGCGCCCGCGCCGCCGCGACATGCATATCCTCGATCATCCGCCCGTCGTGACGCTGGGCCCCGCCCGTCGCCGCGGCGACGAGCGCCTCAGCGGCCGCGACCTCGCGTTCGGACGGGGCAAAGGCGGCGTTGCACGGATCGACCTGCGACGGGTGGATCAGCGTCTTGCCATCGAAACCGAGCCGCCGTCCTTCGGCCGCCTCGGCCGCGAAGCCCGCGGCATCGTCGATCGCATTATAGACGCCGTCGAAACCCCAGACGCCGCCCGCCCGCGCAGCGAGGACGATCGCCTGGATCGCATGGCTCATCGCGCCGCGGTCCATCCCGTCGGGCAGTTTGAGTTCGTGCGCGAGGTCGTTGAGCCCGGCGATCAAGCCGCTGACTGCCGGATCGGCGGCGATGTCGCGCGCGGCATAGATCGCCGCCGGCGTCTCGATCATCGCGAAGACCGGCAGACCGAGGCCGCGCAGCGGGTCGAGATCGGACGGCGCATCGACTTTCGGAAGCACCAGCGCGTCGAGCTTCAGCCCGGCAATCGCGGCGATGTCGGCCGCCTGTTCGGCCGCTCCCGTCGCATTCACGCGCACCGCGACACGCTTGCCCGCAAAGCCGGTCGCGACCGCCGCGGGCATCGCGGCGCGCGCTTCGTCCTTGCGGTCCGCGGGCACCGCATCCTCAAGGTCGATGATCAGCATGTCGGCGGCAAGCCCGCCCGCCTTTTCGAGCGCGCGCGCGTTCGATCCCGGGACATAGAGCAGCGAGCGCGGCGGATAGTCACTTGGCGTCATATGCTTTTCTGTGGCGCAGCCGGACCATTGCCGCAATAAGGAAGGCGGTTGCAGACGGAAATTGCTGAGGGGGTATTCGATGTATTTCGCACTTGCACTGGTAGTTCTGGCACTGGTGTTCCTGATCTGGGCGCTGACCCCGGTCCGGCAGGGCTTTGCCTATACGATCGAACGCTTTGGCCGCTACACGCACACCGCGCAGCCGGGACTGAACTTCATCATGCCGATCTTCGACCGCGTCGGTCGCAAGGTGAACATGATGGAGCAGGTGCTCGACATTCCCGGCCAGGAAATCATCACCAAGGACAATGCGATGGTCGCGGTCGACGGCGTCGTCTTTTTCCAGGTGCTCGATGCCGCGCGGGCCGCTTATGAGGTCAGCGACCTGTATCTGGCGATCATGAACCTGACGACGACGAACCTGCGCACCGTGATGGGGTCGATGGACCTCGACGAGACGCTGTCGAAGCGTGACCATATCAATGCGCGGCTGCTCGTCGTGGTCGACGAAGCAACCTCGCCCTGGGGGGTCAAGATCACCCGCGTCGAGATCAAGGACATCCGCCCGCCGGCCGACATTTCGAACGCGATGGCGCGGCAGATGAAGGCCGAGCGCGAAAAGCGCGCCAACATCCTCGAAGCCGAAGGCATGCGCGCCTCCGAAATCCTGCGCGCCGAGGGCGAGAAGCAGGGTCAGATCCTGCAGGCCGAGGGCCGCCGCGAAGCCGCCTTCCGCGACGCGGAGGCGCGCGAACGCGAGGCCGAGGCCGAAGCCAAGGCGACGCAGATGGTGTCCGACGCGATCGCGGGCGGCAACGCGCAGGCGATCAATTATTTCATCGCGCAGAAATATGTCGAGGCGGTGAGCCAGTTCGCAACGAGCCCGAACGCGAAGACGATCCTCTTCCCGGTCGAGGCGACGCAGCTGATCGGCACATTGGGCGGGATCGGCGAGCTCGCGCGCGACGCGCTCGAACGCAAGACGGGAGCCTGACATGCCCGACTGGTTGACGAACATGGAACCGCATTGGGCGTGGCTGTCGCTCGGCGTGCTGCTCGCCGCCGCCGAGATCGTCGCGCCGGGTTTCTTCCTGATCTGGCTGGGCGCCGCCGCGATCGTCACGGGCGCGATCGCGTGGATCGTCCCGCTGACCATTCCCGTACAGCTCGGCGTTTTTGCCGTGCTGTCGTTCATCGCACTCTATGGCGCGCGCCGCTGGCTGAAAGCGAACCCGATCACGTCGGCCGACCCGCATCTCAACCAGCGCGGCGGCCGCCTGATCGGTGAAGTGCTGACGGTGACCCAGGCGATCGAGGACGGGCGCGGCCGCGCGAAGGTCGGCGACGGCGAATGGCCGGTGCGCGGGCCTGACGTGGCCGAGGGCAGCAAGGTCCGGGTCGTCGGCGCCGACGGAAACGTGCTGGTGGTCGAGGCCGTTTGAAAACAGACGTCGCCCCCGCGAAGGCGGGGGCCTCTGTCGTTTTACGCTGTGGCGCCGGACAAGGCCGATAGCGGCCCCCGCCTTCGCGGGGGCGACGCATATTCTTTAACCGCCTTTGGGCCGCGAATAGATCGCGACGACATGCCCCAACGCGTCGCTTTCGCCGATGCGGCGAAAGCCGAGCTTCGCCGACACGCGTTCCGACGCGTCGTTACCCAGATCGATGATGCAGCGCACTTCCTTGGCGTCGAGGTTCGCGTCGGCCCAGCCGAGCGCCGCGGTCATCGCTTCGGTCGCATAGCCGGCGCCCCAATGATCGGCATCGAACGCCCAGCCCGCCTCGGGCATTCCTTCGAGTTCGGGCATGCCGCGGCAGAAATAGCTTAAGCCGCCCATGCCGACGAGCGCATCGCTCGAGCGGTCGGCGAAGACCCAATAACCGAAGCCCATCACCGGCCACAGCCCGGCGGAGCTCAGAAACTTCCCCCAGCTGACGTCGGGCGCGCGCGGTTCGCCGCCGATGAAGCGCGTGACGCGTTCGTCGGCCCACATCTCGATATGGACGTCCTTGTCGGACAGGCGCCCCGGGCGCAGGCGCAGGCGTTCGGTCTCGATGACGGGCGGTGCGGTAAATGACATGGTCGCGGGTGTGCCCAAGCCGGCGCGGGCGGTCAATCGGGGATCAGATAATGGTCGAACAGGTCGTGCAGCACCGCCGTGCCGTCGACCTGCTGCTTCGCGCGCATCACCGCGAGCGTGTCGACGCGTGCCAGCACGTCGACATGGCGGAGCACGCCATGATATTGCGGCCGGTCCTGAAAATCGTGGAACAGAAAGACGCAGTCGGGTTTGCAGTGGATGATCGCCTGCAACAGGCACGCGACCCGAAAGCGCCCGTCGATCAACACCGCATCGGGGCTGCCCTGCACGTTGCGCCATATATCGGTGTGATAATGCGGCCAGTCGCGGATCCGGCTTTCATCCGCCGGATAGCCCCATTCGCCGACGGGGCCGATGTCGACGTGAAAGGGTGTGAATTCGACGACTTCGCGCCTGACGTCGGCCTGGACCTTGGCCAGCCAGGCGGGATCGCTGTCGACGCTGACGATCCGCCGCACTTGCCGCGCCGCCACCACCGTGCTGCCGCCGCAACCGAATTCGAGCAAGGATGAACGCCCCGCAAGTTGCAGCTCGAACTGCGTGACTTCGGCCGCGGTCATATGTGGCTGCATTGGTCCCTCCACGCATGAAGGGATATGAGACCGCATCGGCGGCGTCCAGCGGCTTTGACGTCACCTCTCCGCGGATGAGGCGGCCCAGAAGCAGGGAGAGAGAACCGCTCTGGACCGCCGCAACCGCGGAGAAGGGCGATCAGGCGGCGGCGGCGGCCAATTCGGGTTTCGACGAATGCGCCGGCATGATCGCATCGGCATAGTCGCTTTCATATTTCCCGATCAGCGCGCGATCGTCGTGGTTCCACGGATGGAAGCCGGGCATGAAATAGGAAAGCCAGGGGAAGAAGCTCTTGCGCAGCACCCCGGGCGTGCCGAGCAGATACCACCAGATGCGCGCGGTGACGCGCCAGCCGGTCAGGCCGTCCTGACGCAGCAGCGCCTTCATCCCCTTCACGCGCTTCGGCCAGAAACGCGTGGTGACGAGGATCATCATCAGCGACTTGGCGCGCCAGCGCCGGAAGCGGCTCCAGTCCTTCGTCGCGTGCAGCCAGGTGTCGTAGGCGACGCCCTTATGCTCGATTTCCTCAATCGCGTGCCATTTCCACAGCGCGGCCCATTCGGGCTCGGCGCCGGCGTACATCTTGTCCTCGCGCAGCATCACCGCCGCCATCATCGCGGTATAATGTTCGAGCGCGATCGTCGCCATCAGGTTGACGATCTGCGGGCGCGTCTTGATGAGGTCGAGAACCTGCTTCACGTCATCCTCAAGCTCCGAAAGATCGTATCCCGCTTCCGCCGCCTTTTTGTTAAAGACGACATGCTCGCGGCTGTGGATCACTTCCTGCTGGGTGAAGGCACGGATTTCGCGCGCCAGCTTGTCGGGCACACCGTCGCGGTGCGCCTTCACCGCCTCGATGAACATCGCCTCGCCGCGCGGAAAGGTCACCGACAATGCGGTGTGGAACGCCGAGGCGATCGGGTCGCCGTTCAGCCACCAGCGGCCCTGTTTGTCGTCGCGGCCAAAGCGCATATCGCGCGGGGTGATCGAAAGATCGGCGGGCGTCGGCGACTGGGAAAGGCTGGACATATGGCTCATACCGTCGAAAAGGGGAGACGGGCCAGCAATAGGGTTTACTTACACATATGTCAATAGTGAAGAAGCGTTTGAGTCCCGAGGAAAGCCGTTCGGCGGCGCTCGAGGCTGCGCGTCAGATTCTGGTCGAAACGGGACCGGCGGCGGTGACGCTGAAGGCCGTGGCGGCGCGCATCGACCGCACGCACGCGAACCTGCTCCACCATTTCGGCAGCGCCGCAGGGCTGCAAAAGGCGCTCGCCGCCTATCAGGCCGAAACGGTGTGCGCGACGATCGGCCGGAAGATGGCCGAATCGCCGCCGGGCGAACGTAACGTGCGCGAAATCGTCGATCTCGCCTTCGATGCCTTTAACGAGGGCGGCGCGGGCGCGCTCGCGACGTGGATGGCGGCGACGGGCAATGACGATGCGCTCGACCCGATCGTCGATGCGATCCACAAGCTGATCGACGGCATGTCGCCCGACGCGCATGAAAAGCGGCTGATGCACGAAGACACGCTCGCGCTGGTGCTGATGGCACTCGGCGACGCGCAGCTCGGCGGACCGATGGCCGAGGCGCTCGACCTGCCGCGCGACACCTCGCGCGTGCTAGCGACCGAACTCATCACCGGGCGCATCGCCAAATTCTGGGTCGAGCATGGCGGGAAGCCGCAGGGCTAAGCCGCTGGCAATTTTGTTGCGCGCGCGCTAAGGGGCCGCATCCCCGATCCCCGTTCGCATCGAGCGAAGTCGAGATGCCCCTCGGCTTGGCGCCATGCTGCCGGGTGTCTCGACTTCGCTCGACACGAACGGGATTGAATGTTTAGTCTCTCGTTTCCGCCCTGAAGGCCCCGCCATGCATTTCCTCGACCAAGCCAAGATTTTCATCAAGTCCGGCGACGGCGGCCCCGGCGCCGTCAGTTTCCGGCGCGAAAAATATGTCGAATATGGCGGCCCCGACGGCGGCAATGGCGGCAAGGGCGGCGACGTGATTTTCGAAGCGGTCGCGGGCCTCAACACGCTGATCGATTTTCGCTATACCCAGCATTTCAAGGCGAAGCGCGGCACCCCCGGCGCGGGGCGCGATCGCACCGGCGCGGGCGGCCCCGACCTCGTGATCCAGGTTCCGATCGGCACGCAGATTCTCGACGACGACGAGGATCGCAGCCTGCTCGCCGACCTGACCAAGGAAGGCGAACAGCTCGTCTTCCTGCGCGGCGGCGATGGCGGGCGCGGTAACGCGTCGTACAAGACATCGACCAATCGCGCCCCGCGCCAGCATGGGCCGGGGTGGCCGGGCGAGGAAATGTGGGTGTGGCTGCGGCTGAAACTGCTCGCCGACGCCGGCCTTGTCGGCCTGCCCAATGCGGGCAAGTCGACCTTCATCAACGGCGTGTCCAATGCGCAGGCGAAGGTCGGCGCCTATGCCTTCACGACGCTGCGCCCGCAGCTCGGTGTGGTGAGCCACAAGGGCAATGAATTCGTCGTCGCCGACATCCCCGGGCTGATCGAGGGCGCCGCCGAAGGCGCCGGAGTCGGCGACCGCTTCCTCGGCCATATCGAACGCTGCCGCGTGCTCCTCCACCTCGTCGACGCGAACGACGAGGATGTCGCAACGAGCTACCGCATCGTGCGCGACGAACTCGAAGCCTATGGCGCCGACCTCAATGACAAGCCGGTGATCGTCGCATTGAACAAGATCGACACGCTCGACGACGAACTGATCGCGGCGCTGTCGGCCGAACTCGCCGAAGAAAGCGGGCATCCGGTGATGGCGCTCTCGGGTGCGAGCGGCGCCGGCGTGCCCGCGGTGCTCGACAAGCTGCTGGAGGCGATCGGCCACCCCGAACCCGGCGAGGACGAAAGCGACGAAGCCCCGGGCTGGTCGCCGGTCTAGGAACGAAACACTACCGCTGGGAATTTCATGCGGAACAACAAGGATTTCGCATGACCGATCGCAATAAGTTTCCCGCCCTGTTCCTTACCGCGCTCACGCTGGCGTCCGTCCCGGCAAATGCGCAGGAGGGCAATGAGGGCGGAGAAAAGCGCACGCGCATCATCCTCGGGCCGCAGTTGTCGCCGTCATGGCCGGGCGCGGACAAGTTCAGCGTCGGTCCCTACGTCGATGTCTCGCGCACCCGCGATAGCGAGTTCACATTCGAGGCGCCTGACGAGAGCTTCGGCTCGCCGCTGATCCGTTCGGGCAATTTCGCCTTTGGTCCGGCTTTCGGCTTCATCGGCAAACGCAGGGCGTCCGATATCGGCGCCGACCTGCCCAAAGGCGGTTTGTCGATCGAGGCCGGCGCGTTCGGGCAGGTTCATCTGACCCCCGAACTCCGCCTTCGCCTTGAGGGGCGCAAGGGGCTGAGCGGTCACAAGGGCTGGACCGGCGAAGTCAGCGCCGATTATGTCGCGCGGCAGGGCGACGACTGGCTCTTCTCAATCGGCCCGCGCGTGACGCTGGGCGACGCCAAATATACGCGCGCCTATTTCGGCGTGACGCCCGCGGCCGCCGTAACGTCGGGCCTGCCCGCCTATGATCCGGGCGGCGGCGTCCAGTCGGTCGGCGTCGCCGCGGGCTATCACCGCATGCTCGGCAAGCGCTGGGGCATCGCGGTTTACGGCCGTTACGACCGGCTCGTCGGCAATGCGGCCGATTCGCCGGTGACGCGCGAGCTTGGATCGCGGAGCCAGCCGTCGGCGGGTGTCGCGCTCAGCTACACTTTCGGCGGGGACCAGTGACGCAACACAGGCGCCCATCCTGATTGGGCTGCGTCAGACACCCTCGGTTACGACAAGCAAGATGCGGGACTCGCGATCGAGCTTTAACCGCACCCCTGCCCCCGTATCGCGCGAAACATGGAGAAGGCCGGCCAGACCCGTGGCGCCCGACGGGGTGGTCCGGGGACCGCCCGCAAGATCGAGCAATTCTACCGCTTCCTCGATCACGCCTTCGTCGACCAGCAGCGGCTCGGCGCCGTATCGCAGCAGCGAGGCCACCGCGGGGGCCGATGCGAGTCCGCAGGACAGCATTTCGGCCGAAGTTTCGAGCGATCCGGGCACGAGGATCGGTGAACCATTTCGCAGGGCCCGTTCGACACACGGCGCCGATTGCGGCTCGACCGTGACCAATTGGCAAAGCCCCCCTTCATACGGGCAGAGTCCTTCCGCCATCGCGGCTGCGAGCCCGCCGACGCCCGCCTGGATAAAGGCGTGGGCGGGATAAGCGGATCCATCGGCGCGAAGTTGGGCGCGAATTTCCAGTGCGATCCGTCCATATCCCTCCATGACCTTGGCAACGACCGGGTCGTCCATATCGTCGGTCGTGTCGGCGATGAGCAGGGTTCGCACACCGTCGCTTGCTGCGGCAGCAGCGGCGACCGCCTGGTCATAGGTTCCCTCGACACGAATGATGGTGGCCCCCATCGCCTCGATCCGTGCCGCACGGGCTCCGCCCACCGCGGCGGGAAGATAGATGCGAGCCGGCGCGCCGACGCGGCGCGCGACGGCGGCGACCGCAAGGCCGTGATTGCCGTCGCTCGCACACACCAGCGTGGGAAGCGGCATGGGCAGGCGGGCCAGAAAGGTCGGGACATCATCCTGCCCCGTCACCGTTGCGAGCGCCCATAGCGCGGCATGCGCGCCGCCCAGTGATTTGAAATTGCCGAGTGGCCGTTCGCTTTCCAGTTTCGCCCATATTTTTGCGACGCCGCATCGCTCCGCGAGCGACGGCAGATCGACAAGCGACGTGGGCCGATCGGACATCAGATCGTCGGGATGCCGGGATATCTGTTCCATGTCGCGATTTTATCATCGCTCTGGAACGGCCGGCCGTGTTTCGCGACTGCCCCGCGCGGGATTTTGGCAATGCTGCCGCGCGCCAAGCGGATTTTCCGCGATCGAGTCAATCTTCGGCGATCGGTATCATCAACCCTCTTTTGACCACGCCGAGCGCGACGTTGGTGGTGAAGCGTCGGACATTGGCATTTTCGCTTACCAGTCGCGTCATCAGGGCATCATATTCCTCCGTGCTCGGCGCGGTGACGATCAGGATGAAATCGGCCTCGCCCGTCACATAAAAGGCCTGTTGAACATGGTCTTCCGCCGTGAGCCAGCGGCGGAGTTGCGCGAGCAGCTCGGGGCGTTCGCGCTCGACTTGAAGCGCGACCACAAAAAGGGTCGGGTTGCCGACAAAGCGGGGGTCGAGGATGGCAGTTTCGCGGACAATGGCGCCAAGATCGCGAAGCCGCCGCAACCGGCGCTGGATCGCCGACGGCGACAGGGCAATCGTCTCCGCGAGCTTTTCGGACGTCGCGGTCGCGTCCGATTGCATCGCAGCCAGCAATTGGCGGTCAAAACGATCGAGGTCGGTTGTGGCCATATTCAGCATGATAGGCGCGATTTCCGCCGATTGCCCGCTAATTGACGTCCATCAACGCGGAAAATCGTCGAACGCGCGCACTAGACTGCGCTTTCCCAACCCTCATCTGGAAAGAATCCATGCTCGACCATCTCGAAATCCGTACACGCCGCATGGACGATTGTGTCGCCTTCTATCGCACCGTCCTCGGCCCGCTTGGATATGAACTTGCCGTCGACGGCCCGGCCAAGGGATTTGGTCACGAAGGCCGGCTCGATTTCTGGATCGTAGACGGCGATCCCTCGATCGATGTTCATTATGCATTTGGCGCGCCAACGCGCGCGCTGGTGCAGGATGCCTATTTGCGGGCCAGCGGGAGCGCCGGCCAACAGGATCGCGCCCCGGCGCTCGCGCCGCATATCCACCCCCACTATTATGCGGGCTACGCGCGCGATCCCGATGGGCGACTGGTCGAATTCGTCTGCCACTCCGCCGAAGGCTGAGCGGAACATGACCCTCCCTATCATGGCTCGCACCAAGCTAGGCATTGGCGTTACGCCCACCGCGCGCTATCGGCGGCGCCATGAGCCTGTTTCCGCCCGCCTCCTGCCCCCGGCTGATCGTCAAGATCGGATCGGCCTTGCTCGTCGATCCGTCGGGCGCGGTAAGGCGTGACTGGCTTGTCGGCATCGCGGCCGACATTGCCGAACGGACGCGGGCGGGCCAGCAGGTTGCCGTCGTCTCATCGGGCGCGATCGCGCTTGGCGCGCGGCGGCTCGGGCTCGGCAAGGGCGGGCGCGGGACGCTCGAGGATGCACAGGCGGCCGCCGCGACGGGGCAGATCGCGCTGTCGCAGGTGTGGGCCGAGGTGCTCGGTGCCGAAGGGCTGACCGCGGCGCAAATGCTGGTGACGCTCGACGATCTCGAACATCGCCGCCGCTACCTCAACGCCGCGGCGACGCTCGACCGGCTGCTCAGCCTTGGCGTCGTACCGATCATCAACGAGAATGACAGCGTCGCGACCGAGGAAATCCGCTTCGGCGACAACGACCGCCTCGCCGCGCGCGTGGCCCAAGCTGCAGCGGCGGGCGGAGTGATCCTGTTGTCCGACATCGACGGGCTGTACGACCGAAACCCCGCGCAGGACGGTGCCGTCCATATCGCGCGCATCGAACGCATCGACGCGAGCATCGAGGCGATGGCCGACACGGGTTCGGCATCGGGCATGGGATCGGGCGGCATGGTGTCTAAGATCGCCGCGGCGCGCATCGCCAACGCTGCGGGCGCGCACCTTGCGATCGTGTCGGGGCGCATCGACCGGCCGCTGTCGACCGAAGCACGCCACAGCCTGTTCGTCGCCGACAAGGGCGCGAGCGCGCGCAAGGCCTGGCTGGCGGGCGGCTTGACCGCGAAGGGCCGGATCGAGATCGACGCGGGTGCCGCGAAGGCGCTGCACGGCGGCGCAAGCCTTCTCGCCGCCGGCGTGACCGCGGTCAGCGGCAGTTTCGCGCGCGGCGACATCCTCGACATCGCCGGCCCCGACGGGCGCGTCATCGCGCGCGGCCTGTCCGAATATCCGGGTGCCGACGCCGCGAACATCGTCGGCCTTGGCCGCGACGCGCAGGAAGCGGCGCTTGGCTATGCACCGCGCAGCGCGATGGTCCACCGCGACCATATGGTGCTGCTGTGAGCGTCCCTCCCCGTTCCGGGGAGAATCAGGACAGGCGCGTGCTCGCGATGACCGGCGCGACCGGCTTCGTGGGCGGCGCAACGATGCGCGATGCGGTCGCGGCGGGCTGGCACGTCCGCGCCCTCACCCGCCGCCCGCAGCCCGCGCGCGATGGCGTGACATGGGTCGCGGGCGCGCTCGATGACAAGGACAGCCTTGCCGAGATGGCGAAGGGCAGCGACGTCGTCATGCATATCGCGGGGGTCGTCAACGTGCCTACCCGCGCGGCGTTCGAGGCGGGTAACGCGACCGCGACGGCGAATGTCGTCGATGCCGCCCGCGGTGCCGGGGTGACGCGCTTCATCCATGTGTCCTCGCTCGCGGCGCGCGAACCCGGCATCTCCAACTATGGCTGGTCGAAAGAGCGCGCCGAGGCGGTGTTGATGGCAAGCGGTCTCGACTGGACGATCGTGCGCCCGCCCGCGGTGTTCGGCCCCGGCGATACCGAGATGCTCGACCTGTTCCGCATGGCGCGGCGCGGCATCGCGCTGGTGCCGAGTGGGCGCATGTCGGCGATCTATGTCGATGAGCTTGCGCGGCTGCTCGTCACGCTCGCCGCCGACCGGGGCGCCAGCATCGGGCAGATTTACGAGCCCGACGACGGCAAGCCCACCGGCTGGTCGCATCGCGGCTTTGCCCGCGCGGTCGCGCGTGCCGTCGGGCGGCAGCGCCTGTCGACGGTCGCGACCCCCGCCTTGTTGCTCAGGGCCGGCGGACGGCTCGACAAGCTGGTGCGCCGCAGCCGCGCCAAGCTGACCCCCGACCGCGCGCGCTATATCGCGCATCCCGACTGGGTCGCGACCGAAGGCGCGTGTCCGCCCGCTGCGCTGTGGCGCCCCGAGCGCGACACCGACGATGCTCTGGCCGAGACTGTGCGCTGGTATCGCCGCGAAGGCTGGCTTTGACGTCACCGGTGCGGTGTCGGTGTTCGCCCGTCGAAGCGTGCATTGCCAAGGGCGAGCCGCATCCCTAGGTTTGCGGACATGACCGACACCACTGCGAACACGCCCAACGATCCCGCCGGCCCCTGGGCCATCCCCGTGCGCCGCCCGCTGCCCGGCGACGACAAGCCGAAGTCGACGACGAGCTTTCCGCGCAAGGTCTGGCACCTGCTCGTCGGGATCAAGGACGCGCTCGCGCTCATCTTCCTGCTGCTCTTCTTTGTTGCTTTGTTCGGCCTGCTTTCGGGCCGCCCCAACGCCGGCCTGCCCGTCAGCCAGGGCGCGCTGCTGATCGAACTCGACGGCATCGTCAGCGAACAGCCCTCGGAAGTCGATCCGCTCGCGGCCTTGTCGGGCGGCGCGCAGCTCAAGGAAATCCGCGTCCGCGACGTCGTCCACGCGCTGGAGGTTGCCGCCGACGACAAGCGCGTGACTTCGGTCGTGCTCGACCTCGACCGCTTCCTCGGTGGCGGACAGGTGTCGCTCGCCGAAATCGGCGCCGCGGTCGACAAGGTGCGCGCGAAGAAAAAGCCGGTGCTCGCCTTTGCCACCGCCTACACCACCGACAGCTATCAGGTCGCGGCGCACGCCAGCGAAATCTGGGCCGACGGCGTCGGGGGCGTCGCGATCGCCGGACCGGGCGGGTCGCGTCTCTATTACAAGGGGTTGATGGACCGCCTCGGTGTCACCGCGCATATCTACCGCGTCGGTACCTTCAAAAGCGCGGTCGAACCCTTCCTGCGCACCGACCAGTCGCCCGAAGCGAAGGAAGCCGACCTCGCCTACGCCAGCGTGCTGTGGGACAACTGGCTGACCGACGTCAAAAAGGCGCGTCCGGCGGCGAAGCTCGACGCCTTCATCGCCGACACCGCGGGTGCGGTGCGCGCGGCGGGCAATGATCTGTCGAAGGCTTCGGTCGATGCGGGCCTTGTCGACAAGGTCGGCAGCCGCATGGCGTTCAACCGCCGCGTCGCCGAGATCAGCGGCGCCGCCGACGACAGCAAGCCGTGGGAATATAACGCCATCCCGCTCGAAAACTGGGTCGCGGCCAATCCGCCCTCGACAAGCGGCAGCACGATCGCGGTCGTCCCCGTCGTGGGCGAAATCGTCGATGGCGAAGCGCCGAGCGGCGTCGCGGGCGGCGAAACCGTTGCAAAGCATATCCTCGACGCCGCGACCGACAGCAGCGTCAAGGCGATTGTCCTCCGCGTCGATTCGCCCGGCGGGTCGGTGCTCGCGTCGGAAGAAATCCGCCAGGCGCTGCTCGCCGCCAAGGCGAAGAAGCTGCCGATCGTCGTCTCGATGGCGAATGTCGCGGCGTCGGGCGGCTATTGGGTTGCAACCCCCGCCGACCGCATCTTTGCCGAGCCCGAGACGATCACCGGTTCGATCGGCGTGTTCGGCATCCTGCCGAGCTTCGATCAGGCGCTCGCGAAGATCGGGGTCAACGCCGACGGCATCGCGACGACCCCGCTGTCGGGCCAGCCCGACGTGTTCGGCGGCGTGAACGATGAGTTCAACGCGCTGGCGCAGGCGAGCGTCGAGGACATCTATGCGCGCTTCACCGGCCTTGTCGCCAAGAGCCGCAAGCAGCCGATCGAGAAAATCCGCACGATCGCCGAAGGGCGCGTGTGGGCGGGCGGCACCGCGCGCCAGATCGGCCTGATCGACCAGTTCGGCGGCCTGCCCGACGCGCTGAAAGCCGCGGCGAAGCTTGCGAAGGTCGACGGCGATTTCCACGCCAAATATTTCGAGGACGAGCCGAGCGAATTCTCGAAGATGCTCGCGAGCTGGTCGGGTGCCGAGGAAGAGACGGCGGCATTGCCGCGCGGCTGGTTCGGCATCGCGGCGATGAACCGCCAGCTGACCGAACGGCGGCTGGTGCAGGATCTGACGATGCTGACGCAGGCGGGGTCGGTGCAGGCGTCGTGTCTCGACTGCCGCGCGTACCTTCCCGCCGTCCCGCGGCCGGGCCAGGCCGAGGCGAAGGGCTTCTTCGCGACGCTGGCGTTGCTGCTGCGCTAAATCCCCCTCCCGCTTGCGGGAGGGGTTAGGGGAGGGCCTGTTACGACGGCTCTCTCAGCAACATGCCCTCCCCCGACCCCTCCCATAAATGGGAGGGGAGAACTACGCCGTTACGGCAACTTCCTTCGCGTGTTCCGAAATCGCATCGGCCATCGTTTCGACCAGCCCGAGCGGCAGGTCGTGGCCCATGCCGGGGATCGTCAGCAGCCGCGCCCCCGCGATATTCTCCGCGGTGTCGCGCCCGCCGGGGAGCGGCACGAGCGGATCATCCTCGCCATGGATGACGAGCGTCGGCGCCTTGATGTCTTTCAGAATCGGACGCCGGTCGCCATCGGCGACAATCGCCGCCATTTGCCGCGCAACACCCTGCGGATACCAGCCGCGCTCGAAGTCGGCGCGAACCCGGCGCTGGAGCCGTTCTTCGGTCGCGGGATAGCCGGGGCTGCCGATCACGCGCGCGGCGTTGACCGAGTAGGCGATCAGCGCCTCCTTGTCGCCGTTCATCGGGCGGTTCGCGAGCACCTGCATCGCTTCCTTCTGCGCGCGCGGCAGGCGGCGGTTGCCCGTGGTCGACATCACCGAGGTCAGCGACAGCACGCGATCCGGATAGCGCGCCGCGATATGCTGCGAAATCATGCCGCCCATCGACACGCCGACGACATGGGCGCGCTTAATCCCCAAATGGTCGAGCAGCCCAATGCCGTCCGCGGCCATGTCGGCCAGCGTGTAGGCGGGCTGGATCGGCAGCCCGATCACCGATTTGACGATCATCCATTTGACGTTCGGCACGCCGGCCGCCTCGAAGCGCGTCGACAGCCCGACGTCGCGATTGTCATAACGGATCGTGCGAAAGCCGCGGTCGTTCAGCGCATCGACAAACTCGTCGGGCCACAGCGTCAATTGCCCGCCCAGCCCCATCACCAGCAGGATCGCGGGCGCGTCCTTCGGTCCCTTGTCCTCATAGGTGATGCTGATGCCGTTGACGGTCGCTTGCTCGGTCTGCATGAAAATCCCTTGGCTGGAAAATGGATCAACCCGCCGTGGCGGGCTTGTAATTTGCCGCGTTCGACGTGAATTCGGCGCGCCCATAGCCGTCGAGCTGGCGCTCGATCCGGCGCACAAGACGGCGGTCGGCCAGGTGGCGGAGCACCGGCAGGCGCGAGGCGACGCGATACGCCGCCATGCGCCCCGCAATGCCGAGCATCGTCGCGCCATAGATCAGGTGATCGCGGCGCTTCACCGGCACGCCGACATTCGCCGCGCGCGCCTCGTCGCCGGCGAGGAAGGCTTTCACGAAAAAGACGCGGCTGACCGAATATTCGAGGCGGCGCTTCACCAGCCCCTTCGGCGACCTGTCCTTCGACAGCTCGGCATCCATCGTCGCGCGCAGCAACCCGCCGCAGACCTGGTCGTCATATTCGTAGCGCAAGGTCGCGCTGCGCGTGCGCCAGATGCGGACGATCTCTTGCGGCGTGTCGGCGAGCAAATCCTCGGGCAGCCCGAGCAGATAGCAGCGATAACGCGCCAGTTCGACGCGGCCGCGTTCGAGCCGGGTGAAGGTCGTGCGGCCCTTCGCGAGCACCTCCTGCGACAGAAAATAGACCGGGATCAGCCCCGCGGGCATCTGGTCGAGCTGCGGGATCGGCATGCCATAGGTTTCGGTGTCCCACATGCCGGGCCGCGACAGCACGTTGACGCGCACCATCGAGTGCATAAGCCGCACCATCGCCGCCGCCTTGAACCCCGGCCCGAAGCGATCGAGCGCGCCGGGGAGCGCGGTGGTGGCAAAGAAGGTCGCGGTTTCCTTCACCCGCCGCGCCGCGGTCGCCTGTCCCAGCGTGCCGGTCAGCGCCATCGGCAGCGCCGAATATTTGTTGAGGAAGGTCGCGATGAACGCGCCGCGGATCAGAAAGGGCGACAGGTTCGCGGTCGCATTGCGTTCATAGGCGGCGCCTTCTTCGACCAATGTCATGTCAAGCCAATCGGGCTTCTGCTCCATCTCGCGGATCAGCGCGGCGAGTTCGGGCGGCGCTTCGGGAACCGCCTCGATCCCCTTGTCGCACGCCTCGACCAGCATCGCGACGGTCTGCTGGAACCCGAGGCTTGGCATCAGCGCGGCATAAGCGTCGCCCGTCCGGTCGCCGAGCATTGTATATTCGCGAATGCGGCCGAGCAGCTCGGGATCGTCCAGATAGGCCGCGCGGTCGATGCTGCGGACGCGGCTGAGTTCGCTGACGGCGTCGGCCTCGGGCGCCCAGCGTTCGGGCGCCTTGTCGAAATCGAAACGGCCGAACAGCTCGGGCAAGGCGTCCGCCTGGCCCCGCACCCGGCGGGCGATGGTGCTGACATCACTGTTCATAAGCCGAAACTGACAGAGTTTCGCGATTTGGCAAGCCTAACTGATTTTGGCCTATCCGCCTTTGGGATCGCGATAGGCCGGAAGCGCGAGCGACCAGCGGATCGCCGCGCCGCGCAGGATGAAGCCCGCGACCGCGCCCGCGACTGCCGCGACCGCCGTCCCCGTCCCCAGCCATTGCAGCAGGAGGAACAGGCCCGACGCGAGCGCCGCCGCGGTCACATAGACTTCGGGCCGCATGATAATCGATGGCACGCCGGCCAGGATATCGCGGATCGTGCCGCCGACGCAGCCGGTGATCACCCCCATCATCAGCGCCGGAACAGGCGGGACGCCCCACGCCAGCGCCTTCGCGGTGCCGAACACCGCATAGGCGGCCAGCCCCACGGCGTCGGCCCATTCGAGCAATTGCCCTTGCCACCAGCGTTCGGGGGTGAGCCAGACGACCATCGCAATCGCAATGCACACCGCCGCGATCGCGCCATCCTGCACCCAGAACACCGGCGCACCGATCAGCAGGTCGCGCACGCTGCCGCCGCCGACGCCGGTCACCAGTGCGAAGAAGGCGGCGGTTACCAGCGTCTGGCGCAGCCGCACCGCCATGAGCGCGCCCGACAGCGCGAAGACGCCGATGCCGACGAGGTCGAGCAGGCGGACGAGCGTTTGTGTATCCATCGCGCGCCGGGCTATCATCGCGCGCGATACGGCACAATGGAGAGGAGGCAGTCATGGAAGGCAGATGCACGTGCGGCGCGGTTCGTTACCGGCTGACCGCGGCACCGATGATCGTCCACTGCTGCCATTGCCGCTGGTGCCAGCGCGAGACCGGCAGCGCCTTCGTCATCAACGCCGTGATCGAGAGCGAGCGCGTCGAGGCCGAAGGGATAGTCGATTATGTCATGACCCCGTCGGAAAGCGGCCGGGGGCAGGAGATCGTCCGCTGCCCGACCTGCCGGATCGCGCTTTGGAGCCATTATCCCAGCGCGGGCCGCCGCTCTTCCTTTGTCCGGGTCGGCACGCTCGACGACCCCGACCAATGTCCGCCCGATGTGCATATCTTCACGCGCAGCAAACAGCCGTGGGTCGTCCTGCCCGGCGACGCCAAGGTTTTTGCAGATTTCTACCCGTCACCCGAGCACGTGTGGAGCGCCGACGCACAGCGCCGGTGGCAGGCGATGATGGCTCGCTGAAAGCCCTATTTCGCGTCGGGGCGCACACCACCGATGACCGACAGCACGATCGCCGCCACCGCGTTCCGGATCACCGGTTCGGCTTTCGGCGCGAAGAAGGGCGAGTGGTTCGTCGGCACCGGCTGCCCCTTCGCCTTCAGGTCGGCAAGCACCGCAGGGTCATAGCCGCCGATCGCGAAATAGAGCGACGGGATGCCCGCGTCGACGAACTCCGAATAATCCTCGCTCGCCGACACCGGCGCGGCGCTCGCCGGCGCGAAGAGCAGGCGCTCGCCGAACACCGGCTTCAACGTTGCAAATCCGTTCGCCGCCATCGATTCATTGTTCACCAGGCTCGCGGTGCCGGTCAGATAGGTGATCGTCGGTTCGGGCGCGTTGCCCATCATCGCCGCCGCCTTCGCCGAGCGCTCGGCGCCCGAACGCAGCAGCTGGCGCACCTCGGGGGTCAGCGAGCGGATGTTGACCTTCACCTCGGCGCTGTCGGGGATGATGTTGGGCGCGCTGCCCGCGTTGATCGCACCGATCGTCAGCACGCCGAAGGCACCCGGATCCTTCTCGCGGCTGATCACCGTCTGCACATCGGTAACGAAGCGCGCCGCGATCGGGATCGGGTCGAGCGCCATCGATGGCATCGAACCATGCCCGCCGCGGCCGTGGAAGGTGATCGAATAGCTGTCGGAGGCGGAGAAGGCGGTGCCCGCCTTGATCGCGACCGTGCCGGTGGGGCCGTTCAGAACATGTGCGGCGAAGCCATAATCGGGTTTCGGGAAACGCGTCAGCAGCCCGTCGTCGAGCATCGCCTTCGCGCCCTTCAAAATCTCTTCGGCGGGCTGGCCGATCAGCACCACCGTGCCCGACCAGCTATCGCGCATTGCGGCGAGCGCCTGCGCGACGCCGACCAGATAGGCGACATGCGTGTCGTGCCCGCACGCGTGCATCACGGGCACATCCTTGCCTTCATAGGTCGCGCGCGCCTTGCTCGACCAGGCGAGCCCCGTCTTTTCCTCCATCGGCAGCGCGTCCATGTCGGCGCGGATGAGGATGGTGGGGCCTTCGCCATTCTTCAGCACGCCGACGACGCCGGTGCCGCCCACCTTCTCGGTCACGGTGAAACCCGCCTTGCGCAGATGCTGCGCGAGGATGCCCGCGGTGCGGACCTCCTGCAGCCCGAGTTCGGGATTCTGGTGCAGATCCTTGTAGAGCGCATCGAGCGCCGGGTAATTTTTGTCGAGCAGCGCGGTCAGCCGCGCATTGGCGGCATTGAGGTCGGGCGCCGCCTCGGCTCCGGTCGCGGTGAGGGAGAGAGCCAGCGAAGCCCCTGCCCAGAGCCAATGCTTCGCCATGTTTCTCTCCCCCATTATATTTTGTCAGATGTGGATCGGCTTGCCCGTCACCGCCATCGCGGCTTCCTTGATCGCCTCGCTATGCGTCGGATGCGCGTGGCACGTGTAGGCGATATCTTCGGACGTCGCGCCGAATTCCATCGCCTGCGCGGCCTGTGCGATCATCGTGCCGGCGACGCTGGCGATGCACCACACGCCGAGCACGCGGTCGCTCTTCGCGTCAGCGATCACCTTCACGAAGCCGTCGGGCTCGTGGTTGGTCTTGGCACGGCTGTTCGCCATCATCGGGAACTTGCCGACCTTGACCTCACCCTTTTCCTTCGCCTGCTCTTCGGTCAGGCCGACGCCGGCGATTTCGGGCCAGGTGTAGACGACCGACGGGATGACGTCGTGGTTCACGATGCCGGTCAGTCCGGCGATATTCTCGGCGCAGGCGATGCCTTCGTCCTCGGCCTTGTGCGCGAGCATCGGGCCAGGAATGACGTCGCCGATCGCCCAGATGCCGGGGACCAGCGTCGAAAAATCATGGTCGGTTTCGATCTGGCCGCGCTGGTTGACCGCGAGGCCCGCCTTGTCGAGACCGAGGCCGTCGGTATTCGGACGGCGACCGATCGACACGAGCACGACATCGGCTTCGAGCGTTTCAGCGTCGCCGCCGGCCGCGGGCTCGAGTGTCAGCACCGCCTTCTTGCCCTTGACGTCGGCCTTGGTGACCTTGGTCTTGAGCTTGAATTCCATGCCCTGCTTCTTGAGGATCTTGTTCGCGTCCTTGCGGACGTCGCCGTCCATGCCGGGCAGGATCTGGTCGAGGAATTCGACGACGGTGACCTTGGCGCCGAGGCGGCGCCACACGCTGCCGAGTTCGAGCCCGATCACGCCGCCGCCGATCACGACCATGTGACCCGGAACCTTCGCGAGTTCGAGCGCGCCGGTCGAATCGACGATGATCTGCTTGTCGTTATCGACGTCGACGCCCGGAAGCGGGGTCACCGACGAGCCGGTGGCGATGATGATGTTCTTCGCGCGGTACGTCTTGCCCGCAACTTCGACGCTGTCCTTCGACGTGAACTGGGCATAGCCCTTCAGCCAGTCGATCTTGTTCTTCTTGAACAGGAATTCGATGCCGCCGGTCAGGCCCTTGACCGCATCCTTGCGTTGACCGTGCATCACGGGGAGGTCGAGCTCGGGCTTCACTTTGATGCCCATCGCCGCCATCGCGCCGCCGGCGGCCGCCTCGAAATATTCCGACGCGTGGAGCATCGCCTTCGACGGGATGCAGCCGACGTTGAGGCAGGTGCCGCCCAGCGTCTCGCGCCCTTCGGCGCACGCGGTCTTCAGGCCCAGCTGCGCCGCGCGGATCGCCGCGACATAACCGCCGGGGCCCGAACCGATGACAAGGACGTCGTAGTCGTAATCAGCCATGTTCAATCTACCTCAATTTTCTGCCTGGCACCGTCAACGAGCGAATCCGCTCAAACGGGCAGCCCGGATTTCGCAGCGCATGACTTCATAACCGGTGCCGCCATTTCGGGCGACAGGCCGATCAGTTCCGATGCGCGATATTTCTTGATCAATTCGCCGGCCGCGCATTTGCAGACCTCGGCAGCGAGGCCCGCCGCCGCGCCGCCGCCCTCGGCCGTGGCGCGGCACGTTTCGCCGAAGCTTTCGACGAAGCTGGTCCTCAGGCCCTCTTCGAGTCCCTTCGCCATGCGGCTTTCGCCTTCGCTGCAGCCCGCCAGGGCGGCAGCGGCAGCGACGAACAGAATCGCGCGGAGGGGGAGCGCCATCATCGGATCAAAGGTCGATCAGCAGGCGCGTCGGATCCTCGATCGCTTCCTTGATCGTCTTCAGGAAGGTCACCGCCTCGCGGCCGTCGATCAGGCGATGATCATAGCTCATCGCAAGATACATCATCGGGCGGATCACGATCTCGCCGTTGCGCACGACCGGGCGATCCTCGATGCGGTGGAGGCCGAGCACCGCCGACTGCGGCGGGTTGATGATCGGGGTCGACATCAGGCCGCCGAACACGCCGCCGTTCGAGATGGTGAAGGTGCCGCCGGTCATGTCGTCCATCGTCAGCGTGCCTTCCTTGGCGCGCTTGCCGAGGTCGGCGATCGCTTTCTCGATGTCGGCGAACGACAGGCTGTCGGCGTTGCGCACGACGGGAACGACAAGGCCGTTCGGCGCGCTGACCGCGACCGAGACGTCGAGATAGTCGTGATAAACGATCTCGTCGCCGTCGATGCGCGCGTTGACCGCCGGAATGTCATACGCGGCGAGCGCCACCGCCTTGGTGAAGAAGCTCATAAAGCCCAAGCGCACGCCATGCTTCTTTTCGAAGCTTTCGCGATATTTGTCGCGCGTCGCCATCACCGCCGACATGTCGACGTCGTTGAACGTCGTCAGCATCGCGGCGGTATCCTGCGCCGCCTTCAGCCGCTTGGCGATCGTCTGGCGCATGCGCGTCATCTTGACACGCTCTTCGTGGCGGCCCGGGGTGCCGGTGGCGACGGGCGCGGCGGCAGCAGCCGGGGCCGGGGCAGCAGCCGGCGCGTTGTTCGCGGCGGCGAGCACATCTTCCTTGGTCAGACGGCCATCCTTGCCGCTGCCCTGAATCTTCGTCGGGTCGACGCCATGTTCGAGCACGAGGCGGCGCACCGCGGGCGACATGGTGGTGACGGTGTCGACGCCATCGGCAGCCGGGGCTGCCGATGCCGCGGGAGCCGGCGCGGCGGCTTCAGCTTTGGCAGGCGCGGGTGCCGGGGCAGCGGCGGGTGCCGGAGCGGCAGCAGCACCACCAGCCTCGATCGTCGCGATCGCTGCGCCGACATTGACCGTGTCGCCGACCGCGGCGAGTTGCTGGCCCATCACGCCCGCGACGGGTGACGGCACTTCGACCGCGACCTTGTCGGTCTCGAGGCTCGCGATGGGCTCGTCGAGCGCAACGGCGTCGCCGGGCTTCTTCAGCCATTCGCCGATCGTCGCTTCGGTAACGCTTTCGCCCAGCGTGGGGACTTTGACTTCGGTGCTCATAGGTGCAGTTCCTTGGGGGGCTTAAGCTTTGTTCTTCGTACGGCGGATTTCGGCGCGAACCGACAGGCCGAGCGCGTCAGCGACAAGCGCCGACTGTTCGGTCTGGTGGCGGCTCATCAGGCCTGTCGCGGGCGACGCCGCGGCGGCGCGGCCCGCGTAACGCGGCCGCATGCCCTTCTTGCCGGCATCGGTCAGCGCCTCTTCGATCAGTTCGTTGACGAAGAACCATGCGCCGTTGTTGCGCGGCTCTTCCTGCGCCCAGACCACCTCTTCGAGGTTCGGCATCCGCTTCAGGCGAACCGCGAGCGGCTCACCCGGGAAGGGATAGATCTGCTCGACGCGAACGACCGTCGTGTCGGTGAGGCCCGCGGCATCGCGCGCTTCCATCAGGTCGTAACCGACCTTGCCCGAGCAGAGCACGACGCGCTTGACGTCCTTGTCCGCCGGCGGCGTACGGTCCGACATCAGGCGGCGGAAATGCGCGTCGCCGATGAAGTCCGAACGCTGCGACACCGCGAGCTTGTGGCGAAGCAGCGACTTCGGCGTCATGATGATCATCGGCTTGCGGAACGGGCGCAGCATCTGGCGGCGCAGGACGTGGAAATAGTTCGACGGGGTCGAAATATTGCACACCTGGATATTGTCGCCCGCGCACAGTTGCAGGAAGCGCTCGAGGCGCGCCGAGCTATGCTCGGGCCCCTGCCCTTCGTAACCGTGCGGCAGCAGCATCACGAGCCCGTTGGCGCGCAGCCACTTGGCTTCGCCCGACGCGATAAACTGGTCGATCATGATCTGCGCGCCATTGGCGAAATCGCCGAACTGCGCTTCCCAGAGCACGAGGCTCTTCGGATCGGCCATCGCATAGCCATATTCGAAGCCGAGCACGCCATATTCGGAGAGCGGGCTGTCGAGCACCTCGAACCGGCCGTGCGGCACGGTCGTCAGCGGGACATATCGGGCTTCGGTCTTCTGATCGATCCAGACGGCGTGGCGCTGGCTGAACGTGCCGCGCCCCGAATCCTGACCCGACAGGCGGACCTGATAGCCTTCACTGAGCAGCGTCCCGAAAGCGAGGCTCTCGGCGGTCGCCCAGTCGAACACTTCGCCGTCGCTCTTGTCCGCGAACATCGCGCCGCGCGCATCGATCACGCGGCGCAGCGTCTTGTGGACCTCGACGTCGTCGGGGATCGTCGTCAGCGTGCGGCCGATCGAATCGAACAATTTGTCCGACACGCCCGTCGCGATGTTGCGGCGCGCGTTTTCGGGATCGGCGGGGGCGTGCAGCCCCGACCAGCGGCCCGCGAACCAGTCGGCCTTGTTGGGCTTGTAGCTCTTCGCCGCTTCGAAATCCTCTTCGAGCCGCGCGACGAATTCGGCGCGCCGGGCATCGGCCCAGCCCGCATCGACCACGCCTTCGGCCTCCAGTTTCGCGGCGCAAAGCTGCGACACGGGCGGATGCTGGCGAATGACGGCGTACATCAGCGGCTGTGTGAACGACGGCTCGTCGCCCTCGTTGTGGCCAAAGCGGCGATAGCACCACATGTCGATCACGACGTCGCGCTTGAACTGCTGGCGGAAATCGATCGCGAGCTTGCACGCAAAGGTCACCGCCTCTGGATCGTCGCCATTGACGTGCAGGATCGGCGCCATCACGCCCTTCGCGACGTCCGACGGATAGGGCGACGAGCGCGCGAATTGCGGGCTGGTCGTGAAGCCGATCTGGTTGTTGACGATGAAGTGGATACAGCCGCCGGTGTTGTAGCCGCGGATGCCCGAGAAGCCGAGGCATTCCCAGACGATCCCCTGCCCCGCGAACGCCGCGTCGCCGTGGATCAGCACGGGCAGCACCTGCTCATGTTTGGCAAGGTCGTCGCGCACGACCTGCTGCGCGCGCACCTTGCCGAGCACCACCGGGTCGGCCGCTTCGAGGTGCGAGGGGTTGGGGACGAGCGACATATGCACCGACGCGCCGCCGAACTCGCGGTCGGTCGAGGTGCCGAGGTGATATTTGACGTCGCCCGAACCGCCGATGTCGTCGGGGTTCGCCGATCCGCCGGCGAATTCGTGGAAGATCACCTGATACGGCTTCGCCATGACGTTCGCGAGCATGTTGAGCCGCCCGCGGTGCGCCATGCCATAGACGATCTCGCGCACGCCATATTGGGCGCCATATTTGATGATGGCTTCCATCGCGGGGATCATGCTCTCGCCGCCGTCGAGGCCGAAGCGCTTGGTGCCGACATATTTGCGCGCGAGGAATTTCTCCCACTCCTCGGCCTGGATCACCTTGCTCAGGATGGCGCGTTTGCCCTCGACCGAAAATTCGATGATCTTGTCGGCGCCTTCCATGCGTTCCTGCAGGAACTGGCGCTCCTCGATGTCGGCGATGTGCATATATTCAAGGCCGACATTGCCGCAATAATTGGCGCGCAGGATCGCAACGATCTCGCGAATCGTCGCCTTTTCGAGGCCGAGCGTTCCGCCGATGTAAACTGGACGATCGAGGTCGGCGCCGACGAAGCCGTGATATTCGGGCGTCAAATCGGCGGGCAACTCGCGCTGGCTGAGGCCGAGCGGATCGAGATTGGCGGCAAGATGCCCGCGCACGCGATAGGTGCGGATCAGCATCATCGCACGGATCGAATCGTCCGCCGCGCGTTCGACTTCGGCGTTCGACAGTGCGGCGCCCGCCTTGGCGGCGGCGGCCTTTACCGCGACCTGCATCTGCTGCGGGTCGAGCGCGGCGGTCAGGTCATCGCTGTCGATCTGGGGCCAGTTCTTCGGCGCCCAGCTCGGGCCGGCCTGCGGCTCGTCGATGTCGAAGCTTTGTCGTTCGAGGTTCATAGTCTTAAACTCGCAGTGCCCCTGCGAAGGCAGGGGCCCATCTCCTGGGGCCTAAACATGGTGCCGACGGAGCAGATTTTCATCAGCCCTGAATCTCGAACCACAAATCCCGCCAATCGGGATTTGTTTCCTCGATCATCCGCACCTTCCAACTTCGTTTCCATCGCTTGATCTGCAGTTCGCGTCTTCGCGCTTCCTGCAAATCCTCATGCGCTTCAAACCACACCAGAAGCACACAGCCATGGGTCTTCGTAAAACCCTCGATCAACATCGTGCGGTGCTGATAAACCCGCTGCACCAGTTTCGATGTCGATCCGGTATAGATGGCGCCGTTCTTGCGGTTCGCCATGATATAGACTGCGCCGCTCTTCATTCATCGCCCGGGCAGGAGATGGGCCCCTGCCTTCGCAGGGGCACGATGAAAGAGCGGCGCGATCTGAATTACACGCGTTCCTTCAGCACTTCGGCGAGGGTCGAGCCGAGTTCCGACGGGCTTGCCGACACCTTGATGCCGGCGGCTTCCATCGCCGCGATCTTGCTTTCGGCGTCGCCCTTGCCGCCCGACACGATCGCGCCGGCGTGGCCCATGCGGCGGCCCGGAGGCGCGGTGCGGCCCGCGATGAAGCCGGCCATCGGCTTTTTGCGGCCGCGCTTCGCTTCGTCGATCAGGAACTGCGCCGCCTGTTCCTCGGCGTCGCCGCCGATTTCGCCGATCATGATGATCGACTTGGTCGCTTCGTCGGCGAGGAAGAGTTCGAGCACGTCGATGAAGTTGGTGCCGTTGACGGGATCCCCGCCGATGCCGACCGCGGTCGTCTGACCCAGCCCGACGTTGGTGGTCTGGAACACCGCTTCATAGGTGAGCGTGCCCGAGCGCGAGACGACGCCGACGCTGCCCTTCGAGAAGATGCTGCCGGGCATGATGCCGATCTTGCACTCGCCGGGGGTCAGCACGCCGGGGCAGTTCGGGCCGATCAGGCGCGACTTCGAGCCCGACAGCGCGCGCTTCACCTTGACCATGTCGAGCACCGGAATGCCTTCGGTGATGCAGACGATCAGCTCCATCTCGGCGTCGATCGCCTCGAGGATCGAGTCGGCGGCGAACGGCGGCGGCACGTAGATGCAGCTCGCGGTCGCGCCGGTCGCGGCCTTGGCTTCTTCAACGGTGTTGAAGTTCGGCAGGCCGATGTGCGTCGTGCCGCCCTTGCCCGGCGTCACGCCGCCGACCATCTGCGTGCCATAGGCGAGCGCCTGTTCGGTGTGGAAGGTGCCGGTAGCACCGGTCATCCCTTGCGTGATGACCTTGGTATTCTTGTCGATGAGAATGCTCATGAATTTCGTTCCGTTTCTCGTGCCCCTGCGAAGGCAGGGGCCCATCTCCAATTGTATCGGCCACCCACCGCCCGATCTTTCGAGCGCAGGTGATGGGCCCCTGCCTTCGCAGGGGCACGGATATTAAGCGAGGCTGGGATCCAGCGCCTTGCACGCGTCGAGCAATTCCTTGACCGCGTCGACCGAGACCTGCAGGCCCGACTTGTCTTCATCGTCGAGCTCGATCTCGACGATCTTCTCGACGCCGCCCGCGCCGATCAGCACCGGCACGCCGACGTACAGGCCGTCGAGGCCATATTGGCCGTCGACATAAGCGGCACAGGGCAGGATGCGCTTCTGGTCGCCCAGATAGGCTTCGGCCATCGCGATGCCCGAGGCTGCGGGGGCATAGAAAGCCGAACCGGTGCCGAGCAGCGCGACGATCTCGCCGCCGCCGCCGCGGGTGCGCTTGACGATCGCGTCGATCTTGTCCTGGCTCGACAGGCCCATCTTGACGAGATCGGGAACGGGGATGCCGTTGATGGTCGAATAACGCACGACGGGAACCATCGTGTCGCCATGACCGCCGAGCACGAAGGTGTTCACATCCTTCACCGACACGTCGAATTCGTCGGCGATGAAGTGGCTGAAGCGCGCCGAATCGAGGACGCCGGCCATGCCGACGACCTTATTGTGCGGGAGCCCTGAGAATTCGCGCAGCGCCCACACCATCGCGTCGAGCGGGTTGGTGATGCAGATAACAAAGGCGTCGGGGGCGTTGGCCTTGATGCCTTCGCCGACGGCCTTCATCACTTTCAGATTGATGCCGAGCAGATCGTCGCGGCTCATGCCCGGTTTGCGGGCGACACCGGCGGTGACGATGATGACGTCGGCGCCGGCGATGTCGGCATAGTCGTTCGTGCCGGTGATCTTCGCGTCAAAGCCCGCAATCGGGCCGACCTGCGACAGGTCGAGCGCCTTGCCCTGCGGCACGCCTTCGACGACGTCGAACAGGACGACGTCGCCGAGTTCCTTCTGCGCGGCGAGCAGCGCCAACGTTCCGCCGATATTTCCGGCTCCGATCAAAGCGATCTTCTTGCGTCCCATGGCGCGCGGCACTCCCTTCCTGGCAAGCCCGGCAATTGGTTCACAGACCGGCGGGAGCACGGGCTAAAGCTCCGCTCCGGTCCCAAGACTGGCGACGCCCCTACGCCGATTCCCTTAACGAAACAACCGCGAAAAGGACGAAAAACAGGCTTTCTTTGCTAATAGTTCGCAATAACTATAAGTCGCCTTGCGCAACGCTCTCCGGATGGGAATAGGCGCGGGATGTGACAAGCGCGAAGCGGCCGCACGCCCCGTCGTCGCGGCGATCGCGTAGGAATCGGTTAACCCTCCCTTATCGCTGCCATGCTACGCGCGGGAACAATGACCCGGGCAATCATCAGCTTCGACACCGAATTGTCGGCCGGCCTTTACCAGCGCGGCGCCGATGCGCGCGCCAATTTCGAAAGCTCGATCCTCGGCCGCTGCCGCGATGGCGATTTCGGCATCCATTTCCAGATGGACATGCTCGAGCGTCACGGGCTGACCGGCGTGTTCTTCATCGATCCGATGCCCGCGCTCGTTTACGGCCCCGAAGTGGTCGACGCGATCGTCCAGCCGGTGGTCGCACGCGGGCACGAGGTGCAGGTCCATATCCACACCGAATGGCTGGCCTTCGCGCGCTTCAACCCGGTCGGCCGCCTGACCGGACGCAACATCGGCGATTTTCCGCTCTCGGCGCAGAAGAAGCTGATCGCGCTCGCGCGCGACATCCTCGTCGGGGCAGGCGCGCCGAAACCGACCGCGTTCCGTGCCGGAAATTTCGGCGCCAACGACGACACGCTGCGCGCGCTCGCTGCCCTGGGCTTCCGCTTCGACAGCAGTTTCAACGGCGCGTACCAGGGTCATGGCTGCGACATCTCGCTCGACCCCGGCAATCTCGGCATGCGCATCCATCATGGCGTGTGCGAAGTGCCGGTCAGCGGGCTGATGGACCGCGCCAGCCGTTTCCGCCCCGCGCAGCTTTGCGCGATGTCCGACGAGGAAATGCGCGACGCGCTCGATCACAGCGCGGCGAGCGGCGCGATCCAGTTTTCGGCCTTCAGCCACAGTTTCGAACTGCTGAGCCGCGACCGCGAAGTCCCGAACGGCTTGGCGATTTCGCGGATGGAGGCGCTATGCCGCGCCGTCGCGGACGACACCCGCGTGACCAGCGGGGGATTCGCGACTTTACCCGGACCGCCCGAGCGCCCGGCGCGGATCGCAGTCGCCGCGCCCAAGCCGCTGCGGACGCTGCGCCGCACGATCGAGCAGGCGTACGGCCATCTGGCGCATGAGGTGCGCTACGTCCGCGATCTCATTTCTGTGACGGTCAATTCGTCACGTTGGGGAAAGATTGCCAGCGGCCTGGTCCTCGCGATCGCCTAGGCGATCGCGCCTTCGGCAGACCCGTGGCCTAGCGCGAGATAGTCATCCGACTGCATTTCGGCGAGGCGGCTCGCCGTGCGCTCGAATTCAAACGCCCCGTCGCCTGCGATGTAAAGCTGGTCGGGCATCGCCGCCGCGCTCGCGAGCAGCTTGACCTTATATTCGTAGAGCGCGTCGATCAGCGTGACGAAGCGCGCCGCCTCGTTGCGGTTCTCCGGCCCCATGCGCGGGATGCCGACGATGATGACGCTGTGGAAATGCCGCGCGACCGCGAGGTAATCGGCGGCCCCGCGCGCCTCGCCGCACAAGCGCTTGAACGAAAAGACCGCGACGCCCTTCAGCGCCTTCGGCACGTGCAGCATCCGCCCGCCGCCGACGTCGAGTTCGAGCGTCGGGACATGCGCGCGGTCCTCGGGCGGATAGTCGGTGAGGCGGAAGAAAGCCGCCGAAAGCGCCGCGCTCGCGGCATCGTCGGCGGGAACGAACCAGCGCGCACCGTCGCCCAGCCGGTCGCGGCGATAATCGGTCGGGCCGTTGAGGCTCATCACGTCGAGCCGTTCCTCGACGAGCGCGATGAAGGGCAGGAAATGCTCGCGGTTGAGTCCGTCCTTGTAGAGGTCCTTCGGCGGCCGGTTCGACGTCGCTACCATCGTCACCCCGCGGTCGATCAGCGCGGTAAACAGGCGCGAGAGGATCATCGCATCGGCACTGTTGTTCACGACCATTTCGTCGAACGCGAGGCAGCGCGTATTTTCGGCGAGCGCATCGGCGACGAGCGGGATCGGATCGCCGCTCTCGCTCTTGCGCACCTCGCGCATCCGCGCATGGACGTCGAGCATGAAGGCATGAAAATGGACGCGCCGCTTCCGCTGGATGGCGAGATGGTCGTAGAAAAGATCCATCAACATCGACTTGCCACGCCCGACGGCACCCCACAGATAGACACCCCGCAGCGCCTCAGGCTTGCGACCCGCGAGGCGCCAGAGCAGGCTGCCGCGCTTGGGAACGGCTTCGAGCTCGGCTTGCAACTGGTTCAGCCGCTCGGCAGCGGCGCGCTGTTCGGGGTCGGGGCGCAGTTCCCCCGCCGCGACAAGCGCGTCATAGGCCGCAAGAACGGTGGTCACTTGGCGCTCGCCTTGCGGATCGTCCCGGCGAAGGTCAGTACGATATGGCTGTCGCCCTCGCCCTGCACGACAAGGCCGCGCAGGAAGATCAGCCGGCCGGTTTCGCGGACCAGCTCGACCACGGCGTCGAGCGGCTCGCCGATGCGGCCCGCACCGACGAACTGCGTCGACAGGTCGAGCGTCACCGAATGGCCCGCGTTGAGCGAACCGAACTGGTGCGACGCCGCGAAGAGCGCAATGTCGACGAGCGCGAGCGTCACCGCGCCATGGACGTTATCGCCAAGGTTGCTGTGCTTGCGTTCGGGGATCATGCGCACCCGTGCGCACGGACGGCCATCGGACGTCGGCGGTTCGACGCGCACCGTCAGCGGTTCGATGAAGCTGTTGAAGCGCGTCGGGTCCTTGAGGTCCCAGCTCAGCCAGCCGCCGTCCAGTTCCTCGGCGCTGAAATGGTCGCGGCGCTTCGGTTCCTCGATCCCGTCGTTCACACCTGCCGCTCGGCCTCGAGCTTCTTGATCTCGGCGATCGCACGCGCGGGGCTCAGCCCCTTGGGGCAGGCATTGGCGCAGTTCATGATCGTGTGGCAGCGATAAAGGCGGAACGGATCTTCGAGCTCGTCGAGCCGTTCGCCGGTCATCTCGTCACGGCTGTCGGCGAGCCAGCGATACGCCTGGAGCAGGATCGCGGGGCCAAGGAACTTGTCGCTGTTCCACCAATAGCTCGGGCAGCTCGTCGAGCAGCAGGCGCACAGGATGCACTCGTAAAGCCCGTCGAGCTTTTCGCGTTCGGCGGGCGACTGCAGCCGCTCCTTGCCGCTCGGCGTCGTCGTCTTGGTCTTGAGCCACGGCTCGATCGACGCATATTGCGCATAAAAATGGGTGAAATCAGGGACGAGATCCTTGATCACGTCCATCGCCGGCAGCGGGGTGATCGTGATGTCGCCCTTCAGATCCTCGATCGCGGTCGTGCAGGCGAGGCCGTTCTTGCCGTTCATGTTCATCGAACAGCTGCCGCAAATGCCCTCACGGCACGAACGGCGGAAGGTCAGCGACGAATCCTGCTCGCTCTTCATCTTGATGAGCGCGTCGAGCACCATCGGGCCGCATTTTTCGGTGTCGATCTCGAACGTGTCGAAACGCGGGTTCTGGCCGCTATCGGGGTCGTAGCGATAGACTTTGAATTTCTTCACCGCCGCGGCGCCATCGGCCTTGTGGACCTTGCCCGTCTTTTGCGGGCGGCTGTTCTTGGGCAGGACAAATTGGGCCATATCGCGGGGTTCCCTATGCAATTGCGCGCTGCCTAGACCCGATTGAAAGAGTCGACAAGGGGGTGAAGCGGGATGCGCGCACGAAAGCCGCTGGCGGCACGGCGGACGAGCCGCTAGGTGCGGCAAGGATGAGCGAAGACGTCGCCAAACCCGCCGTAACCAGCCGCAGCGTCGCGCGCGGGCTTGGCACGACCGTGCTGGCGCGCCTCGGCGCAGTGGTCGAGATCGTCGCGCAGCCGCTTTACGTCCTGATGTTCGGCCTCGCCGGCTATGGTCTCTATGCCGTGCTCTGGGCCGCGGTGAACCTGCTCGAAAATATCTTCGACCTCGGCATGACCAGCGCGATGCAGCGCACCGTCCCGCAATCGGCGAGCAACGCCGAGGCGGCGGCGGCGCTGCGCACCGCGATGATCTTCGGCGTCGGGCCTTGCATCATCGTCGCGGCGCTGGTCGCCCTTTTTGCCGCCGATCTCGGTTCGCTGCTCAACGTCGCTGCGAAGGACCGCGAACTCGTCACCCCCGCGATCCGCATCTTCGTCTGGGCGCTACCGCTGTGGGCCTTTGTCGAAATCGCGACGTCGGCGCTGCGCGCGCGCATGGTGTTCGGCGCCGAAATCCGGCTGCGGATCGTGTGGGAACAGATGTTGCGACTGGTGTTCGCGGCGCTGTTTTTCGCCGGTGGCTTCGGCCTCAAGGGGCTGTTCATTGCGCACCTTTGCTCGCTCGCGATCACCGCGGCGCTCAGCGTGCGTCTGCTCGCGCGTCACTATAGTTTCGCCGATCTGTGGCGCGGACCGTGGGCCAGCGAGACGGCGCGCAACACTTTCTGGGCGGGGCTTTCGATCCTGCCGTCGAACATCATCGCCCGGCTGTTCGGCGATGCGCCCGCACTCATCCTCAACATGCTGCTCCCCGGCGCAGCGGGCGCGGCGGCGGCGGGCCTGTTCACGATCGCGCGAAAATTGTCGAGCGTCGTCCAGCTTGTGCGCATCGCGTTTACGTACGTAATGGCGCCGCTCGCCGCGAGCGCCGAGCGCGAGGACCGGCGGCAGGTCGCCGACATCTATGCCTATGCGACGCGGCTGATCTCGGCGATTGCGCTGCCGCTCGCCGCGGTGCTCGCCGCGGGGAGCGCGTCGTTGCTCGGACTGTTCGGGCATCAGGCGCAGGCGGCACAAGCCGCACTTGTCATCCTGCTGTTCGCGCGCGCCGCCGAAGCGGTGCTCGGTATTTCGGCGCCGGTGCTTCAAGTCGTCGCCGCTTTCCGCCAACAGCTTACCGCCAGCATCTTCGGGGTTGCCCTCGCGGTGGGTGCCGGATGGCTGATCGTGGGGCACCTCGATCCGCTGACCGGCGTAACGCTCGCGACCGCGATCGGCCTTGTCTCGATGGCCGCCATCCCGACGCTCCAGCTCGCGATCGTCGAAAAGCTTCATCCCTTCGACGCCCAATTCCTGCCGGTAGCGTTGCGCGGGATCGCGATCACCGTGGTGGCAGGCGTGGCGGCGGTGCTCGCCGACCTTTTGCCCGACCCGATCTCGCTGCCGCTGCTCGCGCTCATCGCCGTCGCCGCTATCTGGCTTGCGCTGCGCTTCGCCCTGCCGCTCGCCGACCGCGCCTCGCTCGGCAAGACGGCGCGTAAATTACGCCTGATCGGACCCACAGAGCGATGAGCGAGGAGCTGCCCATCCGCGTCGCGATCTACGACCTCGACCGCACCGTGCTGCGCAGACCGACCTTCACGCTGTTCCTGCTGTGGGCGGCGTGGCGCGAGGCGCGGTGGCGTGTGCTGTTGCTTCCGGCGCTCGCAGCGCTGATGATCGGCTATGCGCTGCGCCTCTATGGCCGCGACCGGTTCAAGCCCGCCGCGATTCGCCTGATGCTCGGCGCCAGCATCGCCCCCGCCCGCGCCGATAAGCTCGCCGCCGATTTCGCGGCGTGGCGCGTATCGCGCGACGTGCCGCCCGGCGCGCAGGCGTGCATCGCGCGCGACCGCGCCGAGGGATACCGCCTGCTGATGGCGACAGCGGCGCCCGAATTCTACGCCGGCGCGATCGCCGAAGCCCTGGGTTTCGACGCGATCGTCGCGACCCGACACCGGCGCGCCGCCGATGGCAGCTGGCTCCCGCTGCTCGACGGCGGAAATTGCTATGGCGCCGAAAAAGCGCGCCGGGTGACCGAGTGGCTTGACGCGAACGCAGCCGACGGCGCGGTGCATATCCGCGCTTATTCCGACCACCCGAGCGACGCACCGACCTTTGCGCTGGCGCATGAATCCTGGCTGATCGGACGCAGCCGCAAGCTGGTCCGTCTTGCCGCACAGCAGGGCTGGCGGACGCTGGATTTCGAGATCGGGCCCGGTTGAATGCGCCCGGCCCCCTTCGCCAGTTCCTCGCAACCGGAGCACAGCTTGCCGACCCCTATCGCCTTCCTTGCCCTTGCCGAAGCACAACAGCTTTATCATTGGCTGCCGGCGGCGCTCGAACTCGCGAAGCGCGACGATGTAAGGGTTTCGATCTTGTCGCCGTCACGCCAGATTCTCGATCTCATACTCAGCTATGATCCCGATGGCCTGTTCGAACCAGTGCTACTGCGCCGCCCGCCCTTTGGTCCCGATACGCTGTTCCGCCAGCCCTCGCGGCTCGCGACCTTGCTGCTCAACTATCCAGCGATCCGGCGCTTTCCCCTGCTGGTCACGACCGAGATTTCGAGCGCGTGGCTAAAACGCATTCCCGGCTTTTCATCACGCATCGTCGTAATCAAGCATGGCGCGGGCGACCGCGCGGGCGGTTATCGGGGGCGGCATGCGCTGATCGACCTGACCCTCGTCGCGGGCGAAAAGGACCGGCGGCGCATGATCGAACACAAGCTGTCCGAACCCGGCAATGTCTTGGTGGGCGGATATGCCAAGTTCGAAATATGCGCGGAGCGGCAGCGCTATTTCGATAATGACCGGCCGACCCTGTTTTACAATCCGCATTTCGACGCGAAGCTGTCGTCGTGGCCGGCGCACGGCCCCGAAGTGCTCGCCGCGCTTGAGGCACTCGAGGGGTGGAACGTCATCATCGCGCCGCATACGAAACTGGCGCAGCGCGTGTCCCCGATCACGACCACCGCGGCGCATATCCGGGTCGATATGGGCAGCCACCATTCGATCGACATGAGCTATACGATGAGCTCCGATGTCTATCTGGGCGACGTGTCGAGCCAGGTTTACGAGTTCCTGCTGCGCCCGCGTCCGTGCATTTTCCTGAACCTCGACCGGTTAGCGTGGCGCGACGATCCGGCGTTCGCGCACTGGCATCTGGGTCAGGTCATCGAAGATATCGCCGACCTTCCCGCCGCGCTGGACCGGGCTGCGGACTTGCAACCGACCTTTGTTGATGCTCAGGAAGCCGCCATGCACGATTCCATCGACCAGTTCCCGATCCCCGCCTCGATACGGCAGGCCGATATCATCCTCGATTTCGCGAGGGCACCGCGGTGAGCGCGCCGATCCGCCTGCTCGGCGAAAACAGCACCCCGATCTGGGGCATGACCAACGCCGAGCGCTGCCGCCGCATGGCGGAAAAGGACGGCAAGCCGGTCGCGCCGGGCCACGAACTGGTCTTCAACCTCGCCTATGTCTTCGACCCGATGCTGCTGCGCTGGGTGATCGAACAGCCGGGCACGGTGTTCGCTTGGGGCGGCGACCCCGTGATCGGACAGGTCCCGGCCGGCAGCGACCCGATGGCCGCGACGGTCATCGACCTGTCGGACGGGCGCAAGCTCTATAATCGCCAGCTTCGCAAGCTCGAACAGCCCTTCGTCAGGGAGCTGACCCCCGAAACGCGGCGCGAGATCGAGCGGAAGAGCTATTTCGGTGCGTATAAGGGCGTCACCGATGCGCTGACCAAATATCTGTGGCCCGAGCTCGCATTGTGGCTGACGCGCGGCGCCGCGAGCGTCGGCATGACCCCGAACATGGTCACCGCGATCGGCGCCGCGCTCTGCGTCTATGCGACCTATTTGTTCGCCTACGGCCACTACTGGCAAGGCATGCTCGCGGGTTTCATCTTCATGGTGCTCGACACCGTCGACGGCAAGCTTGCACGCTGCACGATCACATCGTCGAAATGGGGCAATGTCGCCGACCATGGCGTCGACCTGATCCACCCGCCCTTCTGGTGGTATTTCTGGGGCGTCGGGCTTGGGACATGGGGCCTTGCGCTGTCGAACCAGACTTTCCTACTGGTCATGGTCGCGGTCGTCGCGGGCTATGTGCTCCAGCGCGTGATCGAAGGGATGTTCATCAAGGACTTCGGCATGGACATCCATGTCTGGCAAAAGTTCGACAGCGATTTCCGCCTGATCACCGCGCGCCGTAACCCGAACTTCGCGATCCTCTTTTTCGCGACGCTCGCGGGGCGCCCCGACATCGGGCTGATCGTGCTCGCCTGGTGGACCGTCATATCGCTGGTCGTCCATGCGGTGCGGCTGGTGCAAGCTTATGCCGTCAAGCGTTCGGGCCGGCCGATCGTCAGCTGGATGGAAGAAGCACAGCCATGAACGACACGATCGCCAAATTCGGCCATCCCGCGACGCTGATTGCCGAATATGATCATTGGGTCGTGTTGCTGCGCCCCGCGCAGCCGACGCTCGGCGCGCTGATACTCGCGGCAAAGTCGGATGCGACAGCGTTCGGCGACTTGCCGGCCGAAGCGCATGCCGAACTCAAGACCGCGACCGCCGCGATCGAGGCCGCGCTGGGCCAAGCGGTCGGCTATGCGAAGATCAACTATCTGATGCTGATGATGGTCGACCCGCACGTCCATTTCCACGTGCTGCCGCGTTATGAGGGCGAACGCTCGGGCGCGGGGCTGACAATTGCCGACGCGGGCTGGCCGGCGCAGCCCGACCTTGGGCAAGCGGTGAAGCTGGGCGACGCAGAGGTCGCCGCGCTCGCCGGCTGGCTCAAACCCTATTTCGCGTAGCGGCCTTCTTCGGCCCATTTCGCGGTAAGCGCATCGGCGGCTTCGACGTCCTGCGGGAAGTCGACTTCCTGCCATTCGAGCCCTTCGATCGACACGGTGCCGACGCGGTTGCCCTTGGCGATGATGTCGATCGCGCGCAGATACCAGCGCTCGACCCCGTCGGGGGTGCGCATCATCTGGTCGACCTGGTTGCGGAAGATCGACGGGCCGTCGCCGACGAACGCCAGCATGCCGATCGACTCCGCATTGGTGTCGGGGGGCAGCAGCCGCTTGCCGATGTGATGCAGGCGGCCTTCGGCGTCGCGGTTCACCTTCATATCGTCGTCGTCATAGTCAGCCTTGACGTCGACGGTGACATTGATCGGCTCGTTTGCGCCCGCGATCAGCTTTGCGACAATCTCGTCCGAGATGATGGTGTCGCCGTTGAGGATGATGAAATCGCGGTCCATCTCCTCGCGCGCGATCCAGCAGGTGCCAAGGTTGTCGGCGACCTGAAAGAAGGGATTGAACAGCGTCCGGATGCGCGCGCCGGTGTCGCGATAGAGCTGGAGCGCATGATCCTCAACGCGTTCAGTGCGAAAGCCCGTGACGACGACGATGTCCTTGATGCCGTTCGCGACGAGCGCCGCGACCTGCCAGCTGATGAGGCTGCGGCCGTTGAACTCGATCAGGCATTTGGGAATGTCGCGGGTCAGCGGCAGCAGGCGCGAACCCTGTCCGGCCGACAGGATGATGGCTTTGTCGATGGTCATAGGGGCTGCCCTATAGCGCCTTGGCGTCGCGCGGCAAATATCGCTTCGATCAACTCGATGTCGGCGGGCTTGTCGGCATCGATGCACGCCTCGGGCTCGGGCATCGGCACGACCTTCGCGTTGAGGCCGAAACGGAGGCCCGCGCGCGCAACGCCCTGCTGGATCGTGAAGAGGCGAAGCAGCGCGCCGATCAGCAGCCACGGGCCAAACGCCGCGATGATCTTGAGCCCCTTCTTGCGGTCGCGTTCGATGCGGCCCCAGAAATCGAGCAAGGGCAGCACGCGACGCCCGCGCAGGCGGAACATGTTCGCCCCCGACCACCAGCCGCCGCGGAACTTCAGCCAGGTACGCTTCGACTGCGGATAGCGCGCGAGCAGCGTGTCGCGCTCGACCATCGCGACCGCGACGTCGCTGTCCTCGGCGCCGCGCAGGAATTCAGCGATCATAGTCGGGGTCAGCAGTACATTGTCGGCAGTGGTGACGAGCAGCGGATCGTCGCCCGGCGGCAGCGCCGCGGCGAGCGAACTGCTGATGCCCTGCCCCGAATCGGCAAAATGCAGGTCGGCAAGCCCAGCGAGCCCCGGCTCGGCCGCCAGCTCGGCACTCTTCTGTGCGAGGATCGTGATTGCGCCGACTTCAGGCGAAGCGCGCAGCGCCTTCACCACATGGACGAGCATCGCCTGCCCCGCGATCGGCAGCAGCGCCTTGGTCGACACCCCGCTGCCGGTCAACAGCGAATCGGGACCGGGCCGGCTGCCCGCGAGGACAATCGCCGGGATCGGGGCGTTCACTGCGTCGCTTCCGACGCGGGCGCAATGCGGCGGCCGGTCACGCCGCGCAGGAAATCGGTCGCTTCCTCCAGCACCGGCCCCTTGTTCTGGAACGGCGCGGCGAGCGCCATCACGATGCCGCTATGCCCCATGCCGGGGTAGACGCGGAGCGTCACCGGGCCGCCCGCCTTCTCGATCGCGGCGGCGAGGTTCTGGCTGTTGCGCGGCCGCACCGTGTCATCCTCGTCGCCGGTCGCGAGCCACAAGGGCGGCGCGTCGCCGCGCGCGAAATGGATCGGCTGGGTTTTCTCGATCGGCTTGACCTTGCCCATCGCCTTGTCCCCGCGCCCCCCTTTTTCGATGGGCAAGAAGTCATAGGGGCCGGCAAGCCCCGCGACGCCGCGGATGATCGACGGATCGCTCTTCACCGCATGCAGCCATTGCGGGTCGAGCGCGAGCATCGCGGCGTTATAGGCGCCCGCCGAATGGCCCATCAGCGCGATCCGGTCGGGATCGCCGCCAAGCTTTGCGATATGCTCGTGCGTCCATGCGACCGCCGCCGCACTGTCCTCGATAAAGTCGGGCCAATAGGCTTTGGGCACGAGCCGATAGTCGGGGATCACCACGACAAAGCCCTGCCGCGCGAGCGCGCGCCCGGCGAAACCATAGCTGCCCCGCTCACCGCTTTCCCAGCCGCCGCCATAAAAGAAGACGACGACGGGCAGCCGGTCGTCCGCCTTGGCATTTTCGGGAACCCAGATGTCGAGCGACTGGCGCGGACCGCGACCATAGGGCTGATCGGCAAGCAGCAGCCGCGCGCCGTCGCCCTGCCCGAGCAGCCGATCGGCCATGTTGAGCGATTTCGCGCCGCCCGCGACGATCATCTTGGCGCCGCCGCCGAACAACAGCACGAGCAGCAGCACCACGAATAGGAATTTGATCAACCGTCGTCCTTTGGAAACCGGCCCCGCCATCTTTCGCGCCCTACAGGGCGGCGAGGATCGGGACAAGGTGGCTCCCCTGCCCTTCGGGATGTCCATCATCTTCGTCATCCCGGACTTGATCCGGGATCCAAAGGCCAACGCCGGCGGGGATGGACCCCGGATCAAGTCCGGGGTGACGAGAAATGATTGGTCGCCACCTTTTCCGCGTTCGCGCGTAGGACAGGGCGATGACCAGCAGCTTTAACCGCCCCGCCCTTATCTGCAACCTGCGCAGCGGCAGCTCCGACGAAGCACTCGTCGGCCGTTTGACCGAGATATGCCATGCGGCGGGCGCGCCGCTCGTCCGCACGATCATTCTTCCCGACGCCGACCTCCCGTCGGCCGCCACGCTCGAGGGCGACGGCATCGACCTGCTGCTGGTCCTCAGCGGCGACGGCACGCTCAACGCCGCCGCGGGCCGGCTCGAAACATGGCGCGGCGCGATGCTCCCGCTTCCCGGCGGGACGCTCAACCTGTTCCACAAGACGCTGCACGGCGATCGCAGCCCCGAGGACATCTTGCACGACGCGCTCGCGGGCAAGGCGCAGAGCGTCCATCCGCCGACGATCCTCTGCGACGCCGGGCGCGCCTATATCGGTGTCATCGCCGGGCCGACGACGGCATGGGCCGAGGTTCGCGAGCAATTCCGCTCGCTCAGCCTCAGCGGCCTCGCCGAAACCATTCCCGAAGCAATCGATGCGACGCTTTACGGCGACGGCGTGCGCATCCGCGGCTCGGACGAATCTTTCCAGGCGATCAACCTGACGCCAAAGCCCGACCGCATCCTCGCCGAGGGGCTGATCACCGACAGCGCCGGGTCGATCCTGAGCCACGGGATCGCCTGGCTCGGCGGCGATTTTCGCGAAGGGCCGAGCGTCGACCTGTCCGAACGCCGCGCGGTGGTCATCGAAAGCAAGGGATCGATCGGCCTGCTCCTCGACGGCGAGCCCGCCGAATTGCCGTCGGGCGCAACCTATCGCCTCGAGGCCAGCCCGCTCGCATTTCTCGCCACGGCGCCCGCCACGCCATGACGCGGCTGTTCCACATCAGCGACCTGCATTTCGGGCTGGAGGACCGCACCGCGCTCGCCTGGTTTACCGATTGCGTGCGCCGCGAGCAGCCCGATGCGGTGCTGATCACCGGCGACCTCACGATGCGCGCGCGCAGCCATGAATTTGCCGCGGCGTGCGACTGGGTCGGTGCGCTCGACGTGCCGGTGACGGTCGAGGTCGGCAACCATGACCTGCCCTATTTCAACCCCTTCGAACGCTTCTTCGACCCCTATCGCCGCATTCGCGGGATCGAGCGGCTTGTCGAACGCGAGCTCGATCTGGCGGGCGTCGCGGTGGTGCCGCTCAAGACGACCGCGCGCGCGCAATGGCGGCTCGACTGGTCAAAGGGCTGGGTGACGGCGCGGGCGCTGGAGAAGACGCTCGCTGCAATCGATGCGCTGCCGCGCGGCTCAACGGTGCTCGTCACCGCGCACCACCCGTTGGTCGAAGCCGGCACGAAGGGGCGCGCGCTGACCCGTGGCGGCGAGCGGGCGCTGCGCGAACTGGCCAAGCGCGGCGTCGCGGCAGTGCTCACCGGCCATGTCCACGACGCCTTCGACCTCGTAGCGCAAACCGCATCCGGACCGATCCGCATGATCGGCGCGGGAACGCTGTCGCAGCGTATTCGCTCGACCCCGCCGAGCTTCAACGAGCTGCGGATCAAGGACGGCGACATCGCGGTCCGCGTTCGCAACGTCGAGGCGGTTCCGACCTTCGACATGCAGATCGACGACGTGCCGCCTGACGCATTGCCGCCGCGCGCGCCCGGTGAACCCGTAGCACCGATCGACGCCGTGCCGCCGGTCGATCCGCCGGTGCATTGACGCGCCGCCGTATCCCGTTACGTTGCAAGAAAAAACGCAAAATGGGATGAGAGACGATGCTGACAAAGGGCGACGATTTCCCGCTGCACCAGAGCGCCGAGCCGATTGCCTTCGCGGGCACCGACCGCAATTTCTATGATCGCTATTTCTTCAACGGCTATTCGCCCGACGGGTCGGTCTTCTTCGCCGCGGCGATGGGTTTCTATCCGCAGTTGGGCATCGTCGATGCGGCCTTTTGCGTGTTGGCGGGTGGCGTGCAGCATAATCTGCGCGCAAGCCGACGCTCAGGCGGCGAACGGCTCGACCTGTCGGTGGGGCCGATCGCGATCAACATCGACGCACCGCTCGAAACGCTGACGCTGCGTATCGTCGCCAACGATGGCCCGCTCGCCGCCGAGCTGCGGTTCACTGCGCGCCATTTCCCGATCGAGGAACCGCGCTTCACCCGCCGCAACGGCACCCGCCTGTTCATGGACTATACGCGCATGACGCAAAACGGCCATTGGTCGGGATGGCTCTCGGTCGATGGTGCGCGCGTCGATGTCGGGGCCGACTGGGCCGGAACGCGCGACCGCAGCTGGGGTATCCGCCCCGTCGGCGCGGCCGAGCCGCAACCGCCGCCGCAGGGCAATTTCCACCAATTCTTCTGGCTGTGGACGCCGTGCAATTTCGAGGGTCGCTCGCTCTTCTTTCACAGCAACGACGATGGCGAGGGGAGCCCATGGAACCGCCGCGCGGTGCTGGTCGGCGCGAACGGCGGCGAGCGCCATTATGCCGACCCCGCTTTTGCCGCCGAATGGCAGCCGGGCACGCGGCGCCTGAGCAGGCTGACCGCCGATTTCGATGGCAAGACGCGCCTGACGCTGACCCCGAGCGGGCCGGTGTTCGCGATGAGCGGGCTCGGCTACACGCACCCCGTCTGGGGCCATGGTTTCGACCATGGCGACCTCGAGGTGTCGCACGACAGCCTGTCCGAGGCCGAACGGATGTGGGGCAATCCGCTCGCGATGCATGTGCAGGCGCTCATCCGCGCCGACCTCGCCGACGGCGACCGCAGCGAGGGCGGTATCGGGGTGCTCGAACAATTGTTCGTCGGCCCGCACGCCCCGACCGGCCTCACCGGTCTGATGGACCCCGCGCCGTGAGTTTTCCGACCTCGCCCGAGGCGATGCAGCCGACGTGGCTCAGCGCGGTGCTCGGGCATCCGGAAAAGCTGAAGGGTTTCGTCGCGGCCAAGGTCGGCACCGGGCAGATGTGCGACAGCTATCGCCTGACGCTCGACTGGGACGCGGGCGTCGACGCCCCCGCAACGGTGATCGCCAAATGCCCCAGCCATGACGAGGCGAGCCGCAATATCGCCAAGCTCACCGGCACCTATGTCAAGGAAATCAGCTGGTATCGCGAGCTTGCCGCCGCCAGCGGGGTTCCCGCGCCGATATGCCATTATTGCGATATTGCCGACGATGATGTCGACTTCGTCCTGATCCTGTCTGACCTCGCTCCGGCGCAGGCGGGCGACCAGCTTGCCGGTCTCGGCCTCTCCGGGCTGATCCCCTGCATCGAAGCCGCGGCAAAACTTCACGCCTATTTGTGGAACGACGCCCGGCTCGCGCAGATGCCCTCGCTTGCACGCGACAATGCGGGGCTGATCCGCACGCTGTTCCCCCAGCTCTATGCCGGCTTTCGCGAACGTTATGCGGAAAGGCTCGCGCCCGAGGTGCTCGATCTCGGCGCCGGGCTCGTTACGAAACTCGACGCCTATCTGGCGCGCGAGCCTTCGGTCCGGACGATCGTCCATGGCGACCTGCGCGTCGACAATATCCTCTTCGCGCCGGACGGCGAAGCCTGCTGGATCGTCGACTGGCAGACGCTGGGGCGCGGCAGCGGCGCCGCCGACCTCGCCTATCTGGTCGGCACCAGCATCGCCGACCCGGTCGAGCGCGCGGCGGCCGACCGGCCGGCATTCGACCATTGGATCGCGGCATTGACCGCCGCGGGCGTCAAGCCCGATGCCGCAGCGCTGTGGACCGACTACCGCGTCGGGGCCCTGAGCGGCTATTTCATGGCGGTCTTCGCCTCGATGAGTGTCGAACGCACCGCGCGCGGCGACGAGATGTTCGCGGTGATGGCCGAACGGCCCGCACGGCAGGCGCTGGCGCTGGGGAGCCTCGACCTGTTATAGCAATACCAAGAACCGACCGGTTCTGACCTGTCTTTCATCGTCATCCCGGACTTGATCCGGGATCCATAACCGCACCATCGTCGTGGATCCCGGATCAAGTCCGGGATGACGAAATGGGTAAGGGAACGGCAACTTCCCACCCCAAAGCCGACATTCCCGACCTCGTTCCCACAAAGGAAAAGGGCGGCCCGTTGCCGGACCGCCCTTCCTTTCTCCGTCCGTCGACGAAAGAAACTGATTAGCGCTTCGAGAACTGGAAGCTGCGGCGGGCCTTGGCCTTGCCGTACTTCTTACGCTCGACGGCGCGGCTGTCGCGGGTCAGGAAGCCGGCCGACTTCACAACGCCGCGAAGCGCGGGTTCGAAGCGGGTCAGCGCCTGCGCGATGCCGTGCAGCACGGCGCCCGCCTGGCCCGAGAGGCCACCGCCCTTGACGGTTGCGATCACGTCATACTGGCCAACGCGCTCGGTCAGGCCGAAGGGCTGGTTGATGACGAGACGCAGCGTCGGACGTGCGAAGTAAACTTCCTGGTCGCGGCCGTTGACGGTGATCTTGCCCGTGCCGGGCTTGACCCACACGCGGGCAACGGCGTCCTTGCGGCGGCCGGTCGCATAGGCGCGGCCCTGCTTGTCGACGATCTTTTCGCGCAGCGGCGTGGTCGAGACCGGAGCGGCAACGGTGCCTTCGACGGCGCCGGCGAGATCCTTGAGATCGGTCATGGTCTGTTCGTCAGCCATTATGCACCCACCTTGTTCTTGCGGTTCATCGACGCGACGTCGATCACTTCGGGGCTCTGCCCTTCATGCGGATGTTCGGTGCCGGCGAAGATGCGCAGGTTGCGCATCTGCTGGCGGCCGAGCGGGCCACGCGGGATCATGCGTTCGACGGCCTTTTCGAGCACGCGCTCGGGGAAACGGCCTTCGAGGATCTTCGCGGGGCTCGTTTCCTTGATGCCGCCGGCATAGCCGGTGTGCTTGTAGTAACGCTTGTCCTGCAGCTTCTTGCCGGTGAACGCCACCTTCTCCGCGTTGATGACGATGACATTGTCACCGCAATCGACGTGGGGGGTGAACGACGGCTTGTGCTTGCCGCGCAGGATGTTGGCGATAATCGATGCAACGCGGCCCACAACGAGACCCTCGGCGTCGATCAGCACCCATTTCTTTTCGACCGTCGCGGCGTTCGCCGATACAGTCGTCTTGGTCAGCGCCTTCATCATGGCGACCTCCTTGACAGATATGGACTAGGACGAGCAGCCAAGCCGCCGCCCGAAAACAAACCGCGCCGCCTGATCCTTGAAGGGACGCAGCGGCGCTTCGGAGCGGGCCAATGGCGCCAACCGAGCGGAAAGTCAAGCAGATCGCGGCTTTGCTGACAGGTATTATGATACCTTTAGCTTTGCGGAACGATCTCCAGCGCGCGAACCCGCTCTTCGACGAGGGTCCGTCCGTCGCCCTCGGCATCGACGATCCAGCTCTGCCGCTGCTCGCGCATCACCAGCCCCGTCGCGGTGTCGACGGTCCACAGATTGTCGATTTCCAGCGGCTTGGCGGCACCGGCAACGGGCGCAGAATCGCGCTCGACCTTGGCGATCGTCTGCAACGCGCCGCCGTGCGTGATCGATATGCTCGCGCCGTCCGCCTGTGCCGAGAGCGGAATAGCGCCATTGGCAGGCGCAACCAGCGCCCGGATATCGGCGGTCGCCAGCTTGTCGCGTTCGGCAGCGGGGAGCGCCGCAATCAACTGCGCCAATTGCCTGGCTTCAGGCCGCCCCGCCTTGGCGCCCACTGCCTCGATCCGCGCGGTCACCCGCTCCCACAATCCGTCCGGGTCGACAAGATCGATTCGGCTGCCGTCGGGCGCGACAAGATAGGCGATCGGTTCGCCGACGAGCGGATCGAGCATCAACGACAGCGCGCGGGTCACTTCGGGGCGGGCATCCGAATCGATCCGCTGCAGCACCGCCTCGAGCCGGTAACCGCGCCCGACACGCTGCCATTGCAGCGCATAGACGAGTGAGAAGTTGATCAGCGATCCTTCGCGGCCGATCCGGCGCGTGGTCACGCGATAGGTCATCGGTCGGCCCACCGGGGGAGCGAACTGGAAATGCACGGCCGTCGCAGCCGGAACGTCGCCCGGCTCAGAGGACGGAAGGGGCTGGGCCGCCAGCAGCAATAGCGCGCCGAGGCTGCCGGCCGGGATCATGCCGAGCAGCGGCCCAGTCGGTGAAGCCCCGCCGCGGCGATGGCGACGAGGATCGCACCGGTCACCTGATGCCACACGGCGACCCACATCGAAACGCCCGAGACGACGGTCCAGATGCCGAGCAGCATCTGCGCCGCGACGACCGCGACGAGCAGCCGCGCCTCGATAGGCGCGCCGCGCCGCGACAAGGCGCGCGCGAGGAGGAGCAACGCGAGCGCCGCAACCCACGACCACCAGCGATGGAGGAAATGGATGAGGAAAGGATCGTTGGTCAGCGCCAGCCAGGCGCCGCCCGCCCAGTCGATACCCTCGGGCACGAAATGATCGTTCATCAGGGGCCAGCTGCTCGCGACATAGCCCGCGTTGAGCCCCGCGACCCACGCGCCGAGCAGCAGCTGGACGAAGAGGATCGCGATGACGCCGATCGCGGGTCCGGTCAGGCGCGCCGGCCGCGCCGCGGGATCGTGCGCCAGGCTGCCCAGATCGCGCGCCGTCCACACCAGCCCTGCGAGCAGGAACAGCGCAGTCAGCAAATGGGTGGCCAGGCGGAAATGGCTGACGTCGACGCGATATTCGAGGCCCGAGGCGACCATCCACCAGCCGATCGCGCCCTGCAGCCCGACGAGCGCGGCAAGTGCGAGCAAGCGCAAGCCGTAACCGCTGGGGATCGCGCGGCGCCAGGCGTACCAGATCAATGGCACGACCAGCGCCATGCCGACGAGCCGCCCGAGGATGCGGTGCAGCCACTCCCAGAAAAAGATCGCCTTGAACCCCGCCAGCGTCATGCCGAGGTTGATCTCCTTATATTCGGGGATCTGCTTATACTTCTCGAATTCCGCGATCCATCCAGCCTCGCTCAGCGGCGGCAGCACGCCCGAAACGGGGCGCCATTCGGTGATCGAAAGCCCCGATTCGGTGAGGCGGGTGATACCGCCGACCCCGACCACGATGATCACGAGTAATGCGACCGCCCACAGCCAGCGCGCGAGCGCCGCGGGGCGGGGTTGGTGGGCGGCAGGCGCCGGCAAGACAGAGGCGTGCGTCATGGCCCGCCCTATCGGCGCTTGCCGGGCGATAGGCAAGAGGCCCGGAACCCGGCGTCCCGCGGGAAATTCATGGCCCCGACAGCTGCGACTTGATAGGGGACGGCGATGCCGCCCCGCGCCCCGATGATCCTTGCAGCTCTGCTGGCGTCTATGGCAGCGCCCGTCCTCGCTGCGCCGCCCGCCGCACAATCGCCCTATGCCGCATTAGCGTCGATCGAGGCGCGCGTCGCTACCATCGGCTTTCGGTTGACGACCGCCAACGCCGCCTGGTGCCCGGTACGCCAGCCGCAGTTCGGGTGGATATGGGGCGACCCGCGCCTTTATGCGGCAGACCGGCGCACCGAAGCGCTCGCGGCTTATGGTGCCGTCGACCAGCTTCACCCTTACATTGCGGCGCTGGCCCCGCACTCGCCCGCCGCATCGGCGGGGATGAAGGTCGGCACACCCGTCACGGCGATAGCGGACGCGCCCGTCCCCGACGGAATCGGGGACCATCCCTTCGCGCGGATCACGGCGATCGAAGGCAGCATGGCGGCGCTGCCGGTCGATACCGCGATCGCATTGCATGTCGGCGCCGGGCGCATCGTCAGCCTCACCCCGGTCGCCGGCTGCGTCAGCGATTTTCGGGTCGAAGCCAATGAAAGGCCCGCCGCCGTCGCCGACGGACGGATGGTCCTCGTCAACCAGGGCCTTGCCGATTTCGCCGCCGATGACGCGGAACTCGCGGCCGCGATCGCCCACGAGCTGGCGCATAATATATTGCGGCACCGCGCGCGGCTCGACGCGGCGGGGGTCGATCGCGGGCTCGGCAAGCAATTCGGCCGCAATGCGCGCCTGTTCAAGCAGACCGAGGTCGAGGCCGACCGGCTGTCGGTTTGGCTGCTCGCCGGCGCGGGCTATGATCCCGCCGCGGCGGCGCGCTTCTGGTCGCGCTTCGGCCAGCGAAAGGGACGGCCGATGTTCCAGGCCAGCACCCACCCGAACTGGCGCGACCGCGTCGCGTCGCTCGAAGCCGAGGCGGCGGCGATCGCTTCGCTGCGCAAAGCGGGCCAGCCGCTGCGCCCGCCGCTGGTCGGCGCCCTGCCGCCCTTGGAATAGGCGCGCGCACATCCTATTTCGGGAACAATCACTTCCCCCCGAAAAGGATCGACGCCCATGACCCAAGAGACCGCCATTTTCGCCGGAGGCTGCTTCTGGTGTACCGAAGCCGTGTTCCAGTCGCTCGGCGGCGTCGAGGGTGTCGAGAGCGGCTATATCGGCGGGACCGTCGAGGATCCGACCTATAAGCAGGTCTGCGGCGGCGACACCGGCCACGCCGAGGCGATCCGCATCACTTTCGATCCCGCCGTCATTTCTTACGACGATTTGCTCGACGTCCATTTTGCGACGCACGATCCGACGACGCTCAACCGCCAGGGTAACGACATCGGCACCCAGTATCGCAGCGCCCTCTTCCCGCTCGATGCGGCGCAGGCCGATGCCGCGCGCGCCGGGATCGCGCGCGCCGCTGCCGATTGGCCCGCACCCATCGTCACGACGATCGAGAGCGCGTCGAAATGGTATCCGGCCGAAGATTATCATCAGGCCTATTGGGACGGCGAAGGCCAGCGCAATCCCTATTGCATGGCGGTGATCCCGCCGAAGCTGGCTAAATTGCGCAAGGGATTCAGTGACCGTTTGCGCGCCGAATAGACGAGGATGAATCGATGCGGCCGCTGTTTCTATATGGTCGCATGACGTCACTTTTCATTGACTTTCCAATTGTTTTGACTAGCGGACGCGCCTTCGCTGGGGCAGGATGCCCCTGAAACGCAGTTGGGGGCGCGGCCAGGTGCTGGCATCACTGTTTCTGATCGGCGCGTTGGTGACGACGCCGCAGATGTCGGTTCAAGCCGCAAGCCAGACCGCTGTCGAAGACGGGTCGGGCGGGATGGCGCGCGCCGTCAACCGGATGGTGGGCGGCATCGTCAGCTATGCGCGCTGGCCCGATGGGTCGGCGGCAACCGCCCGGACGATGTGCGTCGTCGGCGCGCCGCGGCTGGCCGATCGCATGGCGCCCGATGTCCCGGGCCCCGGCTCGGTCACGGTCCGCCGGACGACCACCGCCACCGTCACCCCCGAGTGCGACATCTTGTTCCTCGGCCGGATGCCCGTCGCCGATCGCCGGCAGCTCATCGCCTGGGTGCGCGGCCGTCCGGTCCTGACCATCACCGACGATGACGCAGCATGCATCTATGGCGCGATGTTCTGCCTCAGCAACAAGGCGGCGAGCATCAGCTTTTCGGTCAATATCGACGCGATCGGGCGCGGCCCGCTGCGCATCGACCCGCGTGTCCTGCGGATCGGCGGCGGCAAAGGGGGGGCGGCATGACCGGCCAGACCCCCACGCCCTCGGTCGAACGGATCGGTGCACGCACGACGCTGCAAAAGCTGCTGTCGCGCTTTCATTTCGGGATCACGCTGTTCGCGGTCGCGCTTTCGGGTCTGACGATCCTGCTCGCCGGGGTGACCGCGCTGCGCGGCTATGCCGATCGCAATATGGAACTCGCGGCGCAGCTCGGCGCCTATGGCGTCGAACCCGCGCTGGTGTTCAACGATCCGCAGGCAGTGCGCGAAGGGCTGGAACCCTTGACCCGCATTCCCGGCATCGCCCGCTTGCGCGTACTCAACGACGTCGGCCGGCCCGTCACCGAATGGGCCTCGCCCAGTGCCGACCCGGCGCCGATCCTCACCCGCATCTTCTTCCCCCGGCCCTTTGCCGTCACCGTCCAGCGCAACGGGTCGGCGATCGGCACGATCGAGGTGTGGGGCGACAGTTCGACATTGGTCGATTATGTCCGCCTCGGCCTGCTTGCCGGCTTCGGCTGTCTGCTCATCACGGCGTTCGGCACCATCTTCCTCGCGCGGCGCTTCGAATATGAGCTGGTCAAGCCATTGAACGAAATTGCGACCGTCGCCCACGACGTGCGCCTGCACCGGCGGTTCGACAAGCGAGTGAAGCCGCTCGGCATTGCCGAGCTCGACCGGCTGGGCGGCGATATCAATGCGCTGCTCGACGAACTGCAGGGCTGGCAGGGGCATATGGAAACCGAGCGCGCGCTGCTCGCGCACCGCGCGTCGCACGACACATTGACCGCGATGCCGAACCGCGCCGCGTTCGACGAGCAACTGGCGGAGCATATCCGGTCCGCAGAGGGGCGTGGCGACCGCTTTGCGCTGCTTTTCATCGACGCCGACAATTTCAAGGCGGCAAATGACAATTTCGGCCATGCCGCGGGCGACACCGTGCTCGTCGCGCTGTCGGCCTGCATCAAGGAAACGCTTCGCAAGGGCGATTTCGCGGCAAGGATCGGCGGGGACGAATTTATCGTCATCGTCGACCCGCTCGACACCGACGCCGTCCCCGGCGATCTGGCGAACCGGATCCGCGCCTGCGTGTCGCAGCCCATCGCGCTGCCGGGCGGCGAAACCTACCGCGCGGCGGTCAGCGTCGGCGTCGCGGTCTTCCCCGACGATGGCACCAACGCCACCGCGCTGCTCACCGCGGCCGACGCCGCCATGTATGCCGACAAACTGACCAACCGTTCCCGATGATGACCAGCGGAGTGATGCCGTGACACTTGATTTCCCCCGATCGATCCGAACCCTTTTCCTCATGGGCTTCGCGGCCTTGCTCGCGGCGTGCCAAAGCGTGCCGCCGACCACCGGCTTCACCCCCGGACAAATCGCCGTTCTCCAGTCCCAAGGCTTTGTGGAGGACGGTCCCGGGTGGATGCTGAGCATGCCCGAACGGCTGCTTTTCGCGTCGAACGAAAGCAGCGTGTCGCCCGACCAGCAGCAGCGGATCAGCGATATTGCCGCCAAGCTCGTTTCGGTGGGCATCGCGACCGCGCGGGTGGAAGGTCATACCGATTCGACCGGCGCCCCGGCCTATAATCTGACGTTGTCGCAGGCGCGCGCAGAGGCCGTCGCGGCGCCGATGCAGGCGGGCGGCATGCGATTTACCGCGGACCAGATCGTCGGCCGCGGCGAGACCCTGCCGCTGTCGAGCAACACGACAGCGGAGGGGCGGCAGGACAACCGGCGCGTGGTCGTGATCGTCACGCCGCAGTGACGCGGCCGTCGGCGCTGTCCCGGACTCTTTTCTTGACCAAAGTTCGCGGCTAAGCCCTCGCTCATGAAACCGATCCGCAAAGCCGTCTTCCCCGTCGCCGGCCTCGGCACCCGCTTCCTCCCCGCGACCAAGGCGATCCCCAAGGAGATGCTGCCCGTCGTCGACCGGCCGCTGATCCAATATGCGGTCGACGAAGCGCGCGAGGCGGGGATCGAGCAGATGATCTTCGTCACCGGTCGCGGCAAAAGCGCGATCGAGGATCATTTCGACGTCGCGTTCGAACTCGAAAAGACGATGTCCGAGCGCGGCAAGGATCTGTCAGTGCTCGAACCGACGCGGCTCGGCCCCGGCGCCTGCGCCTATGTCCGGCAACAGGAACCGCTGGGCTTGGGGCACGCGATCTGGTGCGCGCGCGACATCGTCGGCGACGAACCCTTCGCGATCTTCCTCCCCGACGAATTCATGCACGGGTCGCCCGGCTGCATGAAGCAGATGGTCGATGCGTATCAAAAGGTCGGCGGTAATCTGATCTCGGTGCTCGAAGTGCCGCACGAACAGGTGTCCGCCTATGGCGTTATCGCGCCCGGCGCGCGCGACGGGGCGCTGACCGAAGTGAAGGGCCTGGTCGAAAAACCGCCGGTCGCCGACGCGCCGTCGAACCTGATCATTTCGGGCCGCTATATCTTGCAACCCGAAGTGATGCGCGTGCTCGAACGCCAGGAAAAGGGCGCGGGCGGCGAAATCCAGCTCACCGACGCGATGGCGACGATGATCGGCAACCAGCCCTTCCACGCCGTCACCTTCGAAGGCGCGCGCTACGACTGCGGATCGAAAGCCGGATATATCCAGGCCAATCTGGCGGTCGCGCTCGAACGGCCCGACATCGCGGACGAAGTGCGCGCTTTTGCGATCGATCTGCTGAAATAGGAGCGGCGGAGGCAGCAGCCTCCGCCGGCCTGGCGCTTATTCGCCTTCGATATTCGGTTTCGGGAAGCTGTCGGCCCCGAGCGTCTTGTAGAGCAAGCCGCCAATCGCCCCGCCGATCAACGGCGCGATCCAGAACAGCCACAATTGCTGCAGCGCGATGCCGCCCACGACCAGCGCGGGACCGGTGCTGCGCGCCGGATTGACCGAGGTGTTGGTCACCGGGATCGAGATGAGGTGGATCAGCGTCAGCGCAAGGCCGATCGCGATCGGTGCGAAACCCGCGGGCGCACGGCCGTCGGTCGACCCCATGATGATCCACAGGAAGAAGGCGGTGAGCACGATCTCGATGATGAAGCCCGACCAGATGTCATAATGTCCCGGCGAACCCGCATCGAAGCCGTTGGCCGCTAGGCCGTTCGTGGCGAGATCATAGGCCGGATTACCACTGGCGACGTAAAAGAGCAGGAACGCCGCGACGATCGCGCCGAGCACCTGCGCGACGACATAGAGCGGAATATCGCGCGCGTCGAAACGCCCGCCCGCCCACAGCCCCACGGTGACTGCGGGGTTGAGGTGACAGCCCGAAATATGGCCGATCGCATAGGCCATGGTGACAACCGTCAGACCGAAAGCAAGCGAGACGCCGAGCAGTCCGATCCCGACGTCGGGGAATGCCGCGGCCAGAACCGCGCTGCCGCAGCCGCCGAAGACAAGCCAGAACGTGCCGATAAATTCGGCCAGACCCTTTTGGATATTCGTCATGATGACCCTCCTCCCCGCCGATGGCCTCAGACGCCCCCGGCGCGAGCGGCATCCTATCAGCGCTGCGCGAACGGGCAAGCCCTTGTCCGGCCAAGACGAATCAGGCGGCCGCGACCGCTTCGACGAAGTGGCGCGCACGCTGGTGCAGCGACAGCGCCGCCTCGGTCAGCCCGGCGGACAATTTGCCCAGCGCCTGCGCGCCATCGCCGACGGCGGTCGCGCCATGTCCGATTTCGCGGACGCGCGCGTCGATTTCGCGGCCCGCAAAGACCGCCTGTTCGACATAGCTCGCGATCGTCAGCGTCGTCGCGCTCTGTCCATCGACCGCGCGGTCGATCGCGTCGGAAAAACCATTGTTGGCGTCGATCGCCTTCTCGACCTCTTCAAATCCCGCCGCGACCTGTTCGACGATGTCGCGGATCCGGTCGACATATTGGGTGATGTCGCCCGCTGCGACGCGCGTCTGGCTGGCCAGCGTCTTCACCTCCGACGCGACCACGGCAAAGCCGCGGCCGGCATCACCGGCGCGCGCCGCCTCGATCCCTGCATTGAGCGCGAGCATATTGGTGCGGCTCGCCATGTCGATGATCAATGCGAGCATCTGTTCGATCGACTGGCTCGCCGCCTTCAATGCGATCGACCGATCGCTGGCCTGCTTGATCTTGCGATGCGCGTCGCCGCGAACGGTGCGCGCGCGCGATCCGTCGTCGACGATCTTCGCCATCGTCGCCGCAAGCGCATGACCGCGATCGCCGAGGTCCTGCAGCCCGGCAAGCGTCTGCGCGGTCGCGCCCGCGACGGTGACCGCGTCGCGCCCTGTTTGCTGAGCACGTTCGGACAGCGTGCCGGCGACCGCTTCGACCTTGCGCGCCATGTCGGACAGCGTCGCGGTCAGCGCGGTGATGTCCTGCTGGAACCGCCGCCCGGCATCGTCGATGTGCGTCGTGCGCGCCGCCCGTTCCTCTGCCAGTTCGACCTCGCGCAGCATCGCCAGCTTGGCGAGCTGGCCGCTGTCGAGCGTTTCGACGAAGCGTCCCGCGCGGACGAGGATCAGTTCCTGCTGCCCCGGCGACTGCGCCACGACGCGCAGCAAATCGGTCGTCGATCGTGCGACATCGGCGGTCGGACATGCTTCGATCATCGAGGCGATCGAGCCGCCGATCGTCGGATTTTGCATCAGCGAAAACCAGAAGGGACAGAAGAGCAATTCGCGCACCCGCTGTTCGCGAATGATGCCCACCGGCCGCTCTTCGCCATCGACCACCGCGAGCGCCCGAAGCTGCGGATTGCCGCGGAACAGATCGATGACCTCAGACATATGCGCGTCGGCGCCGATCGCGGACGCGTGGCCCGGCGATGGCGTAAAGGCATATCCCATGGCGTTCATCACTCTCTCTTCAGTCTGCGACCTTGTTCGCGCATCGACCTAGAGGCTGTTGGTAAACAGCAATTTAACCATTTATTTCAGTGATGTGACACGCCGACCGCGCGCGGCGCCGATCCGTCGCAATATCCTGTTCAGATCGCGGCGGTTATGCGATGGGGCGTCATCGGCGAGGAGAAGAAAATGCGCGTTTTAATTCTGGCGGTCATGGCCGCTCCCCTGCTCGCCGGCTGTTTCAGCGCGGTCAAGACGGTCGTCACCGCGCCGGTCAAAGCCGTCGGCCAGGTCGCCGACTGGTCGACGACCAGTCAGGACGAATCGGATCGCAACCGCGGCCGTGAAATGCGCAAGCGCGAGGAACAGATGGGCAAGCTGTCGCGCCAGCGCGACAAGGCGGCCGAAAAGTGCCGCGACGGCAAGGCCGACCAATGCCAGCGCGCCGAAGTGCTCGAGCATGAAATCGAAGCATTGATGGCGGCGCCGCGTTAAAATCCTCCTTGTGCCGCAGGCATGGGGAGGTGGCAGCGCGAAGCGCTGACGGAGGGGCTATGACGCTTGCCCCTCCACCACTCGCTACGCGAGCGGTCCCCCTCCCCATCGCTGCGCGACAGGGAGGACCGAAAGCTACCGCACCCGCCGGCCCGTCCATACGACGCGGCCGACCAGTTGCACCGACGCCATCGGCAGGTCATCCCAGCTGCGATAGTGCGGATTGTCGCTGATCACCGAAATGCGGCCCTGCCCCGGCGCGCGCGCGACGCGCTTCACCATCAGCACATCGTCCATGCGCAGGACATAGATGCCGTCGCGCAGCCGCGCCGCGGCGTCGCCGCCATCGACCAATATATCGTCGCCATCGTCGAGCGTCGGCGCCATCGAATCGCCCTCGACGCGAATGATGCTGAGCGCGCGCGGATCGGCCCCCAGGTCGCGCAGCCATTTCGGGTCGAACGCGACCTCGCCCTCGACGGCTTCGCCATCGACGCTGGCGCCCGCGCCCGCCGAGGCGCCGATCGCGAGTTTCGGCACCAATATCATTCCGGGCCCGCGCCCCCGCGCCGGGGTCGCGACGCGCTGCACCGGCCCGCCCAGCATCGCTTCGGACACGCCGAGATAGGCGGCGATGCGCGCACGATCCTGCTCGGCCAGCCGCCGCGGCGAACCGCGCTTGATATATTGCTGGATATAGGCGGGGTTGCGCCCGATCACCTGCGATATGCGCGCATAGTCGATCCCTCTTTCAGTCAAGAGGCGGTCGAGCGCGGTGCGCGGATCCTGATCGAAATCGGCCATAGTCGCTTGGGGCTGGTCCTTCCTATTTCGTCTCTAGCAAACGGATTTTTCCTAGACAAGTAGGAAAATGAGCATCAAATAGGAAATATCCTATCGGGTGAGTCGCCCGGTTTCAGCGCGATCAGGGAGGAAAATATGGAGCGCAGCCTGCTGCAACGGATTGAGGCCTTCCTGAAGGAATCGGCGATGCCGCCAAGCGTATTCGGCCGCGCCGCGGCGCACGACCCGCGCCTCGTCGCCGATTTGCGCGGGGGACGCGAGCCGGGGCTCGACATGATATGCCGTGTGGAACATTTCATGAACAAATGGCGTGCCGAGCGGCGCGCGGGCCATGTCGCGCCGCAGGGCGACCGGCGAACCCGCGCCTTCCGCCGCACCGAACTGGGAGCACAGGCATGATGCGCTGGTCACCCGCCTTGCCGCCGCGTCCCGGTTGTCCGCATCGGCGGCTTCGCCATCTGCTCGTCCGAGAATTGCCGCATGGGCTGGCGCCCGGCGCGTCGACTTTTCGCCCTTGGGCGAGCGCGAGTTTCGTCGGCGCGCGCCACCTGTTCCCCTGCGTGCTCGCGGCCGGCGACAGCGAGCCGGTTCGCCGCGCGCTGCACGACCGGCTGAACGCGACCGAATGGACGCTCCCCGGCCATATCGTCGCCGATGTCGTGGTGGAATGCGGGACCGCGCCGCAGACGCTGCGGATCGAAATATTGACGGTCGAGGATTAGCCGACCGACTGGCGCGTCATCCGCTGCAAGGTGCTGAGCGCGGCTTCGAGCGCGAAGTCGACTTCGGGCTCGACGGTTTCCGCGGCATCGTCGGGCACCGGAATCGCAGCAGTCGAAGCCGGGGCAGCCCGCTGACGGCGCGTCAGCCCCGCTTCGAAGCGCGCGACCATCGCGCCGAGCGACTTGTCGGCGGGGTCGGGCATCGGCGGCGGCGAAGTCATTTCGGCGGGTTGCAGCCAGGGCGCGTCGCCGTCGAATTCTTCTTCGGGCGCCAGATCGGCAAGCACCAGTTCATCGGCGTGATCGGCTTCGGCTTCACCCAACCACAGGCCGGGCGCAACCGGTTCGGCGATAGCGCTGCCGTCCAGACCGCCCGCCGGCAGATCGCGGCCCGCGCGGATCGGCGGGCGCGGCGGATCGTCGGGGTGCAGGTCGACGCGGCGGCGGCGCGTCAGAATCTCTTCGCTATCGTCACTCTCCACCTCATGCGACGTACGGCGGAAACGGTCGCGCAGCGACGACAAGCCGGCCGCTTCGGGCTTTGCGATCAGCAGCGCAACGAGGCCCGCGATCAATGCGGCGAACGCCGACATGCCGAAGGCGAGCGCGAGCCGCCCGCCATTGCCGATCGGCTGCACGAAAAGGTCGGAGAGCCGGTCGAGATAGAGGTTCCAGCTGATCCCCGCGACCCACGAAAAGGGCATGACCGCGGCGAACAGGAAGGTCAGCGCCGCGGCGCCGATCACCGCCGGAATCGCGGGCTGGAGCGCGCGCAGCAGAGCGGTCGCTGTCGCTTTGGCCCGATTCTCGCTGGTCTCTTCCATATCGTTTCAAATCCATCGGCCCGTCGGGCCATTTGCCTTCACTCGGTATCGCGGCGCTCAGGCGCCGCGCAGCAATCGCTGGTAAACCGGCTCGTAACGTAAAATGTTTGATGACCAGTTACGATGGCTTTCCACAAAAATACGTGCTGTCCGCCGTCGCGCGGGCCACATTTCCCGATTTTGCAGCAGCTTGGCGAGCGCATCCGCAATCGCGGCGGGGTCGTCGGGCGCGAACAAGGTGCCCGTGGCGCCATCCTCGATCAGCTCGCGATGCCCGCCGACATCGGACGCCGCGACGAGCTTACCCTGTGCCATCGCCTCGAGCGGTTTCAGCGGCGTGACGAGGTCGGTCAGCCGCATCTTCTTGCGCGGATAGGCGAGGATATCGATCAGCGAATAATAGCGCTCGACCTCCTGATGCGGCACGCGGCCGACGAAATGGATGTGCGCCGCCGCCGGCGATGCCGCCGCTTGGGCTTTCAACGCCGCCTCCATCGGGCCGCCGCCGACGAGGAGCAGCCGCGCCTTGGGCTGCGCGGCGACGAGCGCGGGCATCGCCGCGATCAGATCGTCGATCCCCTCATAATCGTAAAAGCTGCCGATATAGCCGATCACCGCATCGTCGGTGGCAAGCCCGAGCGTGTCAGCAAGCGCATCGTCACGCGGGGTCGGATCGCCGAACAGTTCGAGGTCGACGCCATTGGGCGACACGGTGATTTTGTCCGCGTCGATCCCGCGCGCGATCAGATCGCCGCGCAATCCTTCGCAGATTACTGCGACCGCATCGGCCGATTTCACCGCATAAGTTTCGAGCTGCCTGGTAAGCCAGTAACGCACACTCCCCTCGCGCCCTGTCCCGTTGCCGACCGACGCATCCTCCCAGAAGGCGCGAATTTCATAGATCACCGGGATGCCGAGTTTCTTGCCGACGCGCAGCGCCGCGAGCCCGTCGAGCACCGGCGAATGCGCATGCAGCACATCGGGTTTCCACTCCCTCGCCAGCGCTTCGACGCGCTTCGCCAGCGCCCCGATTTCGCGCCACTCGCGGATCGGCGCGCGCGCGGGCGCAATCGGCGGGGTGCGATAGAAGGTCAGCCCGTCGACGGTCTCGCCATCCGGCCCCGGCTCGGGATGCCGCACGCCCGTTACCCCCGCAACTTCCCAGCCCTTCGCCACCTGCGCCTTCATCAGCGCGCGGGTGCGAAAGGTGTAGCCGCTGTGCGCGGGCAGGCTATGATCGAGGACGTGTAAAATTCGGGTCATCGTGCAGGGCTTTGACATACAAGGCTTAACGCGGCGTCAACCCCAATAGCCTAGGCAACGCCTTATATGGTCGACAATTTTTCCCTTGGCTTGACGCACGTCCTGATGGCGATTGCGCTCTGGCGCCTGCTCCATCGCGACGATCTCGATCGCGAGGTCAGCCCGCGCCTGCTGTGGCAGCAACGCCGCGATGCCGAACGCGCCGAAGCGGATGCCCGCCCCGATGCGTGACCTCGCGTTCGTCGCTTTCCTCTTTGCCTTCATCGGGATCGGCTTCAGGAAGCCGTTCCTGTTCATACTGTGCTTTTGCTATATCGACATCGTCGCGCCGCAGCGCCTGAGTTATTTCCTGATCAACTCGATCCCGGTTTCGCTGATCGTTTTCGGGCTCGCGATTGCCGGCTGGCTCGTCGCCGACGACAAGAAGGATACACGCTGGTCGGGGCGGCAGACCTTGCTCGTGATGCTGCTCATCTATTGCTGGATGACGACCATCTATGCCGATTTCCCCGTCGAGGCGGCGGACAAGTGGAGCTGGGTATGGAAGGCGCTGATCTGGGCGATCTTCCTTCCGCTGACGCTGCGCACCAAGCTGCGGATCGAGGCGCTGGCGCTGATGCTGCTGCTTTCGGCGGCGGCGATCGCGATCGCGGGCGGCATCAAGACTGCCGCGGGCGGCGGGGGCTATGGCACGCTGCAGTTGCTGCTGAGCGAAAATTACGGGCTTTACGAGGGCAGCACCATGTCGTGCGTCGCCATATCGATCATCCCGCTGATCCTGTGGTATCGCCGCCACGGGACGATCTTTCCGCCCGACTGGATGGTGTCGGCCTTCTGCTTCGCGCTGGTCTTCGCCTGCGCGCTACTGCCCGTCGGCACCCAGGCGCGCACCGGGCTGATCTGCCTGTTCGTGCTCGCGCTGCTGTCGCTGCGCGCGGTCAAGCACCGCCTTCTCTACATCGCGGGCGCCGGGCTGCTCGCGGCCGCCGCCATTCCCTTCCTGCCGCAAAGCTACACCGACCGCATGGAAACGATCCGCGGCTACAAGTCCGACCAGTCGGCCTCGACGCGCGTCGCGGTGTGGGCGTGGACCTGGGACTATGCGAAGGACAATCCCATGGGCGGCGGCTTCAACGCCTTTCTTCAAAATCGCGTACGCGTCGAAAAGGAAGCGAGCAGCCCGGAAGAGACGGCGAGCGTTTATGAGGAAGAATCGCGCGCCTATCATTCGAGCTATTTCGAGATGCTGGGCGAGCAGGGCTATCCGGGAACCGCGATGTGGTTGCTCCTCCATTTCGCGGGACTGATGCAGATGGAACGGATCCGGCGGCGCTACCTGAAAACGCGGCGCGGCGAAGAGCAATGGATCGCGCCGCTGGCGACCGCGCTGCAGCACGGCCATATCGTCTATCTGGTCGGGTCGCTGTTCGTCGCCATCGCGTTCCAGCCCTTCATCTACATGATGCTGGCGCTCGAGATCGGGCTGACGACCTATTGCCGCCGCCGTGAGAAGGAAGCGGGCTGGCGGCCGCTGACGCCGCGCTCGACGGTGGCTGCGTGAGCGGCACTGCCATCCCGCGGCAGATGCTGCCGACGCTCACCGGGCTGCGCGGGTTCGCGGCGCTGATGGTGCTGCTCTACCATATCCGCGGCGCGATGGGGGGCTTCCTGCCCGAGCGGGTGATTGCGGTGCTGGCGGAGGGTTATCTCGCGGTCGACCTGTTCTTCGTGCTGTCGGGGTTCGTTCTGTGGTGGACCTATGGCGCCGAGTTCCGCGATCAGGGCATCCGCGCCGCGCCGCGCTTCATCGTCCGCCGGTTCGCCCGCATCTTCCCGCTCCATCTCGCGATCCTGTCGGCGATGCTGCTGTTCGCTGTGGCGCTGCTCGTCAGCGGGCGCGACCCCGGCGCGCATTACAGCTTCACCGCGCTGCCCGCGCATTATCTGCTGGTCCAGAATTGGGGGTTCGGCAACGGGCTGACGTGGAACGATCCAGCCTGGTCGATCTCGACCGAATGGGCCGCCTATCTGCTGCTGGCGATCGCCGGCGGCTGGCTGACGCGGCTGCCGCGCGGCGCGTGGAGCTTTCCTTCGTTGATCATCGCGATGGCGGCCGGTCTGGGCTGGTGGTTCGCGGCAACCGGCCGCGCGAGCATCGGCGACGATATTCCCGCGACCGGGCTGCTGCGCTGCCTCGTCGAATTCGGCATCGGCATCCTGCTTTGCCAATGGTGGACGGCGCAGCGCGAAGCGCCCCGCGGCACGGCGATCATCTATGGCACCGCGCTCGGCCTTGTCGGCGCCGCGGCATTGCTTTTCGGAGTGGCCGGATCGCAGCCGGCGGCGGTGCCGCTGATCATGACCGCCGTCGTGATCCTTGCGCTGCAGGCCTCGACGGCGCCGCGGCCGCTCCTCTCAGGCCGGATCGCGCAATGGCTGGGGGATATCAGCTATGCCGTCTATCTGTCGCATTTCTTCCTGTGGATCCTCTTCAAGCTCTTCTTCGTCGACGATCCCATGCTGGTCCATCCGATCAAGATCCTCGCCTTCATCCTGTTGACGCTGGCCGCGTCGCATCTTCTCCATATCGCGCTCGAGGTGCCGGGGCGGCGGATCGCCCAGCGGGCCGGCGACCGCCTGCTCGCCGCCCCGCGCACCATCTTCGCCGCGGGCCGCAGCGAGACCTGACCCGCCGACGCCGTATCACGGGGAACCATCGGCGGCGGCGAGGCGCTATGGACCCATGTCCGCACCGCGTCTTGTCCATGTCGACGACAGCCTGCCCGGCATCAGCCGCGCGCGCTCGGGGGTCGGCTGGCGCTACCGCGACGCCAAGGGAAAGATCATCCGCGACCGCGACGAGATCGACCGCCTCAACGCGATCGCGCTGCCGCCCGCCTATGAGGATGCGTGGTTCTGCCCCGCAGCGAACGGCCACATCCTCGCGACCGGCTATGACGCGCGCGGGCGCAAGCAATATCGCTATCATCCCGATTTTCGGATGGCGCGCGAGGCCGACAAATATGACCGGTGCGCCGCCTTCGGCCACGCGCTGCCGCTTCTCCGCGCGCGCCTCGAAGACGATCTGAACCGCCGGACGCTCTGCTCGGAACGCGTCGTCGCCGCGGTCGTGCGCCTGCTCGACCTCGCCGCGCTGCGCGTCGGGAACGAGCAATATGTCGCGGCGAACAAGAGCTTCGGCGCGACGACGCTGCGCCAACGCCACGCCAAGCTGTCGGGCAAGACGCTTCGCCTGAAATATATCGCCAAAGGCGGGGCGAAGCGCGAGGTGACGATCAGCGACCGCAGCCTCACCACGCTGGTGCGCCGGTTGCAGGACCTGCCCGGCCAGAATCTCTTTCAATATGAGGATGGGGGCGACCTCTGCGTCGTCGGCTCCGACGATGTGAACGCCTATATCCGCGAAGCGATGGGTGACGAATTCAGCGCCAAGCATTTCCGCACCTGGTCGGCGAGCGTCGAGGCATTTGCCTTCCTCTACGACGCGCCCGAACCGCCGACCTTGAAGGCGATGCTCGAACATGTCGCGAGCCGCCTCGGCAACACCCCCGCGATCGCGCGCAAAGCCTATGTCCACCCCGCGATGCTCGCTGCGGCGCAGGCACGCGAAGACTTCGCATCCGCCATCGGAAACCTGCCGCGCGCGACGCGTTATCTTTCGCGTTACGAACGCGGATTTTTGACCTATCTGGAGCAGGCGCCCGCGGCTGCGGTGCTGCTCCAATCCGCCTGATCCGACGTACAAAGGACCCGACGTGAATTTCTCCATCCTCGCCGCCGCGACCACCGCCGCCCCGAAAGCTGCGCCCGCAAAGGCGGCCGCGACCGATCCGCTCGCCGATCTGCAGCGCTATTGGGACATGAGCCTCGCGTGGGTGGAAAGCCACTGGCTGCAGATCGGTATCGCGATCGGCGTCGGTCTCGCCATCTATTTCCTGCTGTCGATGGTCCGCCGCTTTGCGCTCAAATATGCAAAGTCGGCCGAAGGCGACCTCTCGCTGACCCACATCGCCGGGCGCGTGATCCACAAGACCAAGTCATCCGTGCTCGCGATCATCGCGATCCGCATGGTCGCGAGCTATGCCCAGCCGCCCGCGGTGATCATGCATATGATCCAGTTCGTCTTTACCGTCGCGGTCGTGCTGCAAGTCGCGATCTGGGCGCGCGAGATCGTGCTCGGACTGATCCAGCGCCGCGCCGCCGAGGGCAATAACGAGACGCTCAGCAACGCGATGGGGATCATCCGCCTGCTGATCAGTATCGCCTTGTTCGCGATCGCGGCGATCGTCATCCTCGACAATATGGGGGTCAATGTCACCGGCCTCATCGCGGGCCTCGGCATCGGCGGCATCGCGATCGGTCTTGCCGCGCAAGGCATTTTCTCCGACCTCTTCGCCTCGCTGTCGATCATCTTCGACCGCCCATTCCGCGTCGGCGAGACGATCAAGTACGACATGAGCACCGCGACGGTCGAACGCATCGGGCTCAAGAGCACCCGGCTCCGCTCATTGAACGGCGAATTGCTCGTGATCTCGAACACCAATTTGCTGAGCAAGGAGATCACCAACTTCGCGCATCTCCACCGCCGCCGGATCACCTTCAAGATCGGTGTCATCTATCAGACGACCCCCGCTATGCTCCGCGACCTGCCGCCGTTGCTCGAGGAGCAGGTGGTTGCCGGTGGCCAGGAATTCATCCGCTCGAGCTTTTTGACCTTCGGTCCGTCGAGCCTCGATTTCGAACTGATCTTTGATGTCTTCAGCGACGATTATGATGTCGTCGCCGCGGCGCGCACCGATATCGCCATCCGCGTCTTCGACGCGATGGCCAAGAGCGGCTACGAGTTCGCCTATCCCACGCAGACGACCTTTACCGCGGCGCCCGACGGGACCATGATCATGCCCTATTCCGAGTCTCCAAAGCCAAAGGCGGCGGCGGCAAAGGCAGCGAAGCCCGGCTGACGCTACGGCGCCGCGGCTGCGGGGCTTGGCTCTTGTGCAACGCGGCAAGAGATGCCTAGAACGCGCCCCGAACCAGCAATTTCAGGGGATGACATATGGCCACCATCACGCCGCAGGAACTGCAAACCAAGGTCGGTGAGCATCTCGGCACGTCGGACTGGGTGCTCGTCGATCAGGAGATGATCAACAAGTTCGCCGACGCCACGGGCGACCATCAGTTCATCCATATCGACGAGGAAAAGGCCAAGCTGACGCCGTTCGGCGGCACGATCGCGCACGGCTTCCTCACCCTGTCGCTGATGCCGCTGCTCGGCGCGAGCACCGACGGCCCCAAGGTCGGCGGCGTCAAGATGGGGGTCAATTACGGCTGCAACAAAGTCCGCTTCCTGTCGCCCGTCCGCTCGGGCAAGCGCGTGCGCAGCCATGTGAAGCTGCTCGAGCTCGAGGAAAAGCGCCCCGGCCAGTGGCAGCAGACCAACGAAGTCACCGTCGAGATCGAGGGCGAGGAAAAGCCCGCCCTGATCGCCGAATGGATCAGCCAGTTTTTCGTTTGAGCATAGACCTCCCCGGCAAAGATTCTGCCAAACTCTTCGAAGAGGAATTACATCATGCGTGACGCCGTCATCGTTTCCACCGCCCGCACCCCGCTGACCAAGGCGGCGCGCGGATCGTTCAACAACACCCTTGCCCCGACGCTCGGTGCCCATGCCGTCCGCGCCGCGGTCGAGCGCGCCGGCATCGAAGGCGGCGAGATCGACGACGTCGTCTTCGGCGCCGCGATGCAGCAGGGTTCGCAGACGATGAACGTCGCGCGCCTGATCGCGCTGCGCGCCGGCCTGCCCGTCACCGTCCCCGGCATGTCGATCGACCGTCAGTGCTCGTCGGGCCTGATGACGATCGCGACCGCCGCAAAGCAGATCATCGTCGACCGTCAGGACATCGCGGTTGCCGGCGGCATCGAGAGCATCTCGAAGGTCAGCGGCAGCGGCAAGGTGTTCATCGAGACCGACGCCGAGCTGATCGCGATGCACAAGGACACCTATATGCCGATGATCGGCACCGCCGAGGTCGTCGCCAAGCGCTACAACATCAGCCGCGAAGCGCAGGACGAATATTCGTTCCAGTCGCAGCAGCGCACCGCCGCCGCGCAGGCCGCGGGCAAATATGACGACGAGATCGTCGCCTGCAATGCGACCATGGCGGTGGTGAACAAGGAAACGAAGGAAGTCAGCTTCCAGGACGTCGTCGCGAACAAGGACGAGTGCAACCGTCCCGACACGACGCTCGAAGGGCTGTCGAGCCTGAAGCCGGTGATGGGCGAAGGCTTTTCGATCACCGCGGGTAACGCCAGCCAGCTCGCCGACGGTGCATCGGCGTGTGTCGTGATGGAAGCCAAGGTCGCCGAAAAGAAGGGTCTCCAGCCGCTCGGCCGCTATGTCGGCATGGCGGTCGCGGGCACCGAGCCCGACGAAATGGGCATCGGCCCCGTCTTCGCGATCCCCAAGCTGCTCGAACGCTTCGAGCTCAAGATGGACGACATCGGCCTCTGGGAACTCAACGAAGCCTTTGCGGTGCAGGTGCTTTACTGCCGCGACAAGCTCGGCATCCCGAACGAGCTGCTCAACGTCAACGGCGGCTCGATCTCGATCGGCCACCCGTTCGGCATGACCGGCGCGCGCTGCGTCGGCCACGCGCTGATCGAAGGCAAGCGCCGCGGCGTCAAATATGCCGTCGTGACGATGTGCATCGGCGGCGGCCAGGGCGCAGCGGGCCTGTTCGAGGTCTTCTGATGCGGCTTGCCGCTCCGCGTATCGAGCCGGTCGACCTCGACCGGCTCGATGCCGACCAGCGCGCCGCGCTCGAACCCTTCCTTGCTGCCAATGGCGGCAAGGTCGGGGGCGGCAAGATTCTCAACATCTTCCGCACCCTCGCCCATGCGCCGAAGGCGCTCACCGCCTTCCTCGGCTGGGGCAATTATATCCTCTCGAGGCGCAACGCGCTTTCGCCGCGGGATCGCGAACTCGTCATCCTGCGCACCGGCTACAACTGCCGCTCGGGCTATGAGTGGACGCAGCACAAGCGCATCGGCCTCGATTGCGGGCTCACCGAAGACGAGATCGCGCACATCAAGACCGGCCCCGACGCGAGCGGCTGGAACGACCTCGACCGCGCGATGCTCCGCGCGACCGACGAGCTCACGAGCCATCACTTTGTTACTGACGCCACCTGGGCCGCGCTCGCGCCGCTCGGCGACAAGGGCCGCATGGACCTCGTCATGACCGTCGGCCAATACACGCAGGTTTCGATGATTTTGAACAGCTTCGGCATCCAGGTCGAGGACGGCTGGACCGTCGACCCCGACCTCAAAGCCTGAACCACAAGGGAGAGAGACCATGAGTGCCATCGGTGTAATCGCCACGCTGCGCGTGCAGCCCGGCAAGGAAGAGGCGTTCGAAGGCGTGTTCGCCGAACTCGCCGCCGCGGTGCACGCGGACGAGCCCGGCAACAGCTATTACAAGCTGTTCCGCACCAGCGAGGCGGGTGTGTACAAGGTGCTCGAATGCTATGACGGCGATGCCGCGGTCGAAGCACACCGCGCGTCGGACCATTTCCGTACCCTCGGCGCGAAGCTCGGCCCCTGCCTCGCCGGCGCGCCCGAAATCGAGCGGCTTTCCGCGGTTTGATTATCCGGAGATGATCTTTCATTCATCGTCACCCCGGACTTGATCCGGGGTCCCGCTCGAGATCGAAGCCAGTCGATGCCTCACAAAAGCGGGATCCCGGATCAAGTCCGGGATGACGAAGGGAAAGGACGCGACATCCTTCCTCAGCGCACCCGGTTGAAATAATTCGTCCGCATCGCGGTGCAAGGCGTCAGCCGACCTCGGCAATCTGCCCCGACCGGTCGCCCAGCACATAGCGCGGCCCCGCCCCGCGTTGCGCCGCCTTGTCGTCGCGATTGTAGAGGCCGCATTTCTTGAGCGAGAGGCACCCGCAGCCGATGCAGTTGCCGAGCAGTTCGCGCGTGCGCTGAAGCGCCGCGATCTGCGCATCGATCCGCGCGCTGAGGCCGGTGCTGATCCGTGTCCAGTCGGCGCCGTTCGGCGTCCGTCCCGCGGGGAGCCGCGCCAGCTCGGCGGCGATTTCTTCAAGGCTCAGCCCCAGTTGCTGCGCGATCAGGATGAACGAGACGCGGCGGATATCGGCGCGCAGGAAGCGCCGCTGGCCGCCGCCGGTGCGCAGCGCCTCCACCAGCCCCTTCGCTTCGTAAAAGCGGATCGCCGACACCGCGACGCCGGTGCGCGCCGCGAGTTCGCCGATCGCGATCAGGTCGGTCCGATGCATCTTCCGCGCTCCTGCTTTTATCCTTGATCTCAACCTGACTTGAGCTTTCATAAGCCGTGCGTCAACGCGAATCAGGAGAATATAAGGTGACGCATCCCTTCATCGAGCATGTGAATCTGACGGTCAGCGACCCCGACCGCACCGCCGGAATCCTCTCGGCGATCTTTGGCTGGCACGAGCGCTGGCGCGGCCCTGCACAGGGTGGCGGGCGCACGATCCACCTCGGCAGCGACGCCGCTTATATCGCACTCTACACCGGCCCCGACGGCGAGCACGCCGACGCGCAATATCCAAAGGGCGCGCCGCTCAACCATGTCGGGGTGCAAGTCGACGATCTGGACACGATCGAGATGCGCGTGAAGGCAGTCGGGCTGACCCCGTTCAACCACGGCGATTACGAACCCGGCCGCCGCTTCTATTTCTTCGATCCCGACGGCATCGAATATGAGGTCGTCAGCTATGCGGAGCCGCGGCTGCGCTGAACGGGGCAACGACCGGCGCCCTGCCGCGTTGATCGATCATCGGGGGGCATGAAGGAGTCTTTCGATGAGCGAAGACATCAAGAAACAATTCTGGAAGGCGCTGGCCGACAGCCCTTATGTCATGGTCGGCGCGACCGGCGAGCGCGAACATCATATCCCGATGAACGCCCAGCTCGACAGGGATGCGCACGGCGCCTTCTGGTTCTTCACCGCGACCGACAACCGCCTGTCGGGCGGCGGCCCCGCGATGGCGCAGTTCGCCGCGAAAGGCCACGAGCTGTTCGCCTGCATCTCGGGCACGCTGCGCCGCGAGGAAAGTCGCGCAGTGCTCGACAAATTGTGGAATAACAGCATCGCGGCCTGGTACGAAGGCGGCAAGGACGATCCGAAGCTCGTCCTCTTGCGCTTCGATCTCGACAACGCCGAAATCTGGACCGCCGACCCGAGCATCAAGGGCCTGTTCAAGCTGGCAACGGGCATGACGATGAAGGAAGGCGAGCTTGGCCAGCACGCCACGGTAGCGCTGTAACCTGCCTTCCCCCGTTCATGTCGAGCGAAGTCGAGACACCTATCATGGTAACGCCCAGCCGATGGGCATCGCGACTACGCTCGATGCGAACGGTTTTTGTTCAGCCCACCGGCGGCCCGATCCGCCCGTCGCGAAACTCGAACCCGCCCTCGCGGTCGCGCTCCAACAAGGCAGGACCGTCGAGATCGACCCAGCGCGCCCGCTGTGCCAGCACGAACGCCGGCGCAATCGCGAGGCTGGTCGACAACATGCACCCGGCCATGATCGACAGTCCCGCCGCATCGGCCGCATCGGCGATGCGCAATGCCTCGGTCAGACCGCCCGCCTTGTCGAGCTTGATATTCACCCCGTCGTAAAACGCGCCGATCCGCGCGACATCGGCCGCGGTCTGACAGCTCTCGTCGGCGATGAAGGGAATGGGCGCATAGATCGGGTCGAGCAGCGCGTCGGCACCCACCGGCACCGGCTGCTCGATCATTTCGACCCCCAGGTCGGCGAGCGCCTCGGCCTCGCTCAAAATGTCGATATCGCGCCAGCTTTCGTTGGCGTCGACGATCAGCCGCGCCTCGGGCGCACCTTTGCGCACCGCGGCGACGCGCAGGCGGTCGCCTTCGCCGGTGAGCTTCAATTTCAGCAAACGATAGCCGTCGGCCTCGGCCGTCGCCGCCTGCTCCGCCATCGCGCCGGGCGCGCCGAGCGAGATGGTGAAGGCGGTAACACGCGACGTCGGCGCGCCGTCGCACCCGGCAAGCTGCCAGAGACGCAATCCGCGCTGCCGCGCCTCGAGATCCCACAGCGCACAATCGAGCGCGTTGCGTGCCGCGCCGGGCGCCATCAACTCCTGCACCGCGGCGCGTGCCTCGACGGCGCCCAGCTCGGCGATATAGGGCGCGACGCGCAGTAACTGGTCGCGGCACCCCGCGGCATCCTCGCCCAGATAATAGACCGGCGTCCCTTCGCCGCGTCCGACAGCGCCGTCACCCTCGATTTCGGCGACGACGACATCGACATGCGTCTTCGCGCCGCGGCTGATCACGAACGCTCCCGCGACCGGCCAGCGTTCAACACGTGCGCTTTTCAGTTGGATAGCCATGCGGGAAGGCTAGTGTAGATCGCGATGACCGGCAAATCTCTTTCCGAACGTATCGGCGATCTCGGCCACCGCCTCGCGGTCGAGGCGCACGCCGCCTGGCTCGCCGCGCGCGACCCGCGCGTGCCCTGGCTCGCGCGCCTGCTCGCGATCGCGGTGGCGGCCTATGCGCTGTCACCGATCGACCTGATTCCCGATTTCATTCCGGTCTTGGGCTGGCTTGACGATTTGCTGATCGTCCCGCTCGGCCTGTGGGTTGTGCGCCGCCTGATCCCCGATCCCCTATGGGCCGAACTTCACGCCGCCGCCGAAACCGCGAGCGAGCGCCCGTCGAGCCGCGCCGGAATGGCGTTCATCCTGCTGCTCTGGGCGGGGCTGCTCTATATTGTCTATTGGAGCGTGCGGACGTCGCCCTGGCATTAGTTGCCGGTTTTCTGACGGTCGGCTTCGGGGTGGATTCCAGTCATCCCCCTCCCTTTTAGGGAGGGGTTAGGGGTGGGTACGAGCGAAGCGAGCTGCAGTAGAACGCCGCCTTCGGCGGCCACCCACCCCCGGCCCCTCCCTAAAAGGGAGGGGAGAAGTATGTCCACAACCCGTCGTCAGCCGCCGTGCGCGCGGATCCATTTCTCGACCACCGGCGCGATCTCCTCGCGCCATTTGCGGCCGTTGAAAATACCGTAATGACCGACGCCCTTCACCATCAAATATTTCTTCTGGTCGGCGGGTAGCGCCTTGGCGATCGTCAGCGCTGCCTTGGTCTGGCCGATCCCCGAAATATCGTCGCGCTCGCCCTCGATCGCGAGGATCGCGATGTCCTCGATCGCGCCGACATCGACCGGCTGGCCGCGGTGCGTCATCTCGCCCTTCGGCAGCAGGTGGCGCTGGAACACGACGTCGACCGTCTGCAGGTAGAATTCGGACGTCATGTCGCACACCGCGCGATATTCGTCGTAGAATTCCTTGGTCTTGTCGGCGCTCTCGCCGTCGCCATCGACCAGATGCTTGAACATCTCCCAATGGCTCATCATGTGATTGCCAAGGTTCATTGACATGAAGCCCGCAAGCTGCAGGAAGCCCGGATAGACGCGGCGGCCGGCGCCAGGATAATAAGCCGGGACGGTCGCGATGACATTTTCCTGGAACCAGGCGTGCGGGCGCGTCATCGCATGCTCGTTCACCGCGGTCGGCGCCTTGCGCGTGTCGATCGGCCCGCCCATCATCGTCAGCGTCTTCGGCCGGCACTTATGCTTGTTCGCGGCCATGATCGCCGCCGCCGCAAGGCTCGGCACCGACGGCTGGCACACCGCGAGCACATGCGCGCCGGGGCCGATATGCTCGAGCCACGAGATCAGATAATCGACATAGTCGTCGAGGTCGAACTTGCCGGCTTCGAGCGGCACGTTGCGCGCGTCGCGCCAGTCGGTGATCCACAGGTCATGGCCGGGCAGCATCCGCTCGACCGTGCCGCGCAGCAGCGTCGCATAATGACCCGACATCGGCGCGACGATCAGCAGCTTCGGCGCGTCTTTCGACCCCTTATGCTTGAAATGCTTGAGCTGGCCGAAGGGTTTGCGCGCCTCGACCACCTCGGTCACGCGCGTCTTTTCGCCATCCACTTGGGTCTCGTATAGTTCGAATCCCGGCTTGCCGCGCGGCGCCGAGGCGTGCGCGAATACTTCGAGCGCCGATGCAAACATCGGGCTGCCGCTGAAATAGCCGAGCGGATTCGCGGGATGCTGCATCACTTGTGCGCCCGCGGTCGCCAGCGCGCTCGCGCCTGCGAGCCAGTTTTTCTGCATGTCAAAGGCGTGGTACAGCATATTCGATTCTTCCTTGCGTGACCCCGGCGGCGCTCTCCGGCGCCTGCTCATTGGTTAGCAGTCTAGGGGCTGATCCTCATTGTGCAATGCATCAAAATCGTTGCGAGGCGTGCCGAAGTCGAATATTCTGCGCGGAACGGCGCATGATGCGCCGATGGAGTGAATATGTCTGAGATTGCGGGCAACCGCTAACATCCCGGCGTAATCGGGATGTGCGCAGCGTGCGGACCAGCGGGTCCGCGCGCCTTTGTTGCTTGAAAATCCCGGATAATCCCATGAATATTTCGAAAGCGGAGCAGCGTATGCTCCATGTGCTGGCGCAGGGCGGCATGATCCGCCATCGGCGCGGCGAAAATGGCCATATCGTCGAAGCCTTGTGCTTCACCCGCGATGGCCACGTCCTCGCCGATACCGGCCTGCCCTTGTTCAACCGCCTGCGGCGGCGCGGTTTCATCGGTTCGCAGAATGGCGCGCCATATCGCATCACGCAGGCGGGTCTCCGCGCGGTACGCGCGCAGCTCGACAACCGGTGACGATCGGGCGTTGACGATCGGAGCGCGGTGCACGCCGCCGCGCTCCCTTTTCGGAGCGACCATATCGTCCCGCTTCAAAGCGCTTGAAGCCATGTGTCATTCTGCGGCGTTGAGCGGCATCGGCGGGGCTGCTAGGGCCGTCGTCCATGGCGACCACATCCGACAAATCCGACACGCCCCGCCGCAAGCTCGGCAGCCTGCGTATGATCTGGCACTATGCCAGTCGCTATCCGCTGCAACTGGTCATTGCCGCGGTCGCACTCGGCGTCGCCGCGCTCGCGACGCTCGCGATCCCCTATCAATTCAAGGAAATGATCGACAGCGGCTTCGTCGCCGGCGGCGGCGACGTGAGCCCCCATTTCCGCTTCTTCTATCTCATCGTCATCGTCCTCGCGGTCGCCACCGCGCTGCGCTTCTATTTCGTCAGCTGGCTGGGTGAGCGCACCGTCGCCGACATCCGCCAGGCGGTGCAGCGCAACCTGCTGCGCCTCGCCCCGGGTTTCTTCGAGGAAAACCGCCCGTCGGAAATCGCCTCGCGCATGACATCGGACACCTCGGTCATCGAACAGACGGTCGGCACCACCGTCTCGGTCGCACTGCGCAACACCGTGATGGGTATCGGCGGCATCGCCTATCTCTTCACCCTATCGCCCAAGCTCACCGGCGGCATCCTGCTCGGTATTCCGGTGATCATCATGCCGATCGTGCTGCTCGGCCGAAAGCTCCAGAATGTCTCGCGGTCGAGCCAGGACCGCGTCGCCGACATCGGCGCGACCACCGCCGAGCAATTGGGCGCGATGAAGATCGTCCAGGCATTCGGGCAGGAAGCGCGCGAGGCTGATCGCTTCACGACCGCGGTCGAGGCGAATTTCGCGACCGCCAAGCGCCGCATCCAGCTGCGCGCGACGATGACCGCGATCGTCATCGGCCTGCTCTTTGGCGCGATCACGACCTTGCTCTGGTACGGCGCGGCGGGCGTCGCCGCGGGCACGATCACCGGCGGCACGATCGCCGCCTTCGTGCTGACGGGCGGGCTCGTCGCGGGCGCGTTCGGTGCCCTTACCGAAGTTTATGGCGACCTGCTTCGCGCCGCCGGAGCGGCCGAGCGGCTCAGCGAATTGCTCAATGCCGAGGCGAGCATCGCGCCGCCCGCAAAACCGCGCCCCTTCCCCGCACCGCCCGTCGGTACGCTCGAATTCGATCATGTCGAATTCCACTATCCGACCCGCCCCGACGCCCCAGCGCTCCATGATTTCAGCCTTGCGATCCGCCCGCGCGAGACCGTCGCGATCGTCGGCCCCTCGGGCGCCGGCAAGTCGACGCTCTTCCAGCTCGCCGAGCGCTTCTATGACCCGCAGGGTGGGCAGATCCGCCTCGACGGCGTCGCGCTCACCGAAGCCGACCCCGCCGACATCCGCGCGCGTATCGCGATGGTGCCGCAGGAAACAGTGATCTTCGCCGCCTCGGCGCGCGACAATCTTCGCTACGGCAATTGGGACGCGACCGACGAAGAACTCTGGGACGCCGCACGCGCCGCCAATGCCGAGGAATTCCTGCGCAAGCTGCCTGACGGGCTCGACACTTTCATGGGCGAAGGCGGCGCGCGGCTTTCGGGCGGCCAGCGCCAGCGCGTCGCGATCGCGCGCGCGCTGCTCCGCCGCGCCCCGCTGCTGCTCCTCGACGAAGCGACCTCGGCGCTCGACGCCGAATCCGAAAAGCTCGTGCAGGACGCGCTCGAGACGCTGATGCACGACCGCACGACGATCGTCATCGCGCACCGTCTCGCGACCGTCCGCGCCGCCGACCGCATCGTCGTCATGGACGACGGCCGCATCGTCGAAGAGGGCAAGCACGACGAGCTCGTCGCCGCCGACGGCCTCTACGCCCGCCTCGCGCGGCTCCAGTTCCAGGACAATCTTGCCGCCGCCTGACCCAAGTTCGATCGATCGAAGGAAATGACGATGCTCTACGACCTCACCGTACCCGCCTGGCAAAATGGCCTGAGAGCGCTGTCGGGCGAGCTTTCGCGGGCGCGCGTATGGGGTGAGGAAAACGGCATCGGCGAATTGCAGTTCGCGGTCGCGCGCCTCGCGCCCGACATGTTCCCGCTCGCCTCGCAGGTTCGCTTTACTTGCGTCCAGGCGCTCCAGCCGCTGGTCCGCCTCGCCGACGCCGAAGTCCCAGAATTCGCCGAAGACGCGGTCGATTTCGCCGGAATGCAGGAGCAGATCGCGGCGACGCTCGCGGTCCTCGACGCGGTCGATCCAGCCGCGCTCGGCACCGACCTCGATCGCGCGGTCAGCTTCCCGCTGCCCAACGGCATGATCTTCGACATGCGCGCCTTCGACTATGTCCGCGACTGGGCACAGCCGCAATTCGCCTTCCATCGCACCGCGGCCTATACGGTGATGCGCCACATGGGCGTGCCGCTCGGCAAGGCCGACTATGTCAGCTATATGATGCGCTATCTCCGGCCCGGAACGGCTCCCGCCGCCTGAGACAGCGGGAACCCGCCAAGACTCAGATCAGACTGGCGTAATTCTGGATTCCCGGAAAGGCGAGCTTCGACCCGCCATTGCGCCGGATCGCTCCAATGGCTTCGTCGACGCGCAAGTAGCGCGCCCGCGCTTCAGGTTCGAGCAGGATGGCTGCGGGCTCGGGACGTTCGGCCGCGACTTTCACCAGCACCCCCAGCTCGGCAAGGTCGACCGCTTCGTCATTCCAGCGGATCACGTCGCTCGTATCGATGGTGACACGATTCTCGTCCAGCACCTTGCCCGGAATATCCGGTCCGATCGGCAGTGTGACATCGACGCTGTGCGTCGGCGGGGGGATGGTGATGATGAACATCACCAGCATCACCAGCATCACGTCGATCAGCGGCGTGGTGTTGATATCGGGATCGCCATTGGGGTCGGCGCGAAAAATGCTGCGATGAAACCTGCTGCGATTGCGCATCGTCTCTCTCCCGCTGGGGAGACGCACCGCGCTTGACGGGCACCACCCCCTCATCGAGGACCCAAGACCATCCTGCGCCCCTGAGTGATGGTATATCATAATACGCGCCGAGCAAGCAGAAACTGGAAAATGAGCAGCGGACGATTACTGCCGCACAAAGCACGCATAAAGAAAGGGCGGCACCTTTCGGCACCGCCCTTCTTTTTCGTTCCGTCCCAGTCGGGAGCGGAAACCGGTCTTACATGCCCGAGTTCGGACCGTAAGTGATTTCCACGCGACGGTTCTGGTCGTTGCGGACGCCATCGGCGGTTGCAACGGCCGGGCGGCTTTCGCCGAAGCCCTGCGCGCTGATCGAGCCATCCGAGATACCGCGAGCGGTGAGATAGCTGCGAACCGCGGTGTTGCGACGTTCCGACAGGCCGACGTTGTACTTGGCCGAACCCGAACGGTCAGCGTGACCGGCGAGCATGACCTGCGTACCCGTGCAACCACGGTTGTAGGCGCTGATCGCGTTGTCGAGCGTCGAAGCCGCTTCCGGCGTGATGTCCGACTTATCCCAGTCGAAGTACACGATATACGGTCCCGGTGCGCATTCCACGACCGGCGGCGGCGGCGGAGGCGGCGGGGGCGGCGGGGGCGGCGGGGGCGGGGGCGGCGGTGCCACCACCGGCTCCGGTGCGCCACCGAAGTTGAACGTCAGCGTGCCGAGGATCGAGTGCGAACGGAAGCGCGTCGAAACGTCGCGACCGCGCTGGTCGACCAGATCGATCTTGTCGGCGTTGAAGAAGCGATACTTCAGGCCAACGTCGATGCTGTCGGTCAGCGGAGCGCGGACACCCGCGATCGCCTGCCAGGCAAAGCCCGTGTCCGAATCGTCGAGGAAGTTACCGGCAAAGACCGGCTCGACCGAAACGCGCGCGACACCGGCACCACCGCCGACAAAGCCCTGAAGGCCGTCGTCGTCGCCGAAGTCGAGCATGCCGTTGACCATGAAGCTCAGCGCGTTCGTATCGCCAGCGAGGTCAAACGAACCGGTAGCGAGCGCGCCAGCGCCGTTAACCGACTGCGGAATGCCCGGGGTCGCGAAGCGGCCCGACTTGATGTCAGCTTCACGGAAGCCGACTTCGACTTCCGCGCGGAAACCGCCGAAGTCATAACCGACGGTGCCTTCGACGTCATAGCCAGCGCGATGGTCGAGCGAACCGGCATTGTTGAAAGTGCCAATGTCGAGATCCAGGTCTTCGACGAGCATTGCGCCAGCACCAACACCAACATACCAGGAGTTGTCGCGCGCCAGGACGGGCGACGCCAGGGTGGTGGAGGCCAACGCCACAGCGACGGCAAGCTTCCTCATAGTAATTCCCCTTTCAAATTGAGATATACGTCTCGGCAGACGTCCTACTCGCCGCTTTGGTTCCGTGCAAGTGAACAAATCGTCAATCTGTTGCCAAAAAGTCGCACTTCTTATGTCAAAGAACCGAAAATCAGCCTGAGATCAGAAGACCCTGCGCGGCGAGGTGAAGAATCAGTGTGGAGATCGCGTTACGCGCTTCGGAATCGATTATCGACCCGCCCGAAGGCGCCCCCACCGTCGCCGGCGCGGCCCATGCGCCGCCCACGAAGCGAAGCTGCGCGCCGTCGGTGAGCCGCGTCGCCCGCATCCCCTCACGCGGCGGCGCAAATCGCCATCCGCCCCCGGTCCGGATCGCGATCGCATTTGCCTGCCCCGCCCAGGGACCCGTCGGCGCCGCACCGACGATCCAGCATTGCCCCTCGACAGGTCCCGCGGGCGGCGCGGCGAGCGGTCCGGCCTCGACGGCCGCGTGGACCAACGCGTCGAGCAGCGTCAAAGCTTCGTTGTGCGTTACCTCTTTCTGCGCCTGCGCTACGCCAAGTAACGGTAACGCGAAGCGCGGCGTGGATGGCATGACGGTCATGGTTTTATCCTTTTATGTCAATGGTAAAGACAGGGGCGAGGACAGTGCGAAATCCCCCGCCTGCCGGATCTCGATCGTGCAACCGGGCGGCAGCGCCGCCAGCTCGGCGGCACCAATATCCAGCGTCGGCGATGCGCTTTCCCACGGCCCGATTCCCGGAACGGGCGGCGACAGCGCAATGCGCCACGCCTCATGACTTTCGCCAAGTGGCTGGTCGACATGGTCGCGCCACCCCGCGTCGGCGCGGCTGCGTCGAACCCAACCGATCGTCACGCCGCCCGCACCGTCGGCCCGGACCTGCCCGTGTACCGGCGTCAGCGGCCGCAGCGCCCGGCCGGTCGCCGGCACATCAACCTCGGCCAGCGTCGTCCCGCCCCGCGGAGCCCATTCGAGGGTCGCCGCGCCGCCCTCCGCCGATCCCGCAAGCGCCTCGGGCAGTGTCAACAGCGCCGGATCGTCAAGCAGGACAAAGGACGCCCCGGCCGCATGCGTCATTTCCCTCTCGGTGCCGGCCCGCCCGCGCAGCAATCGCGACAGGCGCCAGCGCCCGGATCCGACAACTTCGGCAATGCCGAATTGCAGCAATTCGCCATCGACCATCGCCCGGTTCGCGCCGCCCAGCAACGCCGCGTCGCTTACCGATTCCAACGTCATCGCCGGATTGACCAGCTGAACCTCGACGCTGTTCAAAAGGTCGAACAGGCAATCGCTTCCCGCGGCCAGCGGCAGGGCAAGCTGGCCCAGCGCGGCCGCCGGACGCACCGCGCCGACCGGGATCGGTTCGGCACCGGCCGATGCGACGAGCCAGCAATCGGCGCCGCGCCAACCATCGTTACTGCCGGCACCGGCGACCAATAATCGCGGCGCCGACGCCGCCGGACTGCCCATATTGGGAAGGTCGAACAGGCGGACCGTGCCGATGGCATCAGGCCAATCGGGCGCACGGACCGGAACGCCGGGTTCTGCGGGAAGATCGGCCGCGGGAAGCGGCGCGTGGCGCCTGAGTTCGAGCAAGATGTCGCTCCCGCGAACCGTCCTTCCCGCCAGCCGCCAGCGGCTCCCGTCGGCCAGTGCAATGACATGCCCGACGGTCAACGCCAGCGCCGCAAGATCGGCCCGCCACACCAAAGTTTCGCGCCCGTCCGCCGCGGCGGCGGCAAGCCGCTGCGCCAGCGCCCGCGCCGACGTCGCCGGCAGCACCGCGGGTAAATCGATCCGTTCCTCGCGGACGCCGCCGCCGGCAACCTGGCTCGTCTGCTGGCCGAGCTGATAATCGCGTTCGGGTTCATAGTGCCGCAGCCGGATCGTCCCCGGCAGCGATGACAGCGGCGCGCGGCGATGCTCGGTCCGGTCGCCCGGTGCATCGCCCCGCCTCGCCTCGCGGAAATCGGCCAGCGCCAGCGGTTCCCCGGCCGCAGCCGTCGGCGCCAGCCGCCATCCGTCCGGCCCGCTGAGCAGCCGCACGCCGTCCGCCTCGAACAGCGGCGCGAGCGCGTCGCGCAACCGGTCTCCCGATGCGGCATAGCCCGTAAAAGGCCATTCGCCGTCGCAGCGCGCGGTTTCACCGAACAGGCTGTTACCGACCATCCCGGCGTCGATGCCCGCGGCGTCGGCCTCCACTTCGAAGGTCAGGGACGGAATCCGATTGCCGAACGTGCCGAGCTCAAGCTCTTCGAACACCGCATAGGCGCACCCCCGAAACGCACTCACCGACGCGATGCCCAGCGCCGATGCGATCAGCGGATCGACCGCCTGGTCCTCGCTGCCGTTATGCCAGCGAAAGATGCACCGCTCCTGGAACGTCCCGCTCGACCCGCGCAGCAGATTTCCGTCGGCCCATATCCGTCCGATCCTGCGGATCGGCCGCGACGACAGCGCGACCGCCAGCGACACGGCATAGCTATATTCGGTCGTCGACGGCCGCCCCTTGCCCCCGCCGCGCTTGTTCCGCCGTTCGATCAGGTCGGTGGCCCAGATCACGCTCCCTGCGACGCGCATCGTCCCGAACAGCTGCGGGATCTGCTGGCCATAGGTCGACGCCTGAATCTTCAGATCGGCAAGCCGCGGCCCTTCGCGCCCCTTGGGTTTGAAAATCTGTGCGTCGATCTGCTGGCCCACCGCAGCCCCGATCGCGGCCCCCACCGGACCCCCGACAATCCCGCCGACCACCGTCAGCACCAACGTTGCCATCAATCTGCTCCCGAAAAGAATATTCCTCCCCTCCCGCTTGCGGGAGGGGCAGCGAGACTTGGCAGCTCGCTGCCTAGTCGCAGCGGGGAGGGCATTGCTCCAGCCGCCAGCACGCGACGCCATCCAGTCCAGAGATTGGCGTCTCGACCACCCGCCGCAGCCCGGCATGCGCATGCACCAGCCGATCCAGCCCCATCAGGCCGAGATGAAACTGCCCCGCCGGATAGGCGATCAGCATCACATCGCCACCGCGCCCATCCCCAACGACCGGAACGAAGCCCGCGTGAACCAATCCCGCTTCGACCTGAGCCCGCGCCCAGCCCCGCAGCGGGTAACCGACCGGCCGCGCCAACCGCCGCCCCGCCGCCGCATAGGCCGCCCACACCAGCCCCACGCAATCGAGCCCCGTCGCCGGATCATAGCCCTGCGGCCGGAACCTCACCCCGACCATCGTCCGCGCCGCCGCAAAGGCGCGCGGTCCCAGCTCATCCACCGGGATAACGCGTGAGCAGGTCATTACCCGGCAGGTGCGCCTCGCCGCGAAAATTGACAGCGTTGGCAAACCGATCCCGGCACGTCGCAAGCTGCTTGTCGCATCCTTCAGTGAGCCGTACGCGCACCGGTCCCGCGACCGCGAAAGACGGCGCTTCGGCCAGATGCAGTACGGCCGCCTCGACCGCGATCACCGGACTGGCCAATCCGCAATTGGCGCCCTCCATCCACAGGAGTTCGCCGAACGCCATTCCGGGCGCCGCGGCATCCAGCGTCACCATGCGCCCATCGACCGCAACGACCCGCCTCGCATGTGTCAGCGGCGCCAGATCGACCCGGCACGCCCGGTCGCCCAGCATGGCGCGGCACGATGGCGAGGTCGCCGGGCACACCGGTCGGTCGAGCAGCCGTGTCACCCCCTGCAACTCCGCTGCAAAGGCCGGCCCGCGCCGCTCGATCGCCCCCAGCGACCCCCGCGCCACCGTGACCGGCGCAACGTCGGCCGCGCTCCAGTCGGTGACGAACAGCTCCAACTCGGCGCCGTCCCACCGCCCTGCGTCGAGATCGCGCGCCGCGATCGCGTCGCTCGTGACCGCGCCCTCAAGGTCCATCGTCGCGACATCAAGGCTGTCGCTCGTCTCCAGCGCCGATGGCTTCATCCCCGGCGCCGCACGGTACAATATCCCGCCAACCATCAGGTCGCGGTCGTGCGAAGTCAGCCCGATCACAACCCCGTCGCGCCGCGCCAGCCGCCAGCACCACGCCAGTGTCACCAGCTCTTCGCGCAGCCAGCCCGGCGCTTCCATCATCACCACGGCGCGCGCACCTCGACCAGCGGCACGCTCGCCATCTCGCCCGCGAGGAAGGTCGCGCGACTGACCTCCAGCCGATCTTCGGCAAAGCGCACCGGCACGTCGAACAGATACCCCGCGCGCACCGCGACACCGAGCACGGGCGCGACATCGAGCAAAATCTCGCCCTCGTCCGTCACCAGAAATGCCGCCGTCTCCAGCCCGTCGACCGACACGCGCACGCTGCCCTCGACCGGCATCCGAACGCTGCGCACCTGCTCAGCATCACCGGCACCATAGCGCTTCACCAAAGCAAACTGCCGCCGCGCACCATCGCCGACGCCAAGCATCTGATCGACCGCGGTCGGCAACCCGCCATCCGCCGCCGAGCTGCTATCGAAGGGATCGCGAAAGCGGAACGCTCGCGCCGCCCCGCGCCGCGCGCGAAAAAAGTCGGCGAGCGCCCGCACATCGGCCTCGGACCGGATTCCTGGCCCCGCGTCATAGCGCATCCGCGCCTCGGCCCATTCGGTCGCCCGCTGCTCGTGCCCCGACGGCGAACTCACGATCTGCGTCGAAAATTCGGTCGCGACCATCGCCTCGCGCCCGATCGCGAGCGGAAAATCCACCGCATCGAAAGCCTGCACAACATCCTCCCCGTCAAACGCCACAAACCCATCGCGCGCCACCTGCGGCAGCGCCCAGATGAAGGTCCGCGCGACCCCCGCGCGCCGCGCGCCATCGGCCGCATCGGCGATCGCCGCCCACTGCGCACGATCCTCGGCCGCGAGCACGAAGCCCGAAAAATAATGCTGTTCTGCAACCGGATAGCCGAGCCGCAACACCATCGCCGCCCGCGCACCCGCGGTCTCCGCCCCGCGCCCGCCGGTCACCCAGTCATAGTCCTCGAGCTGCAGCACATCGAACGCCGGCGTCGCCCACCCCAGCGGCACATTCGCACGCCGCACCGCCGGCGCTGCCGGGTCGAGCACCGTCGGCAGGTAAACGAGCAAATGGCTCACCAGCCCCGCCGCTCCCGCCTCGTCGCGCGCCGCCGCAGCCAAAGCGGCAGTCGACCCCGCCAGCAACACCCCCAGCGCATCGAGCATCGCCAATTGCGCCGCCCCCAGCGACCCGCGCACGTCGGCGATCGGAACGCTTGCCGCCCCCAAAGCCGCCGTGGTCGCCGCATCATAAGCGCAAATCCGCCCGCCGCTCGCGATCCACCACCAAGGCTCGCCGACCTGGAATTTCAGCGGCAAGCCAGCGGCCGCGCCGATCGCCACAAACGCCCGCGCGACCAGCTGCAAATATCCCATCGCAGCTGCATTCGCCGGCGACAGCAGGGTCGACGGCGGCTCCCACCCGGTCAGCGCGGGCGACCCGTCGCTCGCCCGCTGCTTCCACACGTCCCAGCAATAGGCGTCGAACAGCTCGTAGGAGAGCGACCAGATCACCCCCAGCCCCGCATTCGCACACGCCGCCGCAAAACCCGCATGCCAAGCTGCGCAAGGCGCATTCAGCACGCCGCCCGCCACGCTCGCGGAAAAGCCGCCGCCCGCCGCCTCGAGCCGCATATAATGGCTCATCCCGACATAATGGACGACATCGCCGCGATAGCCCAATTGCACCATCTGCCGCACCAGCCGCGCCGGGGTCAGGTGATAGCTGTCGTCATAGCCGCTCGCGATCCCGAGCCCCCCTTTGGCCGGGTCCAATTCGGGCATCACCACATCGCCTATCGCCAGCACCGAGCCCGATCCCGAGCAGACAATCCCGCTCATCTCGGCCCAGCCAGCGGCCGGTGCCCCCAGCACGCCGTCGCCGCCATCATAGGTCGGCGGCACCAGCGAAATGAACATCCGGTCGATGTCGCCCGCCCACACCGGGTCGGCCTCGCCGGGAAGCAGGAAGCCACCGTCCAATGCGTCGAAATCAAGGCTGACGACGGCATCCTCGGCCGTCCCCTCGGCATAGTTCCAGAGCCGCACATACCAGGCACGCGGCGCCCCCGCCGCATCGCGCCCCTCGATCGTCAAGGTCGGCCCGTGCAGCGCATCGAGCGGCTTCACCCCGCCCGACCGCCAGCGGAATCTGAGCTGCGTGTGCCGAAAATCGCGGCGCGTCTCATAGGCGAGCAAAGGATGATCCCACCGGTCCTCGGCTTCCCAGATCAGCCCCGCCAGATCCTGCTTCCGATAAAAGATCGTCTCGACCCGCAGCGACCCCGGCACATCGCTCGTCACGCTCGCCATCATCGGCCGCGCGAAATCGACCGTCCAGAACCGCGGGTCGAACCGCTTGAGCCAGCCCTTTCGATGATGCGGCTCGGCCGCCGCTACCAGCGCCCAGCCCATCAATCGTCGCCCGCTGCAACCGCGCGCCGCACCGCGCGCGCCAGTTGCCGCCCCGTCTGCGCCAGCCGCTGCGGCTCGCTCCCCGCTTCCCCGCGCACATTTACCGTGATCGCGAAATTGCGTACCCCACCGGCACCCGCGGCCTCGATCCGCCCGCTCGCGGTCGGCACGAACAGCTCGGGCCCGCGCTCGCCGACGCGATAGGCGCGGCCGGCGCTCACTGGCCCGCCGGTCGCCCGCCCCGGTGCCCCGAACAGCGCCATCGCGATCGAGGTGCCGAGCGACAGCAAATCGCCGCTCCCGCCACCACCTGAGCCCCCGCCCGCCGCCGCGCCGATACCGTTCGAAATCGCCGCCCTTGCGATGTCCGCCATCACCGACAGCGCGAGCCGCTTCAGATCCTCGAACCCCATCTTGCCGCTGACGATCGCGCGCGACAGCGCCCGCTCGATCGCACGCCCCGCCTGATCGGCCTCGGCAACCAGCGGCCCGCCCAGCTCGGCGCGCAGCGCCGCAATGTCGCGCCGGAACGCGCCCGTGTCGGCGCGCACCGCGACCACCATTTCGTCGATCTCGTCACCCATCGGGAAACCTCTCCATCATCGCCGCCAGCGCCGCACCGTCGAGGGACGCCTCGGCATCCGCCTCGACCCAGCCCGCCAGCACCGCGCGCACATCGGCCGGCGTCGCGGTCCAGAACTCATCGGGCCGCCATCCCGCAACGCGCGCCATCACGCCCGCCAGCGTCACCGCTGCAGGCCCTATGCAAAGTTGCGACATATCGATCCTCCCTGTCGCGCAGCGATGGGGAGGTGGCAGCGCGAAGCGCTGACGGAGGGGCCGAGGGCGCGACGCCGCAGCCCCTCCACCATCCTGCGGATGGTCCCCCTCCCCATGCCTGCGGCACGGGGAGGATCGATTTGTCACATCACCGCCCCTGCAAAATCTGCCCGAGCAGCACGCGCAGCGCCGGCGTCGCCGACGCCAGACCCTGCGCGATGACCGCCTCGCCGACCGCCTCGCGCGTCAGCGTCTCGGGCCGATCCCTCACGCAATGCCAGAACAGGCACGCAAGCTCGCCCAGCCCCAACCGCCCGTCCGCCGCGCGCTCAACCAGCGCGAACAGCGGCCCCAGCTCGCCCTCCGCTGCAACCAACGCAGCAAAACTCGGCCGCAGAACATGCACATGGTCGCCGACGCGCAATTCCGCTTCGCCGCGCAGCGCGTTGGCGGCGCTCACAGGCTCACCACCGCGCCGCTCGATTCCAGGTTCAGCGTGTAATTGCGCTCGCCATTATAATCGCCGGCATAGTCGAGCCGCGTGACGAGGAAGCGCCCACGCATCCGTTCGCCGCTTTCAAAGCTCAATTCATAATCGTCGATGACGCCCGAAAGCGCATGACCGCGCAGCCGCACCTCGGCGTCGGACCCGGTAAAAATGCCCGCCGCGCTCACCGAAACCGATCGCACCCCGGCGCCCGACAGCAGCTCGCGCCAGCCGCCCGAATCCTTCGTCGTGACATTCACCGCTTCGCCGTTGACCGACATCTGCGTGGTGCGCAGGCCCGCGACCGTCCGATAGGTCGGCGGCGCTTCGCCGTCGCCGATCTTGAGCAGAAAATCGCTCCCATTTTCAATCGCCATCGTCTAATCTCCTCTGGGAAAAAACACTGCTAACGGGGAGTCGCAGGATGCTTTTGATCACAACATTGATTTTGGCCGTCATGGTGCAGTCGCCCTCGGCGACGGTCGACACGACGCGCGCCGCTTTCACCAAATGCCTGCGCGCCGACATGAAGAAGGCGCTCGAGGCCAAGATGGAAGAGGCCGAGTATGAAATGCAGGTGAAATCGAACTGCGCGACCGAGCGCGACGCGTTCCGCAAGGCCGTGATCGCGCTGGGCCGGTCGGGCGGCGATTCCGAAAAGGTCGCGGGCGAAGACGCCGACATGCAGATCGACGATTACCACGCCAATTTCACCGACAAGTTCAAGGACTATAAGTCGACGAACACGATGCCCGGCGAGTAAACGAACGATCTGATCCTCCCTGTGGCGAAGCCATGGGGAGGGGGACCGCTCGCAAAGCGAGTGGTGGAGGGGCCGCGACGGTAGCGCCAATAGCCCCTCCGTCAGCGGCTAAAGCCACTGCCACCTCCCCATCGCTACGCGACAGGGAGGATTGGATGGCAATATCCGTCAGTTCCTACCGCAATCACCCCGCCAAACACCGACACCGCACGATCAGCTCGTGGCGCCAGCCGCCGTCGCGCGCAAAAGTAAAGCGCGTGCGGATCGTTCGCGCCCCGACCACCGACCAGGCACCGGCCGGGCCGCGCAGGGCCGTGACGACCGCCTCGACGCGCCCCGCGGCCTTGTCGTCGATCGCGCTGTCGACGCCGACCAATGTCAGCGTCAGGCGGATTTCGCGCCCCGCCCGGTCCTTGGTCCCCCAGTCGCCGCCTTCCGCCGTACCGACCGCTACATAGGGCGCGCTCACCCGCGGCGGCGTGCCGTCGAATATTCCGTGGACCATCGCCGCCAGCGCGTCATCGCGCGCCAACAGCTCGATCGCCCGCGCGCGCACCGCGCCCTCCGCGCTCGTCATTGCCCGCCCCCCAGTGTCAGCCGCCGCCACGGCTGCCACAGCGCCGCGATCGCCGCCGGCGGGGCCGCGCCCGCGCCGTCACGCGCCTCATGCAGATGCTGCGTCATCCGGACGATACCCTGCCGGATCGCTTCGGGAATTCCGTTCGCGCCTTCGGCAATTCCCGCGCGATAGGCGACGCGCACCCGCGCCGCGCCGCGCGGGTGGCCCACTGTCACCCGCGCGGTCCCGTCGCGGCCGACCGTCGTCCGGTAATCGCCGTCGCCCAGCGCCGCCTCGTCGCCGCCGGGAAGCAACAAAGTCACGGCATCGATCCCGACCACCGGTCGTGCCCCGGGTTGGCCCACCCCGTTTTTCAAGGGCAAAAGCTCCTCGACCGCGCGAATGACCAGCCACTGCCCGATAAAGGCCTCGCAGATATTGGTCGCCGCGCGGACAAGGCCCGCGACCACGGCATCGTCGATCGTCGCCCCCAGCCGCAACCAGCCGCGCGCTTCGTTCAGGCTCACCGGGGCATCGCCCGGCGTCAGACTTTCCGCCATCACCGTTCCTCCACCCGCACCGTCATCGATCGTTCGTCGATCTGGCCGTCGCTCATCGTCACCCGGTTGGTGACGCGATAGACGTGGCCGGCGATCCCGCCCGCCAGCGTCGCGGTCGTCCGGGTCAGGTCGTGCGCGGCGGCGGCCACCGCCACGCCGCCATCCTCGTCCGGTACAACCAGCCATGCGCTCGCCAGCACCGCCTGCCCATCGGCATAGGCCGCACCCCAGTCGAACTCATAATCGATCCGTGATCCCGGATCCTTCACCATCATCGTCATGGCCGCTCCTTTCTGGTCAGGGCTTGCGAACCGCCATGCGGCGGCGGGGTTCCGGCGCCACCGGGACTGCGGTCTGGGCTGCGGCGGGTTCGGGACCGCCCCATTCGCTGGGCAAATCGCGCCGCTGAGCGTCGCCGACGGCGCGCGACGCAAGCGCCGAACCGGCGATCACGACGCCGTCTCCAGCGCCGCCAGGCGCCGCTCCTGCGCCGCGATCAGGAACAGCGCCAGCTGGTCGGGGCGGATGCCGAAGCGGTCGTGCACCGCACCCGCCTCATCGGCCCACGCGTCCCAGCACAGAAAGGCATAGGGCGTGTCGCCCGGCCGTCCGGCGGGGTCCAGCGGTTCGATCAGGCCTTCGTCGGCCATGATCGTCCACACCGCCTGCGCGCGGACGCCAAAATGCAGCCGCGCGCCTTCCGGCCCCTTTTTCGCGATCGCATCGTTCCACTGGAAAAAGCCCAGCTCGGCGGCGATGCGCGATGCGGCCTGCAGTTCCGCGCCGCTCGCCGCGCTGCGCCACGTCTTTTCGCGCATGTCCGATGTGTTGATGGCGCCGGTGGCGGAAAAGATGACCGACCATCGATTGAAACCGACGCCCAGCGACTGCGCATTGTCGCCGCCGGGCCGTACAAAGGCGCCGTCGACGACCAGCAATGTCGTGTCGGCCGTCGCATCATAGACGGAAAAGCAGGACTGGCTCGCATTGTGGATGCCCGACACCAGGTCATAAACCCGCCCGCCGGCGGCGCTGTTGCGGATACGCAGGCGCGCCACGATCTGGTCCGTGCCCGCGATCTCCAGCCGTGTCGCCGGATTGGCTGTGCCGATCCCGACCAGGCCGCCGCTCGCGATCCGCATCCGCTCCACCCCGCCGGCGGCAAGGCCGATGCTGTCGGGGGCGGGGCGGAACAGGCCGCAATCGCCGTCGTCGGCAAAGCCGATCGCGGGGGCCGCCGCGGTGCCGTCCTGCGCCGCCAGCCCCCCGCTCAGCATGTGGCGCCCGCTCGCATTCCGATACGCCAGCGCCGTCAGCGGAATATTGACCCAGCCGCCGCCGCGCCGGACGGTCATCAGATCGCCGTCGGCCCCCGTCGCTGCGCCGCCATGCGTCGTCGACAGCGGCTGCTTTGCCTCCAGCGCGCTCGCCAGCGCCGCGACATCGTCGCTCAGCCCCGCCGCGCCTGCATCGCTCGCGGCGAACCAGTCGGCGGCAACCGTCAGTGCGATCGTCTTGAGCCCCGCCGCGAAATCGACGCGCGCGCTACCGGCGGACGAGGCGACGACCGCATCGCGTTGCAACCGGCCGGAGCCATCGATCCGGCCCATCCCGACCTCCCATTGCTGGGGCTGCGCGATGCCCGCGACGGCATAATGAAATGGCGTGCCCGGCGGCACCGCATCGACGAAGCGGCGATGCCCGGGGACCGCGCCGGTCGGCGTCAGCGGTCCGCTGCCGCCGTCCTGGCACGTCTCGCGCACCAGGTCGGCGAAAAATTGGGTCGGCATGGCGGGGCCATCCTTCTCTTGATGTCATGAGGAAATTGGCGCCCGGTCCGCCCCGAAAGGGATAGGGCCGGCCGGGCGCCCATCGCGCGCCAGCAGATCAGCTGGCGGCGAATTTCATCAGCTTGATGGCCTGCGAATCGATGACCGCGCCGCCGACCCTTTTGGTTGCATAGAAATGCACGAAGGGTTTGTTGCTGAACGGATCGCGCAGGATGCGCGTCTCGCCGCGGTCGGCGACCAGATACCCCGCGCGAAAATTGCCGAACGCGATCGACAGGCTGTTCGCGCCGACATCGGGCATATCCTCGGCCTCGACGACGGGATAACCCAGCAGCGTTGCCGCCTGCCCCTCGACCATTCCCGGCTGCCAGATGAAGGCGCCGTCGCTGGTCTTGAACTTGCGGATGCGGCTCAGCGTATCCGAATTCATCACCCAGCTCGCGCCCTGACGATAGGGCGCCTTCAGCGAATGGACCAGCTCGACCAGCTTGTCCTGCGGGTTCGACGCCGGGAACGCGCCTGCCGTCCCCGTCGCCAGATGCTGGAGCGTCCCGAACGCCCGCACGCTGTCGATCTCGTTCGTCGTCGTATAGGTCAGGAACCCCTTCGGCCGGTTCGTCCCGTTGCCGCCCACGAACGCGCTGCCCTCGGCGACCGCGAACTCGCGGCCGAGCTGCTCGGCCAGCCAGTCCTCGACGTTGAACATCGCATCGTCGAGCATCGCCTGGCTTGCCGCCGGATTGGCGTAGAGCTCGCCCGACGGCGGCGCGATTTCGGCAAAGCTGCGCGTCGCGGTCTCGGGCCGCGCCGCGGTCTCGCCGACCCAGCCCGCACCCATCGATCCCGTCGCGATCAGCTTGCGATAGCCGCTCGTCCCTGTCTGCACGACCGTCGCGATCGACCGGATCGGCGACAGCGTCTTCAGCGTCGCCGCGATGCTGCCGTCGATCTCGCGCGGCACCGCAAAACCGCCGTCGCCGCCCGACGCCCCCGACAGGCTCTTCATCTCGACCCCGGCATCGATCCCGCGGCGCAGGTAGCGCTCGACAAAGGCGTCACGCGCCGGATCGGCCGCCTTCGCCCCGTCAAGCGGCAGCCGCGACGCCGCCACCGTCTGCGCATCGACCTGTGCCTTCAGCGCCGCGACCGACGCCTTCAGCTCATCGACCGCCTCGGCCGCCAGCACCGCATCGAACGCCCCCTCGAGCGCATCCGCCTTCACTTCCATCTCCATATCCATGCCCGTCACTCCTTCTGAAAATTTACCGCAATCACTCGCGCGAGCGGCTGCATCGGCGCCGCCACCAAACTCACTTCCGCGAGGTCGAGCCCCAGCAATTCGCGTGGGCCGTTCCCGCGCGAAGCCGTCACCCGATATCCAAAGGACAATCCCGTCAGCGCCCCGCGCGCGACCAGCGCCGCCGCCGTCGGATGCGTCACCCGCGCGACGACGCGCAGCCCGCGCGCATCCTCCGCCAATGTCTCGATCACGCCGATCACCGCCCCCGGCCGATGCTGCCAAAGCAAGGGCACCGCGCGCCGCTCGCGCAAACTCGCAGCAAAAGCCCCCGCCCGCACCACATCGCCCCCGCGATCGACCCGGTCGAACACCGAAGCATAACCCGCGAACCTGACCTCCCCCTCCCGCTTGCGGGAGGGGGCCGGGGGGTGGGCAGCGGCACCAACCGCCCTCACCGCAGCAACCCCGGCAGCCCCAGCTTCATCGCCAGCCCGACGACCAGCAGCGCCAGCCCGCACCGCACCGCCCAGTCGACCGCTGCCTTCCACGCGCTCGTCTTCGCATCGCGCCACGCACCGAGCAGCTGCCGCAGATCGACCATGTCGTCGCGCGCCGCCTCGTCGGCGAGCCCCAGCCGCGCCAGCGCCCGCCGCGCCCCCAGCTCGCTCGCCTCCTCGACCACCGCGCGCAGCAGCGCCGCATCGGGCGCACTCGTCCCCGCCAGCGCGATCAGCCGCGCCAGCGCTTCCTCTTCATCCATTTGTGTAACTCCTTCGTCATCCCGGACTTGATCCGGGATCCACAGCAGCGCCGAAGTCATGGACCCCGGATCAAGTCCGGGGTGACGAGGGCGGCTAACCCACCCCCAGCAGCGCCTTCTTCTCATCCGCGCTCAGCCAGTCCGCCGCCGACACCTCGCGCCACAGCGCCATCCGGTCCTCGGCCAGCGCCGGCACCTTGTCCAAATCGACGCGCAGCTCGGCGCCCTCGAACCAGCCCGACAATCCCTGCGAAACCGCCCCCAATATCTTCGCGCACAGCGGCAGGACCGTCAGCCGCCACAGCGCGCGATTGGCTTCGCGATAATTGGCATAGGTCGCATCCCCCGGCAGCCCGAGCAGCATCGGCGGCACCCCGAACGCCATCGCAATCTCGCGCGCGCTGCTGTCTTTCAGCGCCAGGAAATCCATCTCCGCCGGCGACAGCGACAGCGCCTGCCACCGCAATCCGCCCTCGAGCAGCAACGGCCGCCCCGCATTCGCCCCGCCCGCGAAACTCTCGGCCAGCTCCTCGCGCAGCCGGTCGACCTGCTCCGCCGACAAAGGCATCCCCTTGTCGCCCGGATCATGCACCAGCGCCCCCGAAGGCCGCGCCGCATTCTCCAGCAACGCCGCGTTCCACCGCGCGGCTGCGTTGTGGGATGCGATCGCCCCCGAAGCCGCCCCCAGGCACCCCGCGCCATAATGATCGTCGAGCGGGTGCAGCGCCTTCACATGCACCACCTGGGGCCGCCCCGCGCCATCCTCGGCGGGCAGCACAACCCCCGATCCGCCGGCTTTATACCGATAGGCCACCGGCCACCCGCGCGCGTCGGCCTCGACCGTCACCCGCTCGGGCCGCAGCGCAAACAGCTCCGCCGGCGCCCCCGCGCCATCGGCCAAAATCTGCACATAGCCATTGCCATGCAGCAGCAACTGCGACGCCAGAGTCTCAACGAGCCCCTGCCCGCCCGACGTCGCGGAAACGAGCGCCGCCAACGCCGGATCGCTCGCGACCAGCGGCGCCGACCCGGCAGCCTCGGCCACCAACCGCACCGCCCGCTGCACGATCGCATTGGACAAATAGCCCTCGCTCACCTGCGCTTCCCAGCTGAGTGGCGCAGGCGCCGACCACGATCCATACACACGCGACAAAGCGGGCCGCGCAGGATGCTGCGCGGCCTTGCGGCCAAACCAGTTCATGATGATCTCCTGCATGTTCCCCGGCGAACGCCGAGGCCCAAGGCGTCAAAGCGCCATCTTCTTCTCTCCGTTCGTGTCGAGCGAAGTCGAGACACCCCGAAAGCAAACGCCAAGCCGATGGGCATCTCGACTTCGCTCGATGCGAACGGATGAGTTATTCACACACAATTCACAGCCATCGAGACCAATGGGTGGAAATGGCCCATGTTCATGGTTGGCTATTTGTTCCTGCTCGCTTATCCAGATTGTTGGTAGTCGTCCTACCGACCTTTTTGACCGGAACCGCGGCCTCTGAACGGCGCGGAGGCACGAGGCCTTCCGGAGTGTGGGCTCAATCCCACTTCAAAAAGGAGATGGCTTATGGAGCGCGTATTCGTGCGAGCTTATAAGCGTTGGCGCCTTGGCCGGATGGAGTTCGTAAGAACTCACACCCGGCGTTGGCCCAACCAATATTCGTTCGACTTCTAGCCGGAGGCAGAACGGGTAGGGCGGCTACCACCCTTTCGGGTTTCACCGTACGAAACTTTCGCACAGGCCGACCTTCGCCCGCAAGAAAATTATCCCGTCGGGATAATTTGATCTCGCGGCTTCAATCTAGCGACCAACCCACCGCTAAACCCGCCGCACCCCCGGCTCGCGCCCCTTCCGTAGCCCCTCCAGCAAAGCCGCCAGCGCCCACACGCACGCATCCGCCCGATCGGGCGACCGCCCCGGCCCTGCATAACCGCCACCCACCTGCAATCCGCAAAGCTGGTCCTCCAGCGCCGTAAACACCCCCGCATGCACCACCTGCCCGCGCTCATACGCCAGCGCCACCGGCTCCGCCCTTCGCGCCTTGCCGACGCTCGCATGCACCGGCACCACCGGCAACGTCAGCTCGGCCTGGCGCAGCGTCCCCTCGACCATTTCACCGCCCATATTGCTCTCGGCGACGACCCGCTCGGCCCCCCAGCGCGCCGCCGCGCCCGCCACCGCCTGCGCCCACACGGCGGGCGGCGGGTTCTCGACGCTCGCATCCTCGACCACCGCCAGCCGTCCGTCGCGCAGCAGCGCCGCCACCACGATCCCGCACGCATCGCCGTGCGCCGTCGCCGGCGGATCGACGCCGATCACGACACGCACCGGCTTGCCGATCGCATCGGAATCGACCCGGCACCGCTCGATCAGCACCCGCGTCCACAGTGCGCCCTCGACATCCTCGAGCATCTCGCCGTCAAGCTCCTGCCGCCCCAGCCGCGTTCCGCCATAGGTTTCGAGCATCGCGCTCACGAAAAATTCGGGCAGCCAGGGATTCTCGCCCGTCTTGCCCAGCGTCTCGACCTTTCCCGGCGCCGCCAGTACCCGCTGCATCGCCGCATTGACGCGCGGCGTCGTCGTCACCACGACGCGCGGCCGTTCGCCAAGCCGCATCCCCATCATCAGATTGTCCCACGCCGCCTCGCCGCGCCGCCATTTCGCCAGCTCGTCGCACCAGGCGAAATGATGTTCGGGTCCGCGCAGTTCCTCGCCCGCCTCGGCCGAATAGAGCGTTGCGACCGCCCCGCTCGAAAAGCGCAGCTCGCGCCGCGCATTCACCCAGCGCGGTTCCTCGTCGGCGCGCGCGACCGCGAGCAGCCCGCTCGGCCCCTCGATCATCACGCGCTGGCCGTCGACCTGCGTCGCCGCGACCAGCGCGATGCGCGCATCGCCATTGCTCCGCGCAACCTCGCTCACCCATTCGGACCCCGCGCGCGTCTTGCCAAAACCACGCCCGGCGCGGATCAGCCAGATGCGCCAATCGCCCGGCGGCGCACGCTGGCCGTCATTCTCGAACCCGTACCAGCGGCGGACCAGCTCCCGCTTCTGCGCCACGCTCAACTGACGCAGCACCGATCGCCGCTCGGCCTCGGTCAGCTCTGCCCACCATGTCCAAATATCATCGGACCGTATCTGCCGTGACGCCGCGTCGGTCGCATCGAGCGCGATTGCCGTTATCCGCACGCGCCGTCCGGCGCATCGGGCGCGCCGACCTTGTATTCGGGCGATGGTAGCGCGGCCGGGCCGCCCCGCTCGGCGCGCAGCGCCCGCTGACGCAGCACCATGCCGATCCGCTTGATCAGCACCGCATCGGTTTCTTCCTGCGTCGCGATCTCGCGCGGCTGCGACCGGCGCCCGGTGGCCCCGCCGCGTTCGACGCTCGCTCGATGCTGGCGCAGCAGCGCGATAGCCTGCGCGACAGACATCTTCTCGACCGGTTCCTTGCCTTCGTCGAGCGTCAGCTCATCGACAGCTTCGAGCGCGCGGCGAACCAGCGCCAGTTCGAGCCGCTCATACCCCAGCTCAAGCGCCTCCTGCCATTGCCGCGCGAACAGCGGGTCACGCCGCCGCAGTCGATACGCGCTCCCCAATCCCATTTCCGCCGACGCATGCGCGCGGCGGACGTTACAAGACATCGCGAGTTCTTCCAGAAAGGCGGCGCGGCGCGCCTTGGTCCATCCATTCGTCTTTGTCCTTTTACGTTGCAACGGCCCATTATTCTGCGGCCCGATCTCCTCATCCATCGTCGCCTGCCTCCAAAAGCAATCGGGCCGGAACGCCCCTCCGCATCGAAAGGGGGCACCGGCCCGACTCGCAATTCTTCATGATGTGACACTTGTGCCATATCAGCGTGACGATGTCAATATAAAATAACCTATTTGGTTATTACGCCAAAATGGATGACCCGCCTCAAGTCAGAGATTCAGCGCCCACCCAGCGACGCCGCCCGCCAGCACGAGCGCCGGAGCGGTGAGCTTTCCCTTCCAGCGCCAGACCACCAGCACGGCGGCGACAAAGAGAAGGCCCGACGACACAAGGTTCGCGACGCGTCCCGCGGTCGACCAGCCCAGTTGCAGCAGCGTCGCGGCGATCACGCCGACCACCGCCGCCGCCACGCCGGCGAGCACGCGGTGGAGCGCCGGATTGTCGACCACCGCCTCCAGCCGCTCGAAAAAGATCATCGAGAAGGCGAAGGCGGGCAGGAACATCCCCACCGTGATTGCGACCGCGCCGGGCAGGCCCGCCGCGACATATCCCGCAAAGGTCGCAAAGATGACGAGCGGGGCCGGCAGCATCCCCGCGAACGCGACGCCGTCGAGAAAGCTCGCGTCGCTGATCCAGCCGCGCCCGACCGTGTCGGTGCGCACATAGGGGATCGCGGTATAGGCGCCGCCAAAGGTCAGCAGCCCGCCTTTCAGCCCGGCGATGAACAGCGCCACAATCCCCGCCTCGCTCGCGGCGATGCTTGTCTTCACCGAGGGCGCGGAGCCCGACACAAGGGCGGCGAGCACGACTGCCGCGACAAAGATCGCCGCCGCCACGACCGGCCGCTTCGCATAGGTATAGATCAGCCCCGATGCGATCAGCGGAATCCAGAACGGCACCCCCGCCAGCGTCGCGGCAAGCCCGGCAGCCGCGAGCAGCCAGAGCAGCCGGTCCTCCAGGATATGCGCCCCGATCCGCTGCACCGCGCGCAGGATGATCGCCAGCACGACGACCTGCACCCCCAGAAAGATCGGCGCCATCGCCGGATTGCCGACGATCCAGCCCGTGTAGAGCCACGCCGCACCCAGCATCAGCGCAAAGCCGGGCAGCATGAAGCCGAGCCCCGCGAGCAGCCCGCCGATCCGCCCGCGCGCGACCATCCCCAGATGGACGCACAATTCATGCGCCTCCGGTCCCGGCAGGATCTGCATCACGGCGAGCAGCCGGTTGAAACGCACCGGCGAAATCCAGCGCTCCTCCTCGACGAGCGCCTGTTTCACCATCGCGATCTGCGCGACCGGGCCGCCAAAGGCGAGGAAACCGAAACGCAGGAAGCGGAGGAAAAGCTGAAACAATGAAAGGCTGGGCGGCGAATAGATATCGGTCGTCATTGCAAGCACGCTCCTTGCCGCAGTCGCGGCTTATGGAGCGGAACTTGGACGGCGCACCGTCTGAACGGGCGTCCGCATTGCCCGCACCGCCCATTTTACCGCGTCCGCCCGAAAGGGGAAGATAGACTTTGTTTCAGCGCGAAACGCGAATGTCGGCTTTGAGGTGGGAAGCAGACGTTACTTCATCTTCCTTCGTCATCCGGCGAGCAAGCTCAACCTCGATGGACCCAATCAGCCGCCGATCGCCGGCAATCCGTCCATGATCGCGGTGAGCGCGAGCGCATTCTCGCGCTCCATCGCGCTGTGCCCGGCGTTGGTGACGACATAGGTCGCGGGCTCGCGCCCCGCCTCGCGCAGCGCCGCGACCAGCCGCGACGCCTGCGTCAGCGGACACACCTCGTCGAAACGACCGTGCACGATATGCACCGGGATGCTCGCCAGAGTGTCGATATTGTCAAAGAAATGCCCCGCCGGGATGAACAGCTCGTTCGCGAAATAATGCGCCTCGATCTGCGCAAAACCCAGTGCGAAATCGGCCTCGCCGAACTTGCCCGTGTCGGCGGTCTCGGGGATCATGTTCGAGATCACGCCTTCCCAAAGCGACCAGGTCAGCGCGGCCTTCAGCTGCCGTTCCTTCTCGGCCTCGGTCGCGGGCACCATGTCGAAAATCGCCTTGTACGACTTCATCACATCCTTGCGCTCTTCGGCCGTCAGCTCCGACAGCAGATCGGCCCACTCCGCGGGATATTTCATATAGGCCCCGGGCTCGGTCAGCCCGTACGGATCGGCTTCCCACGTCGCTGCATTCCCCTGATACAGATACAGCAGATCCTCGGACGAACCGAGGAAGATGCCGCGCAGGATCAGGCTCGCGGTATGCGCCGGATGCGCAATCGCATAGGCCATCGCCAGCGTGCTCCCCCAACTCCCCCCGAACACATGCATCGGCCCGCTGATCTCCAGCTTCTCGCGCAATTTCTCGATATCGCCGATCAGGTCGGCGGTGGTGTTCTTCGTCAGCGCCAACGCCGGCCCCGCCGACGCCACGTTGGGCTCGCTCTTCCCGCACCCACGCTGGTCGAACAGGATGACGCGATAGCGCTTTGGATCGAAAAAGCGCGCCATCGCCGGCGCGCACGCCCCGCCCGGCCCGCCGTGCAGGAACATCACCGGCTCGCCCGCGGGATTGCCATATTCCTCCCAGTAAATGCGGTGCGCCGGATCGCGGTCGACCTCGAGCCAGCCGAAATTCAGGCACGGCGGCTGCGGATAGACCCAGTCGTCACCGATCTTGCTCGAAGCCTGCAACCGCGAAAAATCCATGTCCGATGCCTTTGTCAGTGATTGGCCGCCAACCGGCCCGCGCTGTTCGACTTAACCTCCCGCGCGGCCATGTCCACAGCCCGGGAACTTATCGAGCAGGCTATCGTTCAGAAATTACCCCTGACCGCGGGATCGATAACGCGCGCATAGAACTGCGCGTGGCTGAAATTCCAGGGTTGGGCACGCGCATCCGGAAAGCGATTTCCGGTTGCATCAAAAAGGAGTGGTCTATGCGTATCCAACCAATTTTGCTCGGTGCGCTTGGCGCCCTGGCACTCTCCGCCTGCAGCCAACAGCAAGAAGTCGCCGCCGCGCCGCCCCCACCCCCGCCGGGTGCCGTCCCGGGCAGTGTCGCCGCCGACCGCGACGGCGACGGCATCATCGACGGTTATTACACCTCGGACGGCATTTACCATCCGAACTATATGCCGCCGCCCCCGCCGCCGCCCGCGCCGACGCGGCTGGGAGAACGCGGCTGATTACCAAGTTTCGGGGAGCGCAGCGCTGCTGCGCCCCCCTTTTCCTGATCGGATTGGCGCTCGGCACCACCTTCGCGCCGCCCACACTCGCGGCACCCGCCGCGCAGGGGGCAACGCTGCCGCTCACCGCCGCGATCCGCGAAGAAGCGGGCGGCGACGTCAAGCGCTTCTATGCCGCGCGCGGCTACAAGCCGCTGTGGGTCCGCGCGGGCAAGGTCGGTCCCGAAGCGGCGATCTTGCTCGGCTATCTGTCGACCGCATCGCGCGACGACCTCAAATCCTCCGCCTATGATCTCGAAAAGCTCGAGGAGCTGATCGCGCGCGCCCGCGGCGGCGATCCGCAAGCGCTCGCGCGCGCCGATGTCGCGCTCTCCTCATCCTTCGCGCGCTATGTCCGCGACATGCGCAGCCCCGGCAAGGCGAAAATGGAATATGCCGACAAGTCACTTCGCCCGAAAAAAGCCGATGCCGATGACGTCCTTCGCGCCGCCGCCTTCCCCAAGGATTTCGGCGCCTATATGAAAAACATGGGCTGGATGAGCGAACATTATGTCCGCCTCCGCGCGCTCATGGGCCGCGCGCTGGCAGAGGGGGCGCCCAAGGACACGATGGCGCGCCTCCGCCTCAACCTCGACCGCACGCGCATCCTGCCCGGCCCCTATGTCTATCACATCGTCGTCGACGCCTCGTCGGGGCAGCTCTATTATTATGGCGGCGGCAAGCGCGCGGGCACGATGAAGGTCGTCGTCGGGGCGCCCGAGACGCAAACGCCGATGCTCGCGGGCAAGCTCCAATGGGCGATCCTGAACCCCTATTGGAACGTCCCCGACTATCTCGCACAGAAAAGCATCGCGCCGAAGGTGCTCGCCGGCCGCAGCCTCGCCTCGCTGCGCATGGAGGCGCTGTCCGACTGGGGCCCCAATCCGCGCAAGCTCGACGCGTCCGAAATCGACTGGCCCGCGGTCGCCGCTGGCGATCAGGCGCTGCGCCTGCGCGAGCTTCCCGGCGGCGCCAATTCGATGGGCCGCGTCAAATTCCTCTTCCCCAATGACGAGGGCATCTACCTCCACGACACCCCCGATCGCGCGCTGCTCGGCAAGCCCGACCGCCATTTTTCGAACGGCTGCATCCGCCTCGAAAATGCCTCCGCGCTAGGCCAGTGGCTGCTCCACCGCTCGATCAACACCAAGTCGAAAACCCCCGAACAGGCGGTCGCGCTGCCGGTCGAAGTGCCCGTCTACCTCACCTATATCACCGCCATCGCAACCGAACGCGGCCTGGCCTTTCGCGACGATGTGTACGGCAGGGACGGGTAGCCACCCCTTCGTCATCCCGGGCTTGACCCGGGATCCCGCTCTCTTTTTGAAAAGTTGGTCTGCCCAGCTCTCGAGCGGGACCCCGGATCAAGTCCGGGGTGACGATAAACGGGACAATAATTTTCGACCTTGCGGCACGGCTCTCTCGTCAGGCCGTGTCTAACGAAAGAACCTCTGCCAGAGGCGGTTGACCCACCCCGGCGAAACGTACAGACCTGCCGCTTCACTGAAAAAAGGGCGAATCTTCATGCGCAAACTGGCCATCCTCGGTGCGAGCCTGCTCGTGCTCTCCTCGCAGCCGACCTTCGCACAGGAAGAGCCCGCCCCAGCCGCCCCGCCCGCCCCCGCCACAGAAACCACCACCCCCGCCCCCATGTCCGCGTCCGCCGCCGGCAGCGCGCGCAAAGGCCCCGAACGCCGCCTCACCGGCGCCGACCTCTTCGACCTCTCGATCGCCTCCGACCCGCAGATCAGCCCCGACGGGCGCCACATCGCCTATGTCCGCCGTTCGAACGACATCATGTCCGACCGCGCGGTCAGTTCGATCTGGCTGATCGACACCGCGACCGGCGAGGAAACCCCGGTGGCGGGCCGCAGCGGCGGCGCTTTCTCGCCGCGCTGGTCGCCCGACGGCAAGCGCCTCGCCTTCGCCTCGACCGAGGGCGGCAGCGCGCAACTCTGGGTGCGCTGGATGAACGGCGGCGAGGCGGTGCGCCTCACCGGTCTGCCGACCAGCCCGTCGAGCCTCGCCTGGTCGCCCGACGGCCGCTCGATCGCCTACACGATGCTCGTCAAGGACGACGGCCCCAGCTTCGGCTCGGCACCGAAGAACAAGCCCGAGGGCGCGAAATGGGCCGAACCGCTCGAGGTCCACGACCTTCTCGCCTACCGCGCCGACGGCGAAGGCTATCTCGAACCCGGCTTCGAAAAGATTTTCGTCGTCCCCGCGACGGGCGGCTCGCCGCGCCAGCTGACCTTCGGCCCTTATCATGACGGCGGTCCCTTGAGCTGGTCGCGCGACGGCCGCACCCTCTATTTCAGCGCGAACCGCAAACCCGATTGGGAGAAGGATCCGGTCGAGAGCGAAATTCACGCGCTCGACGTGACGAGCGGCACGGTCACCGCGCTCACTGACCGCAACGGCCCCGACAGCAACCCGCTCGTCTCGCCCGACGGCGGCAAGATCGCGTATCTCGGCTTCGACGACAAATTGCGCGCTTACGAAAACACCCAGCTCTACGTCATGAACCGCGACGGATCGGGCAAGCGCAGCCTGACGGGCAATTGGGACTATGGCGTCGACGCGATCCAGTGGAGCGCCGACGGCAAGTCGGTCTACGCGCAGTACGACGATCATGGCGAGACCAAGGTCGCACGCATCGGCCTCGATGGCGCGGTGCGCACCGCCGCGACCGGCCTTTCGGGTGGCGGGCTCGACCGGCCCTATACGGGCGGCAGCTTCACCGTGTCGGACGGCGGCGCGATCGCCTTCACCGGCGGCACTGCGACCCGCCCCGCCGAGGTACAGCTCAACCGCGGCGGCACCCCGCGCATCCTCACCGATCTCAACCGCTCGCTTCGCGAAGTGAAATCGCTCGGCGAGGTGCGCAAGATCACGGTAGCATCGAGCCACGACGGCAAGACGATCGAGGGCTGGCTGACCCTCCCGCCCGGCTACCGCGATGGCCAGCGCGTGCCGCTGATCCTCGAAATCCATGGCGGCCCCTTCGCGGCCTATGGCGGCCATTTCTCGACCGATAACCAGCTTTACGCGGCGGGCGGCTATGCCGTGCTCTCGGCGAACCCGCGCGGTTCGACCAGCTATGGCGCGGCCTTCGCGAACGAGATCGACAAGACTTATCCGGGCAATGATTATTTCGACCTCATCAGCATCGTCGACCGCGCGATCGAACTCGGTGTCGCCGACCCCGACGCGCTCTTCGTCACCGGCGGCTCGGGCGGCGGCGTGCTCACCAGCTGGATCGTCGGCAAGACCAACCGCTTCAAGGCCGCGGTCACGCAAAAGCCCGTGATCAACTGGACGACGCAGGCGCTCACCGCCGACGGTCCCGGCTTCTTCGGCCCCTATTGGCTCGGCGCCGAGCCGTGGGAAAAGCCCGAACTCTTCTGGTCGCGTTCGCCGCTCTCGCTCGTCGGCAATGTCGAAACCCCGACGCTCGTCATCGTCGGCGCCGAGGATTACCGCACCCCGGTCAGCGAATCCGAGCAATATTACACCGCGCTCCGCCTCCGCGGCGTGCCCAGCGCGCTGATCAAGGTGCCCGGCGCCGGCCACGGCACCATCGCCGCGCGCCCGTCGCAATCGGCCGCCAAAGCCTCGGCAATCCTCGCCTGGTTCGAAAAGTACAAGAAGGGCTGGACGCGCCCGGCGAGCGATGCTGCGGCGAAATAGCCTGCCCGTCTCGCGTCTGCTTAGGGGTGGTGAGCATCCTTTCGATCATCCACTTTCGTCATCCCGGGCTTGACCCGGGACCCGCCTTTTCCTTCAAGAAGGCAGGCTCCGGATCAAGTCCGGGGTGACGATGATGGATAGGTCAGCTCTCGGTCGAAGCCGACACTGTCTCGGCACGCCGCCGCACCGGACGACGATTAGCGACCATCCAGATCAAATTTTATCCATTCAATATCAATATTTTATTTTATATCGTACGCGATTTAATCGCTAGCGCTTGATATTGCAGCGCGACTCACTTAATTACATCGCATCCGATCTAAACGGATACGATCAAAAACCCCGAAAGGAACCCGAAATGGCTTACAAAATCATCTTCACCGGCACCACCCACGTCAAAGGCGGCCCCGAGGGCTACGCCCGCAGCACGAACGACGTTCTCGATCTCGCGCTGCCCCAGCCGCACCCCGCCGCCGAGAATCTCTTCGCCGCCGCATGGTCGGCCTGCTTCATCGGCGCGCTCGAACTCGCCGCCGGACAGCGCAAGATCGCGCTGCCCGCCTCGCCCGAAGCCGACACGACGATCGAGCTGCTGAACCGCGCTGACGGTTTTGTCCTCCGCGCCCGCCTCGACATCCAGGTTCCCGGCATCGACCGCGACATCGCGCGCGAACTGGTCGACACCGCGCACAAGATCTGCCCCTATTCGAAGGCGGTCGAGGGCAATATCGACATCGAACTCAACCTCGTCTGATGTTTCGACCGGGCGGTGCCCCCCGCACCGCCCGGTTGACACTGCCGCAATCCGATTTCATCGTATGCGCTTGAATTATCGGACCTTCACCAAGGAACCCCCATGACGAAATCGCCTGCCCCCGAACGGCCCAAGCTCGGCGAATTCCTCTGCTTCGCGGTCTATTCGGCGAACCTCGCCTTCGGCCGCGCCTATCGCCCGATCCTCGAAAAGCTCGGCCTGACCTACACCCAATATGTCGCGCTCGTCGCCTTGTGGGAACAGGACGGCCAGACCGTCGGCGAACTCGGCGAAAAAATGTTCCTCGAATCGAACACGCTCACCCCGATTTTGAAGAAACTGGAACAATCAGGCTTCATCGAGCGCCGCCGCGACCCCGCCGACGAGCGCCAGGTGCGCATCCGCCTGACCCCCAAGGGCAGCGAGCTGCGCAGTCACGAGATCGGCAATGAATTGTTCGACGCGACCGGTCTCGGTGACAGTTTTTTCGACGTGCAGAAATCGGTCGCCAAGCTACGCGACAATCTGATGCGCTCGCTGGACGACTGACCGCGCGCTTAGGTTGCGTCGTGAAAAATGACGCCCAGCGTGTGCCGCCGCCCCGACCGGATTTCGCTCACCCCATGGCGCATCGCGACGCGATAGTCGCCGCGCGCGCCCTTCACGGGCCGGACATTCACCGCAAACACCACCGCATCGCCCTTCGCCAGCGGCACCACCGCGGCGCGTGATTGCATCCGCGGCCTTTGCTCGGTCAGCACGAATTCGCCGCCGGTAAAATCGTCGCCCGGCGCCGACAGCAGCACCGCGACCTGCAACGGAAAAACATGCTCGCCATACAGATCCTGGTGCAGGCAATTATAATCGCCCGCGCCATATTGCAGCAGCAACGGCGTCGGCCGCCGCTGCCCCGCATCATGGCACCGCGCTAGAAATTCGGCGTGCCCGGCGGGAAAGCGCACCGCCATCCCCATCCGCTCGTGCCAGCGATTGGCGATCGGCGCGAGCGACGGATACAGCCCGCTCCGCAGCGCCGCGACCAGAGGCGGCAACGGATAGGCGAAATAGCGATATTCGCCGCGCCCGAAGCCGTGCCGCGCCATGAACACATGGCTGCGAAACCCCGCCTCCTCAGCATAGAGCGCCGCAGTGCCGTCGCACTCGGCATCGCTCAATAGCCCCGGCAACACCGCCCACCCGTCGCGGTCGAGCGCCACGGCGATCGCGTCCCGGTCCAGCGCTTCGATACGCGCGCCGATGTCTGTTTCCATGGTTTCCGTCATGCCCCGGGCCATGCCACCGCGCGCGCCGACCCGCGCCCCGTTTCTTGCTTTCAAACTGGAAGTCCCACGCCGCGCCACCGTCCGGCGTATCCAGGGCACAGCGGACCCGATCGGGGCTTTCGCGCCCGCGCATCTTCTCTCTAGTCGATCTGACAGGGGGCGAGTGAAGACAGGAGCAAAGATCATGAGCGCCCTTTCGACCCGGCACGAGCCCGACCCGGTCCGTCATGGCTGCCCGCCGACGGCGGACGACTATGCGCTGGGGCTCCAGTTCTGCCGCGTCGGCTTTCTGTCGCTGACGCGGTTGCAACTCGCGCTCGAACGCGGCGACCGGTCGCGCGCGATGGAGGCGATCGACGACCTGCACGCACTCGATATCGAGGTCGAACGCCTCGTCGGCGCGCTCCCCGTCTCGCCCGACGATCCGCAGCAGGAACACGCCGCCCGCATTGTCAAGGAAGGAAGGATGGCGGTCGCCTTCGAGAAACTCGCGCTCGCCAGCGGGATCAGCGGGCCGGACCTCTCGTCGCGACCCGGCTTTCCGAACCGCATCGGCGATGTATGGCCCGAAGCCGAGCCTGCCGTCGTCGCCGACTGGCCACCCGCCGAGCCGCGAACGGCGCGCCTCCTGCGCCTCTATGGCCTCCGCGCTGCGGTTCTGCTCGCGATCGCGGCCGCGACGCTCGCCGCATTGCTGGTTGCACTCTAGCCAGCCTCAACCGCCGCCGCACCGGTTCACAAAGCGCTTGGCCATGCTAGGGTCCGACCTCCTTCCCCAAAGCGGAACCGATTCATCATGTCCCTGCGCCACGCCGCCGCCCTGCTCCTCCCCCTGCTCGCCATTCCCGCCGCGGCGCAAAACGCGCCCGGCATCGACGCCGCGAACCTCACCCAGACCGTCCGCACCCTCGCCTCCGATCAGTTTCAGGGTCGCGCGCCCGGCACAATCGGCGAGGAACGCACGATCGGTTATCTGATCGGCCGGCTGCAGGCGCTCGGGCTCGAACCCGCGGGCACCGGCGGCGGCTGGACCCAGCCCGTGCCCTTGCTCCACACCCGCCTCGGCACCCCGACGACGCTCGCCTTCGACCGCAAGGGCACCGCGACCCCGCTGACTTTCGGCACCGACATCTATGTCTCGACGCTCCAGCCCAAGGATCAGGCGGTGATCCAGAATGCGCCGATGGTGTTCGTCGGTTACGGCGTCTCCGCGCTCGAACGCGGCTGGGACGATTTCAAGGGGCAGGACCTCAAGGGCAAGGTCGCGGTCTTCCTTATCAACGACCCCGATTTCGTCGCCACAAAAGGCGAGGACAGCTTCGGCAAGTTCGGCGGCCGCACGATGACCTATTATGGCCGCTGGACCTACAAGTTCGAGGAAGCCGCGCGCCGCGGTGCAATCGGCGCGCTGATCGTCCACGACACCGACGGCGTCGGCTATGGCTGGAACGTCGTCAAAAGCCCCGGCGGCGAAAATTACGGCCTCGTCGTCCCCCCCGAAAAGGTCACCAGCCTAGCGCTCCAGGGCTGGATCTCGGGCGAGACCGCAACGGCGCTGTTCACGAACGCCGGACAGGATCTGGCAAAGCTGCGCACCGCAGCGCGCCGCAAGGATTTCAAACCCATCCACCTCGGCACCAGCTTCAACGCCGCGATCCCCGTAACGCAGGCGGTCGTGCAGAGCCAGAATGTCCTCGCCAAAATCCCCGGCACCAAGCGCCCCGACGAGGTGATCATGTACGGCGCGCATTGGGACGCCTATGGCGAGGGCGCGCCCGACGAAAAGGGCCGCATCTACCGCGCCGGCGCCAACGACGACGCGCTGGGCGTCGCCGGACTGTTCGAGATCGCACGGCTGTTCAAGGCGGCGCCCGCCCCCGACCGGACGATCGCCTTCGCCTTCTGGACCGCCGAGGAGCGCGGGCTCTTGGGCTCCGAAGCCTATGCCCAAAACCCGATCTTCCCGGCGGAGAAAACCGTTGCCAACTTCGGCCTCGACATTCTCCAGACCGCCGGAAAGGCAAAAGACGTCGTCCTCGTCGGCAAGGGCCAGGGCACGCTCGAAGACGATCTCGCGCGCGTCGCCGCCACCCAAGGGCGCACCGTCAGCGTCGAAAGCCTCCCCGAACGCGGCCTCTTCTACCGCGCCGACCATTTCAGCCTCGCCAAGCGCGGCGTCCCCGTCCTCCTGATGATGGGCATCGCGGGCGCCTCCGATCTCGCCCGGGGCGGTAAGCCCGCCGGACAGGCGTGGGTCGATGCCTATACCGGCAAATGCTATCATCAGGCCTGCGATGCGTGGGACGAAAGCTGGAACCTCGACGGCGCGGTTCAGGACATTTCGATTTTCTACACGATCGGCGACGAACTCGCCCGCTCGGCCAAATGGCCGGGCTGGAAGGACGGCAGCGAATTCAAGGCGATCCGCGACAAGAGCGCCTCGTCGCGGAAATAAGCGAATGGCGGCGATTGTTGGCGACCGGGACGCGTACATCCCTTTTCTCGTCACCCCTGACTTGATCCGGGGTCCATGACAACGGCGCGGTTATGGGTCCCGGGTCAAGCCCGGGATGACGAGCGACTGGAGGCGACCAATTTCGGCTACGACGGATCGGCCGGCGGAAAGCGCAACGTGGCAGCGATCTGTGCCTCGGCCGCGGTTGCTTCTTCGATGAGCAGGCGCAATGCCTTTGCGGTGTCTTCCAAAAGCCCGTCACCAAGGGGCCGCTCGCCATTGATAAAACGGCGGATGGCCCGCTCGTCTATGCCAAGGCGCCGCGAGAATGCAGTGGTTCCGCCAAACAGTTGGACGCAATAAGCAAAATGCTCGCGTCGCTCGTCCACTGAAAATGTCGCGGCCATTGCTTTCCCTCTTCGTCCATCGCCAGTGGCCATAGGCTATCTTGCGGATGAGGCGCAATCGACCGATTGTGGACGTTCCTAGCGGGCGCTCGACCAAGTTACGCGGTCGACCGCAGGGTCATATCGCGCAATGGCGGAATCCCTCTGATTTTCAGGAGTGAGAATGACTTCCTGGGAGGTGGCACGCCCCATTTGCGTGAGAAACCGTTCGAGCAATTCGCCGTCAGCAGCAGAACGAACCTCTTGTGGATCGATATCCAACTCCACTTCGTCTGCTCCGAAGAAATGGCAATTAAGGCCCATTGTTCCAAGCCGATATGTTGCCAAGAATCCGTGGAATGGCCGGCGCTCGAAAATCTTTTGCAGATCGCTCGGTGGATCGGTTCGATCGCCATCGACCCAGAATTCCAGCAAATCGGGATCGGCTGTCAGCAATGCCCAGACATTCTCCCACACTGAGAGCGATGCATTAAGAATGTAGATATCCCGTAATCCGCCGTCCGGCTCGAAATCCTGTGCGATACTTGACCATTCCATCGCCGTTGCATGCAACTTTCCAGTATCGGGTGCAATGTCCGCTTCCCACCCCAAACCGGCCCTTCGCGCCGCACGACGACAGGCAACCGCCTTCACGAAAACAGGTAGGTACAACCAACCACTGAAATAATATTGCGCCCGGCCCGGCACTGCGCAACAAGCCCCTCATTCGAATAGGAGAATGTGATGCGCTTTGCCGTTGCCCTGATGCTGCTCCCCGTCCTGCCCTTCGCTCCGATGACCGCGCCCGCCTTCGCACAGGCGGCACCGCAAGCCGGCGCTCAGGACCCGGCCCTGCTCGACTTCCTCGATCAGGCGTTCGAAGAGCGGCTGGCCCTCAGCCCCGAATCGCAGACCCAGCTCGGGCTCAAGACCAATTACGGCAAGCTCGACGATTACACTGACGCCGCGTCGGTACGCGAGCAGGAGCTGGCCGAACGCCAGCTCAAGGACATGCACGCGCGTTTCAAACCCGACCAGCTCGGCGAGAGCGCGCGCGTCAGCTACCGTCTGTTCGAATATGAAGTCGAACGCGGCCGCGAATCGCTGCGCTTCCGCAAGCTGCGCTTCCCCGTGTCGACCAACGGCAGCCCGGCGGGCGCAATCCCGGTGCTGCTCATCAACAATCACAAGATCGACAGCCTGCAGGATGCGGAAGCCTATATCGCGCGCCTGCGCGACACCGACCGCGTGATGCGCGAAGTCGCGGCGACGATGCGCGAACAGGCGGCGGCGGGGATCGTCCCGAACAAGGTCAATTTCGCCCCCGCGCGCGCCGATGCGCTGAAAGTCATCACGGGCGCCCCGTTCGGCAGCGGCGCCGATTCGACGCTGATGGCCGATTTCCGCAAAAAGGTGGGTGCGCTGGACGCGCCCGCGGCGACGAAGGCCAAGCTGCTCGCCGACGCAAGCGCCGCGCTGACCGGACCGTTCAAGCAAGGCTACAACACGCTGGTCGCCGCGATCGACGAAATCGAGCCCAAATCAAAGGGCAATTTCGGTGCATGGAACCTGCCCGACGGCGCCGCCTATTATGCCGACCGGCTGAAGAGCTCGACCACGACCAGCCTCACCGCCGACCAGATCCACGACCTCGGCCTCGCGCAGGTCGCGGCGATCCGCGGCGAGATGGAGGCGATCAAAAACGAGGTCGGTTTCAAGGGCACGCTCGAACAATTCTTCGACCACATCCGCACCGATCCGCAGTTCAAATATCCGAATACCGAGGCCGGCCGCGAAACCTATCTCGCCGACGCGCGCGCGGTGATCGCATCGGTGATGACCGCCGCGCCGCGCTATTTCCGCGTGCTGCCCAAGGCGGCGCTCGAAGTGCGCGCGGTCGAGAAATGGCGCGAGGGGACGGCGTCGACCGCCTTCTACAACCCGCCGTCGGCCGACGGGTCGCGCCCCGGCATCTATTACGTCAACCTCGTCGACATGAACCAGACGCAGAAGGTGCAGGTCGCCGGCATCGCCGCGCACGAAGGCGCGCCGGGCCATCATTTCCAGATCGCGCGCCAGCAGGAACTCGCAGGCATCCCGAAATTCCGCAAGTTCGGCGGCTATGGCGCCTATATGGAGGGCTGGGGACTCTATTCGGAGCGGCTCGCGAACGAGATGGGCGTCTACAAGACCCCCTATGACCGCTTCGGCATGCTCTCGTTGCAGGTGTGGCGCGCGATCCGCCTCGTCCTCGACACAGGTATCCATTCGAAGCGCTGGACGCGCGATCAGGCGATCGCTTACTTCAAGGCGAACAGCTCGGTGTCGGACACCGACATCGCGCGCGAGGTCGACCGCTATTTCAACTGGCCGGGTCAGGCGACCAGCTACATGGTCGGCCAGCTCAAGATCGCCGAACTGCGCAAACGCGCCGAAAGCGAACTCGGCCCGCGCTTCGACATTCGCGATTTCCACGAAGCCGTGCTCAGCGAAGGCGCCCTGCCGCTCGACATCCTCGAAGAGCAGGTAACGCGCTATATCGCGGCGAAGAAGAAGTGATGCGGCGGCGCTGACGTAGGCGGAACGGAAGCTGCTCCTTTGTGTACGCCGGCGAAAGCCGGGGCCCAGCGCGGAAACACGCCAAGGTCGCGTTTGAGTTCCGTGCCCCGGCTTTCGCCGGGGTGCACATCTCTACTGGCGTTGATCGCTCGATACCCGCCTTGCCCCGCCCCGCGCGCAGGCTTAATCCCCACCCATGACCGACGCCAAAATCTTCATCAGCGCAAACGACCTGCTCGCCGACTCCTTCCGGCTCGGCATGCAGGTGCTGGACAGCGGCTTCAAGCCCACGCACCTCGTCGGCATCTGGCGTGGCGGCGCGCCGGTCGGCATTGCGGTGCAGGAACTGCTCGACTATCACGGCCAGCATTGCGACCATATCGCGATCCGCACCTCCTCCTATCACGGCATCGACAAGCAGGACGCGCACGTCAAAGTCTTCGCGCTCGGCTATCTGATCGACACGCTGAACCCCGAGGACCGGCTGCTCATCATCGACGATGTCTTCGACAGCGGGCGCAGCATCCGCGCCTTCATCGCCGAGCTGAAAGCACGCTGCCGCCACAATATGCCGCGCGATATCCGCATCGCGACCGTCTGGTTCAAACCCGGGCGCAACGTCACCGACCTCCGCCCCGATTTCTTCGTACACGAAACCGACCAGTGGCTGATCTTTCCGCACGAGGTCGACGGGCTGACGGTCGACGAAATCCGCCAGCACAAGCCCGAAGCGGCGATCATCCTGCGCGAGGAGGACAAGCCCAATGCCTGAGGGTTTCGCATCGGCCGAAGACCGGGCCGCCTTCATCGCCGGCCTACCCAAGGCCGAGCTTCACCTTCATATCGAAGGCTCGCTCGAACCCGAACTGATGTTCGAGCTTGCGCAGCGCAACGCCGTCGCGATCCCTTTCGCATCGGTGGAGGACGTGCGCGCGGCCTACGCCTTCTCGAACCTCCAGGATTTCCTCGACATCTATTATCAGGGAATGGGCGTCCTCCAAACCGAGCAGGATTTCCATGACCTGACCGCCGCCTATCTTGCCCGCGCTAACGCCGACGCTGTCCGCCACGTCGAAATCTTCTTCGACCCGCAGGGCCACACGACACGCGGCGTCGCGTTCGAAACCGTCATCGCGGGCATCACCCGCGCACTCGACGATGCGGCGGCAAGCTACGGAATGACATCGAAGCTCATCATGTGCTTCCTCCGCCACCTCAGCGAAGCCGACGCCGAAGCGACACTCGACGAAGCTTTGCCCTTCCTCGATCGCATTGACGGCGTCGGCCTCGATTCGTCCGAGGTCGGCCATCCCCCGGCAAAATTCGAACGCGTCTTCGCCCGCGCCCGCGGCCTCGGCCTCAAGAGCGTCGCGCATGCTGGCGAGGAGGGCCCGCCCGCCTATGTCCACGAGGCGCTCGACCTGCTGAAAGTCGACCGCATCGACCATGGCAACCGCAGCCTCGAAGACCCCGCACTCGTCGCGCGCCTCGCGGCCCAGGGCATGACGCTCACCGTCTGCCCGCTCTCGAACCTCAAGCTCTGCGTCGTCGACGACATCGCCCACCATCCGCTCAAGCGCATGCTCGGCGCCGGGCTCCGCGCGACGGTGAACAGCGACGATCCCAGCTATTTCGGCGGCTATGTGAACGCCAATTATCAGGCGGTCGCCGACGCGCTCGACCTGTCGAAGGACGACCTCGTCACGCTCGCACGCAACAGCTTCGCCGGTTCGTTCCTCGGCGACGCCGACAAGGCGCGCCACCTCGCGGCGATCGACGCTTACGCCTGATCCTTAAACTTCGTCATTCCCGCGAAAGCGGGAACCCAGCGCGGCCTTACGCCGCGATCAGCACACCATGATAGGCGCGGTCCTCGAACGCGCGGCCGGCTCCCATCGCGACACAGATCAGCGCATCGTCGGCAACCACCACCGGCAGCCCCGTCGCGCGCGCAATCGCCTGATCCATCCGGCGCAGCAGCGCGCCGCCGCCGGTCAATGTGATGCCTTCGTCGATAATGTCGGCCGACAGTTCGGGCGGCGTCTGTTCCAGCGCCGCGCGCACCGCGCTGACGATCTGCCCGACCGGCTCGGTCAGCGCCTCGGCGATTTCGGCCTCGGTTACCTTGACCTCGGCGGGGCGGCCGGTCACCAGGTCGCGGCCCTTGACGCCCATGATCATCCCGTCGCCGACCGGCGGCGTCGCACAGCCGATCGTCAGCTTGACGCGCTCGGCGGTCATTTCGCCGACCATCAGATTGTGCCGGCGGCGGATCGACGACGAAATCATCTCGTCCATCTTGTCGCCGCCGACGCGCACCGATGTGCTGTACGCGATGCCGCTCAGCGACAGCACCGCGACTTCGGTCGTGCCGCCGCCGATATCGACGACCATGGCGCCTCTTGGTTCGGTGACATGCAGACCGGCGCCGATGGCGGCGGCAAGCGATTCCTCAATCAGCTGCACCGACACCGCGCCGGCGTTCGTCGCGGCATCGCGGATCGCGCGGCGCTCGACCATCGTCGATCCGGAGGGCACGCAGATCACGACGTTGCTGCGCTGCATGAAGCGGCTCGCGCCGCCCTGCGCCTTGTCCATGAAATGTTTCAGCATCTGTTCGGCGACGTCGATGTCGGCGATCACGCCGTCGCGCAGCGGCCGGATCGCCTGGATATTGTCGGGGGTTTTGCCCATCATCGGCTTGGCTTCGTTGCCGACGACCTTCACCCGCCGCACCCCGTCGCGCGTCTCCAGCGCAACGACCGACGGCTCGTTGAGTACGATGCCCTTGTCGCGCACATAAACCACGGTGTTCACAGTACCCAGGTCGATGGCCATGTCGTGCGCGGCCGACGCAAACCGATTAAAAAACTTCATAAGACGGGGCAAATGCCTTCGGGAATGAATGGAAGAATCAGGCGTGGCTGGCCCTTCGGCGCCCGCAACGTCTGTCCCATATCGACTGCGGCGAAGGCGCACCCGCGTCAACGAATGCCGCGACCAATCCTGCCAGAACGGTGGTTTCTCAGGCCCGGCTGTTCGATCGGTTCAAAATTCGGGACCACCCGAGCCCGGAACGATGAATTTCAGCCCCTGCAGCCGGACGACCTCATCCCCCACACAAACCGGCGCTGCGATCAACCGCATCCACCGGCGCTGCGCCTGCGCCGGCTTTATTTCGACATCGAGCGTGAAGCCGCGCCGGTGCCGGATCGCATAGGCGCGGAGCTTCTCCATAGCCGCCCGCGACCCCTCGGCATAAAGCGCGACCGCCTCGGCCCGCGCGACCGCCACACCCCGCGGAATGCCGAAAATGTCATATACCTCGTCCGACCAGCTCAGCCGGTTGTTGTCGGTTAGGTCGCATTCCCATTGGCCGATCCGCGCGCGCACCGGCAACAGCCGCGCCGCGACATCGACGACGTCGGGGATCGGATCGAGCGTGTCGCCGAGATGAAGCCGCCCAAGCTCGAAAAAGCGATCACGCTCATAAAGCGGCCAGCTATGATGAACAGGCAAGGGATGGGTCGGCTTCAACACGCTGGTCTTCCATTGGGCCGCCAAAGGATAGGCGCGCGTCGCTTAGCAACTGGCGATCCCGATGGACAGCCCTTCGGCGCGTTATCGCCCGCTTGCCAGCGCGATCCCCGCCAGATTCTGCGTCCGCTTGACATGGCGTATGTTCGGCACCGGACCGTCTCCGACGAGCGCGCGGAACGCGGCGAGATGCGCGGCGGCGTCGCCGCGCGCCCGCACCACGTCATTCGCCTGTTCCACCACCGCCGCGGCATCGCCGAGCAGGACAAAATTCGTCAGCCCCAGATCCTGCGCCAGCCGCAGCGCCGCGATCAGCGCCAGCCACTCGGCATCCATGCTGCTGCCGATCCCCGCGTCGCGCACGACCATCGCGGCGCCTCCGGTCACGACGGCGGTTTCCATCTTCCCCGGATTGGGCCGGCACCCGCCGTCGAAATAGATTTTGATGCGGCGCGCCACCATCGGATTCCCTTAGCCCGTCAGAACTTTCCGCGCACCGAAAAGGAGAAGATCGGGCCGATCAGCCGATCGCGTTCCTCGATAAAGCTCACCGGGCTTTCACCGCGAACCCCGGTATAGGCCGTGCGGTCGCGCTTCGAGCGGGCGTTGGCGATATTGCGGATCGACGCGCGGACGGTCAGGCCCAGCACATCCTTGTGCTCGACAAAGACCGACGCCCAGACCGGCCCTTCCCAGACCTTGTCGGTCTGGTTGCGGCGATAATTGGGCTGATAATGCGAATATTCGACATCGCCGCCCCACGCCCAGTCGCTGGCCGGGATATCGTGGCGCAGGCCCAGGCTGATCACCGTGTCGGTGAAGCCGTTCCACTGCCTTTTCTCGCCGGTGAAGGGATCGCGCAGCGAACTTTTCTGCAGCAACATCCGCGGTTCGAGCCTCATTCCCTTGATCCCCGCGGGATCGAGGTTGATCGTCGCCGTCCAGTCGATCGCCCCCGCTTTCGCCTTCGCGATATTGCCGACCGCCTCGCCATTGGCGCCGATCGGGATCACGTCGACCCGGTCCTCGACATCGCGATAGATCAAGATGATCTTAGTCGAGCCCCACGCCCCGAACTTCCTGTTGATCTCGGCTTCATAGGTCCAGTCCTGCTGCGGCCGCAGGTCGTTGTTGCTCTCATTCTGGTTGCCGTCGTTCAGGAAGGCGCGCGCGAGGAAATCGTAGAAGCTGAGCTGGAGCACGCGCCGCCGCAGCTTCACCGAAATGTCGAAATCGGGCGACGGGGTCCACGCCAGCGAAATCGAGCCCTTGGGACGAAAGAAGCTGCGCGTCAGGCCGTTCATGCCCGTCTGCGTGATCGTCGAATGTTCGGCGCCCGCGATGATCTGGAAATTGAGCTTGTCGGTCAGCTTGCGCCCGAAACTCAGCAAACCCTCATAGCGATCCTCGCTCACACCGCCGGTGCCGCCCTCGAACGGCTGATCGACCCACGCCCCCGTGGGATCGAGCACCGCGATCGACGCCACATTGTCGAGCGTATTGAACGCGGCCTCGCCCGACAGCTGCCAGTCGCCGCCGAACATCTTCCACTGATATTCGCCGCGCCCGATCGTCTCGCCGATGTCGCCGGTCTGCATGAAGCGGTCGCCGGTTGCGACGCCGCCCTCGGGCGTCGTGACGATCTCCTGCCGATAAGGCTCGTGGCTGAACCGGCGGAGCCCGATCAGCTTCAGCTTCCCGGGCCCCAGCCCGAACTGGTAATCGCCGCTGACCTCATAATTCCAGCTGTCTTCATTCTCATACACCGTGCGGATACGGTCGGGCAGACCCGGCCCGATACGCACGCCATCCTCGTAATAGCGGTCATATATGCGCTGATAGTGGCCGCCGAGGTTGGCGACCGTATCGCCGGCGGGATCCCAGGTGATGCGCCCCGACAGCTTCGGCGTGTCGTAATGCGTGTTCCAGATGTCCTTGCGCCGCTCGATGATATTGCGCGCGCCGTCATAGATCAAAGTCGGCCCGCCCGCGCCGCTGCGCGCCGAATCGTCGTTGTTCAGCGCGACCTCATATTCGACCGCGCCGGCGCGGCCGCGCACCGACACGTCGGCGCGGGTGAGGAGCGGATCGGTGTAATGGGCACGAAATTCGGGCTTCCATGAAAACTGCCCCGAAAAGGCATCGGCGCGATAGACAATATTGGCGACCTGCCCCGACAGGCCCGGAATATCGAGCGTCGCACCGTCGACGATCTCGATCCGTTCGACATTGCTGGCGGGGATGCGCGACAGCTGCGTATACATGTCGTCGGCCTTGTTCGACGGCCGCTCGCCGTTGAACAGCACATTGCCCGTCGCCTGGCCCAGCCCGCGCAGATTCTCGTTGTCGCGGATCTGGAAGCTCGGAACCTGGATCAGCATGTCATAGGCGTTGTTCGGCGCGTAGCGCGCGAAGTCGGCGGGCGTATAGACCTGCCGCGCCGTGGTCGTCGCGGTCGGCGCGATTTCGGTCGGCGCGGGCGGCGGGGTATCGCCGGTCGGCGCCGCCGTCTCCTGCGCCAGCGCGGGCGCCGAGAGCACGGCCGCAACCGCCATCAGGCTGGTCCATCGGTTCACTTGGAAATTCCCCCCGCCGCGCGGTTCATCGCCTGCGCATATTCGCCCGTGACGCCCATCGCCTTCATGCTGACGACCTCGTCGGCGCTCAGCTTCCGGTATCCCGCCGCGGCGAGCCCGCGCACATAAGCGCCGTCGACGCCCAGCGCCTTGCACGCGATCGCATCTTCGATTTCGGTCAGCACCAGCGCCTCGGACTTGAGGTCGCGAACATAGGCCGGCCGCACATCGAGCGCCGCCGCTGCAATCAGGTCGTCGGCATCCTTCGGTCGCACCCCCTCGCGCGTGAGCCCATCGGCAAGCTCGATCGTCGCATCGACCATCAGCATCGCAAGCAAGGTCGACCGCCGGTCGGGCACCAGTCCGCGTTCGCCAAGCGCACGCTCGAAGGCGGGGTCGGAAGTAAAGCGGCACTCGCCCTTCCCTTCGAACGCGCGGGTCAGCGTGCCGGTGCACGCCAGCGTCCCCGCATCATGTGTCACAGTAAAACTGACCGGCCCCGGCGTTTTCCGCCCGAGCGCCGCTTCTGCCGCAGCGAAATAGGGGCGCGAGCCGTCGAAACTCTGGTCGCTGCTCGACTGTTTGTGCCGGATGCGGACGCGCGGCGCGCCCTTCTTTCCGCCCGCGGGCTCGGCGACCCAGCTGACGTCGCTCAGGACGAGCGGATCGGCAGCGGCGGTCGGCGCCGAACAGGCGAGGATCGACAGCAGCGTGGCGCCGCCGGCAAATAACAGGGCTTTCATTTGGTGCACTCCTCCCTCCGTGCGCCGGGCGAGCGTCATCGCTCGCCGCCGCAGCGGCAATTTTGAATCAAGTTTCGATTAATCGTCGGTCGCTACGGACGAATGTCCGGGCGTCAGTCGCGGGCGGGGGGCTCGGGCGGTTCCGGCGATGCGGGGAATTCGATCCGCGCGGTCCGGCCATCCCCGCGCCGCGCCTCGATCACGCCGCGCTCCATATCGACGACCGCAACATTGTCGCCCCGCACCGCTTTCGTCACCGGGCGCGGCATCGCCGCGGGACGATACTTCGCCATGGGCCGGAACCCGCCCGTCGCGCGCAGCTCGATCGCGTCGTCGGCATCGCGCATCTTGACGCCCGACTTCTGCATGTCGGTGACGAAGTCGCAGTCGACCCCCATCGCCTTCAGCGCGATCAGATCGTCGACCCCGATGTCGGGGAAATGCGATTTCATGTCGCGGGCAAAGGCCGCGTTGACGCCGACATGCCGCGCGCCGACCAGCTCGTCGAAATCGGCACCGGGAATCACGTCACGCATCTGCCGGATATAGGCGGGGTCGATCCCGCTCGCCTTGGCCGAGATGATGTCGTCGGCGTCCATCGACCCGCCGCTCTCGCGCATCTTTTCGACATATTCGGGAGTCACGCCGACCGCGCGCATTCCGACCAGCTGCTCGGCGGAGAGCTGCTTCGACGTCGCCGTCGCGGCGCCCTCGACGGCAGCGGCCTGCGCAGCCACAGCCGACGCCGACGCCGACGACACGGTGGTCGCCTTCTTGGTCGTCGAGGCGACGACGGAGTGGACGTCCGCCGTCGCCGCGGGCCGAGCGGTTGCCGAAAAGGCCGCCAGTGGCGCGGTCACGCCCGCCAGCACCACCAAGCTCATCAAAATCCAGCTCGCGCTCGCCGGGCCGCGCTTCAGGCTGCCGTCGAGGACGCGGGTGATGCGGCGCTTCAGGCTGTCCTTGCCCGGCGCGACGCCATGCGCGGCGAGCAGCGCGCCCTGATTGTCGTGCCGCGCCGCGCCGACCAGCAAAGTCGCATAATCGGGCCCGTTGATATCGGCCATCAGCACCGCATCGTCGGCGGCTTCCTCGCGCAACTGATGGCTCTCGCGCGCCAGCATCCACACCAGCGGATTGAACCAGAAGACCGCGCAGGCGACGCGCGCGCCAAGCAGTTTCGCCCAGTCGAGCCGCGCGACATGCGCCAGTTCGTGCGCGATGATCGCCTCGGCCTCACCCGATGCCGCGACGGCTTTCGGGCTCAGCACGATTGTCGGGCGCAGCACGCCCCAGCTGATCGGCGAGCGCAGCTCGTTGCTGACCAGCAGCGCGGTGCCATGCTTGAACCCCATGCGCCGCTGCGCCTCGGCGAGCGCGGACAGCCACGAGCGTTCGACGAGGATCTCGGCGCGCCCGCGCATCGCGAACAGCCGCACGACGGCGAGCGCCATCACTCCAGATAATAGCAGGAGCGGGACAAGATAGAGAAAGGGGGCAAGGTCGCTCCACGAAAAGACGATCGGCGTCGATCCGGCACCATCGACCACGACAGGGACTGAAGCCGTGGCGGGTGCCGGATCGATCGCCGATCTCCCCGTTGTTGCCGCTTGCACAATCGGCGCGGCGGGTTCGAAAGACCAGCTCGAGGGGAGTGGCGCCCATTGCGGCAGCAGCAGGATCGCCGCGGGCAGCGCGAGCAGCGCCATCAGCCCGGCGTGCGCGATCATCGACCGCTCGCCGGCCGAGCGCGAGCGCATCAGCCGCAACAGTCCCATCGTCAGCGCCGCGACGACAACGGATTTCCAGGCAAGGCCCAGCAACATTGCGGTGGTCAACATCACCCTCTCCCTTCGCGCGCTTTGGCGATCATCTGTTCAAGCTCGTCGAGTTCGCTATTGCTCATCTCGTCCTGCATGCCGAGCAGCGCGGCGGCGGCGCTCGTCGCCGACCCGTTGAAGAAGACGCGCACGACCTGGCTCAGCGCCGACTTGCGCGCCGTCTTGTCCGACACGCTGGGCGCATAGACGAAACCGCGCTCCGATTGTTCACGCGCCACAAAGCCCTTCGTCTCGAGCCGCTTCAGCATCGCGCGGATCGCCGAACCTGACAATTCGTCGGCCAGCGCCTCACCGATTTCGGTCACGGTCGACGCACCGCATTCATACAGAATATCGACGATCTCGCGTTCTCGCGGGGGCAGGCTGGACAACATACGACTCACCTCATGCGCTACATTTGTAGCGTGCTACATTTGTAGCGCATGCTTGGCAAGGGGTTTTATTCGGATAATACACGAAGGACGGATAGCGGGCGCTTTCGGGATGGGGAGCTGCCATCTCCTCCTTTCGTTACCCCGGACTTGATCCGGGATTCATTAGCGTGACGGCAGCTATGGACCCCGGATCAAGTCCGGGGTGACGAGGATAGAGAACGTCCGCCATCGGTCGTTTTCATACCACGTCAGACCGACCTCCCCGGTCGACCCCGGTTGCATGCCGCAACCGCAGCCTCTACATCACCCGCTCAACCAACCGGAGATTCCCGCCATGGACCGCAACCTGACCGCAACGCAGCCCCGCCTTGCCGCCAGGAAAGTTCATGTTCATGCCCCCCGTCTCTCCATCCATTACGATCTCCAATCTCAGCTGGTCCACGCCTGACGGCCGCGCCGTCCTTTCGGACCTCGACCTTAATTTCCAGCCCGAGCGCGCAGGCATCGTCGGGCGCAACGGCGTCGGCAAGTCGACGCTGCTGCGCCTGCTGACTGGCGAACTCACGCCGGCATCGGGCAGCATTGCGATCGACGGCAGCATCGCGATGCTCCGCCAGACCGTGCAGGTCGCGGCTCACGAAAGCATCGCCGATCTGTTCGGCGCACGCGACGGCCTTGCCTTGCTGCGCAAGGCCGAAGCGGGCGAAGCGAGTGTCGAAGAAATCGGCGACGCCGACTGGACGCTCGAAGCGCGGATCGACGAGGCGCTCGCCGGTGTCGGCCTGCCGCTTCCCGCGGACACTCCGCTTGCACAGCTGTCGGGAGGACAGCGCACACGCGCCGCGCTCGCCGGCGCGATGTTCGCCGCACCCGATTTCCTGCTTCTCGACGAACCGACGAACAATCTCGACCGCGAGGGCCGCGAAGCCGTGCGCGACCTGCTCGCCGGCTGGCGCGGCGGCGCGATCGTCGTCAGCCACGACCGCGAACTGCTCGAGGAAATGGACGCGATCGTCGAGCTGACCAGCCTCGGCGGGACGCGCTATGGCGGCGGCTGGAGCGCCTATCGCGCGCGCAAGGACATCGAGCAGGCGGCGGTCGAGGCCGAACTCGCGGGCGCCGAAAAGCGCGCCGACGCCGCGCAGCGGCAGGCGCAGGCGGCGACCGAAAAACAGGACCGCCGCGACTCGCGCGGACGCGCCAAGGCCGCGCGCGGCGACATGCCGAAAATCCTTATAGGCGGTCTCAAGCGCCGCGCCGAAGAAACCCGCGCGGCGGGAAGCCGCCTCGCCGAACGGCAGCGCGGCATGGCCGAAGAGCAGCTATCCGCCGCGCGCGCGAAGATCGAGATCGTCGACCCCCTTGCGGTCGGCCTGCCTTCGACCGGTCTTCCCGCGTCGCGGACCGTGCTTGCCCTCGATCATGTCACGGCAGGCTATGCCGAGGACCGGCCGGTCATCGAAAATCTGTCGCTCACCCTCACCGGTCCCGAACGCGTCGCGATCACCGGTCCCAATGGCTCAGGCAAGTCGACGCTTCTCGCGCTCGTCGCCGGCACCCTGCCCCCCTGGTCGGGACAGGTCCGGGTCGGTGTCCCCTTCGCGCTCTTCGACCAACGCGTCAGCCTGCTCGACCCCGCGCAGTCGATCGCCGGCAATTTCCTCGCGCTCAACCCCGGGACGACGAACAACCAGTGCCGCGCCGCGCTCGCACGCTTTCGCTTCCGCGCCGACGCCGCCGATCGCATCGTCGGGACGCTCAGCGGCGGGCAGATGCTCCGCGCCGGACTCGCCTGTGTCCTCGGCGCGCCGCAGCCGCCGCAGCTCCTGATTCTCGACGAGCCCGGCAACCATCTCGACATCGAGTCGCTGACCGCCGTCGAAACAGGCCTCGCCGCCTATGACGGCGCGCTGCTCGTCGTCAGCCACGACACGGCGTTTCTGGACGCGATCGGGATCACGCGAACGGTCGAATTGACCATATCCTGAGCGATGAAGGCCGCGCGGCCGAAACCCGTGCTTTTTGTGCCGGCGCACCATCTTTCGGCGCGCTCGCTAACCTTCTTTTAACCAGCCCGGCACCAACAACCGCATATGCCTATTTTCGGACATTTCCTGCCATCGGCGCCCGGCGCCGAAAAACGGTTCGACGCGCGCCGGAAACTCAGCCTTCTCGCCTCGGGCTTGCGGCATGACGGCACGGGCCTCGAAGTCCAGATCCACAATATCTCCGGAACGGGCCTGCTGCTCGAAAGCGATGTCAAACTGGCGACCGGCGACCGGATCGAGATCGAGCTGCCGCATGCCGGAGACATAACGGCGGTCGTCATCTGGGCAAGCGGACGTCTTTTCGGATGTCAGTTCGAAGGTCCGGTATCGCCGGCAACGCTGAGCGCCGTGGAACTCAAGAGCGCCATCGGCCCGGCGCCCGAACTGGCGGACGCCGCGGACCCTGCGCCCGGCATCGACGAAGATCAGTCGGCACCGGTGATCGACGAAGCGCCCGGGGAACCCGAGACGTTGCTGGATCTGATCGACCGCAGCCGCGAACAGATCGCGGTCGCCGCCGGCATCAGCGCCGACAGGGTCCGGATCATCGTCGAATTCTAGGCCGCCAGCACCCGCGCCATCAGCTTTTCTTCCTTCGCAATCCACATCGCCATGCTCGGCCGCGACAGGATCGCCTCGCTCCACGCCGCGATCTTCGGATGCGTCGCCGGATCGATGCACGCGCCGCAGTGGCGGAAATTCATCAGCGGCGATGCCACCGCAAGGTCGGCCAGCGTCAGCCGGTCGCCGACGAGAAACCTCGACGCCGGGATCGCGCTTTCGAGGTAGGCGAGCAGCTTGGGCAATTCCTCGCTCTCCGCTTGCGCCGCGGCGGCCAGGTCGCCTTCGCGCCCCAGGAATTTCGGCGCGACGATGCGGTTGAAGAACATCTTGCCGCTGCATGCCGCAAACACCGTGTCGCCAAACTCCTCCCACCAGATCACCCGACCGCGCTCCTGCGGATCGGCGGGAATCAGAGCGGGTTCGGGATATTTCGCCTCGACATATTGGATGATCGCGCTCGAATCGGCGAGCAGGAAGCCGTCATCGTCCATCGCGGGCATCTTGCCGAGCGGCGAGGCGGCACGAAACCCCGGATCGGGGTCGCCGATTCCGACGCCCTTCAGCTCGAAATCGATTCTCTTTTCGCCAAGATATGCCAGCAATTTGCGCACGAACGGCGACACCACCGACCCGTAAATAATCATCGCGCTTCTCCCATTCTATATGCGGCATCATAGGCAATGGGTTTTCGCTTGCAACCGGCCAGCGATGGGGCCGAAGCGGCACGAAATTTACTTGCTATCAGCCCTTTCGCGTGAAACATCTGGCCTCGGAGGGGGGCGCTGCTACGGCAGCCATCAGGCAGGACAAGATAATGCGCCCTTCAACCTGGGCAGATCGGCTGTTGGCGCTGCTGGTCCGCTTCGTCGGGCTGGTCATCCTGCTTGCGACCATCGTCGCGGCCGGCGCCAGTTTCCTCTATAATCAGGCCGAAGAAGCCGATCAGGCCGAACGCGTCGCGGCGCAGTTCAACATGCGGCTGCGCGATCATGTCGCGATCCTCGAAGGCGTCCGCGCGCTCTACCAGTCCGACGCCGCCGCAAGCGGCCCCGGCATCCGCGCCTATCTCGGCGCGCTCCGGCCGCAGGTCCATGCCCCCGGGATGGAGGGCATCGGCATCGCCGCCGCGATGCGCGCGGGTACGCCGGCCGCGATCGAGACGCGGCTGCACGAAAATTACGGCGAGAATATCAAGGTGTGGGGCGAGACCGACCAGCCCGTCGGCTTTCCCGTCATCCTCCTCGAACCCTATACGCCGCGCCGCGATGTCGCGCTGGGCTTCGACATGTACAGCGAGCCCGTGCGGCGCGCGGCGATGCGACGTGCCTGGCAGACCGGGCGCCCGGCCGCGAGCGGCATCGTCCATCTCGCGCAGGAGCGCGCGGCAAAGGTCAAGCAGCAGGGCTTTCTCATTTATCTCCCAGTCTACACCCGCGGGTCGGGGGTGACGGACAATGCGGCAAAAGCCCCCGGCACCCGGCCGGTCGAGGCGTTCGTCTACGCCCCCTTCCGCATCAACGACATGATGAAGGCGGTGCTCGGGCCGCAGCTGGGCAAAATCGACGGCCTCGAAATCCGCGCCGGGGCCGGTCCCTCGGCGCCGGTCATTTTCCGCCAGGGCAAGATGGGCTGGGATGCGCAGGAACAGGTGCTGCGCGTCGCCGACCGGCAATGGACGATGCACATCTCCTACGGCCGCTTCCTCGAGCGGCTGGGTCGCCCGCTCGGCATCTTCCTGTTCGGCGTCGCGCTGGCGCTGCTTGCGACCCAGCTTCACCGCGTCCAGCGCCGCCGCAGCGACGCGTTTCAGGCGCTCGCGGTGCAAACGGCGCGCCACGCCGAGGACCGCGAATTGATGATCGGCGAGATGGCGCACCGCATGAAAAACGCCTTCGCGCGCATCGGCGCGCTCGCGCGCATCACGCTCCGCGAATCCACCAGCCTCGAGGATTTCGAGGTCAAGTTCGACGGCCGCATGCGCGCATTGTCCGACGCCAAGCAGATGCTCGTCACCGGCGCGGTCGACAGCGTCGATCTGGGGCGGATCGTCCACCGCGAGCTCGAGCTCGCCGGCCGCTCGCCCGAACAGCTCGCCGCGATCACCGGCCCCGACGTCCGCCTTGACGACGAGGGCGCACAGGCGCTGTCGCTCGCGGTCCACGAATTCGTCACGAACAGCATCAAATATGGCGCGCTCGCGGGCGCGGGCGGCCTCGCGGTCAGCTGGCACCGCGACGGGGGCGACATCCAGCTCGACTGGGTCGAAAGCAACCTCCCCGAAACCCCGCACATCGACTGCGAAAGCTTCGGCACCCACTTCATCCGCACCCTGATCGAACGCCAGCTCAAGGGCAGCTGGCAGCGCACAGCGGTTGACAACCGCCTCGCCATCGTCATTCGCTGGCCGGACAATGTCCCGACAAACTGACGTCATAAGTTCTGACCCTTACTGGCAAATCTGGATCGACCGCGGCGGCACCTTCACCGATGTCGTCGCGCGCAGCGCCGACGGCGCCGTCGTCACCACCAAATATCTCAGCGAAGACCCCGCGCGCCCCGGCGACGCCGCGGTCAATGCCATCCGCGACCTGACGGGCGCGGGCGCGGGCGCGCTCCCGCCGCTCGCGATCCGCATGGGAAGTACGGTCGCGACCAACGCGCTCCTCGAACGCAAGGGCGAACCGACCTTGCTCGCGATCACGCGCGGCTTCGGCGACGCCCTCACCATCGGCTATCAGGACCGCCCCGAGCTTTTCGCGCGGCGGCTCGACCGCATCCCGCCGCCCCATGCCGCGATCGCCGAAATCATCGAACGCGTCGGCCCCGAGGGCGACATCCTGACCCCGCTCGACGAAGCCGCCGCCCGCGCCGCGCTGCAAGCCGCGCGCGAGCGGGGCCTCACCAGCATCGCGATCGTGCTGATGCACGGTTACCGCCACCCCGCGCACGAAGCCCGCCTGGCCGCCATCGCGCGCGAAACGGGCTTCACCCAGATCTCGACCAGCCACGACGTCAGCGCGCTGATCAAGCTGATCGGCCGCGGCGACACGACGCTCGCCGACGCCTATCTCTCGCCCGTGCTCCATCATTATGTCCGGCAATTCGTCGCGCAGTTGGGCGAAGGCGTCGATGGGGGCATCGATCCGCAGTTCATGAAAAGCTCGGGCGGCCTCGCATCCGCATCGGCCTTCCACGGCCGCGACGCGATCCTCTCGGGGCCCGCGGGCGGCATCGTCGGCATGGTCGGCAGCGCCGCGCCCTTGGGCAAGACGCGCCTGATCGGTTTCGACATGGGCGGCACCTCGACCGACGTCAGCCATTATGCCGGCCGGCTCGAGCGCGATAACGAGACGATCGTCGCGGGCACCCGCATCCGCGCCCCGATGCTGCGCATCCACACCGTCGCGGCGGGCGGCGGGTCGATTTGCCGCTGGGACGGCGCGCGCCTGCTCGTCGGCCCCGAAAGCGCGGGCGCGAACCCCGGCCCCGCTGCCTATGGCCGTGGCGGGCCGCTGACGGTGACCGACTGCAACGTCCTGCTCGGCAAGATCCAGCCCGGCCATTTCCCCAAGCTCTTCGGCCCGAACGGCGACCAGCCGCTCGACCGTGCGGTGGTGGTTGAAAAATTTTCCGCCATGGCCGCCGAAGTCGGGAATATCACCCCCGAAGCCCTCGCCGAAGGTCTGCTCGCCATCGCGGTCCAGCAAATGGCGAACGCGATCAAACGCATCACCATCGCGCGCGGCCACGACGTCACGCAAGGCCACAGCCTCGTCGGTTTTGGCGGCGCGGCGGGCCAGCATGTCTGCCTCGTCGCCGATGCGCTCGGCGTCGACGAAATCCTGCTCCATCCGCTCGCGGGCGTACTCTCGGCCTTTGGCATGGGCCTCGCCAAGCCATCGGCGATCCGCGAGCGCACGCTGGCGCTCAAACTCGACGCGCATTGCAGCGCTGCCCTCGCCGCGACCGAAACCGAGCTGTCGGATCAAGCCCGCACCGATCTCGCCCCCGATGCAGCGACGACGCGCGAAACCTTGATTTTCGTTCGCCTCGCCGACAGCGACAACGCGATTGAACTCCCGCTCGCCGCACCCGCTGAGGTCGCCAGATCCTTCGCCGCCGCCTTCCGCCAGCGCTTCGGCTACGCCCCGCACGACAATCTCGTCGTCGACCGCATCCGCGTCGAACTGACCGAGGCGGGCGATGCTCCCGCAGCACTGTCCTTGCCCGCGCCGACCACCGAACCCGAACCCGAAATCGTCACTGCATGGCTCGCGGGCGCCGAGCATCGGGTCCCGCTTCACCAGCGCAGCGCCCTCGCCCCCGGCCGCACCATCGCCGGCCCCGCGATCATTATCGACGCGCTTTCGACGACGATCGTCGAGCCCGACTGGCGCGCCGAGGTCCAAAGCGAGGGCACATTGCTCCTCGCCCGCACGCGCGCGGCCGGAACACAAATCGTCGCGAGCGACAACCTGACCACTCCCGACCCGATCCGCCTCGAAATCTTCAACAGCCTGTTCATGGCGATCGCCGAGGAAATGGGCGGCGCGCTTCAGCACAGCGCCTCGTCGATCAACATCCGCGAGCGGCTCGACTTCTCGTGCGCGATCTTCGACGGCGAGGGCCGGCTGGTCGCCAACGCCCCGCACATGCCCGTACACTTGGGCTCGATGGGCGAAAGCGTCCGCACGATCCTGCGCCAGCGTACCCGCGACGGCCGCGGCATCCGGCGCGGCGACGCCTACGCGCTCAACGCGCCTTACGATGGCGGCACCCACCTTCCCGACATCACCGTCATCATGCCGGTATTCGTCGACAGCGACACCCCCAGCTTCTTCGTCGCCGCGCGCGGCCACCACGCCGACCTCGGCGGCATCGCCCCCGGGTCGATGCCGCCCGACAGCAAGAGCATCGAGGACGAGGGCATACTTTTCGACAATATGCTGATCGTCGACCACGGCCATTTCCGCGACGCCGCGGTCGCGTCGCACCTCGTCGACAGCCCATGGCCCGCGCGCAACCCCGCGCTCAATATCGCCGACCTCAAGGCTCAGGTCGCCGCCTGCCAGCGCGGCGCGAGCGCACTCGCCGACCTTTCCGCCACGCACGGCAGCGCCACCGTCGCCGCCTATATGGCGCATGGCCAGCGTCAGGCCGAAGCCGCGGTGCGCCAGCTTATCGCGCGCCTCGACGACGGCGCCTTCCGCTACGCAATGGACAATGGCGCCGAGGTTGCCGTCGCCGTCAAAGTCGACCGGACGGCGCGCCACGTCACCATCGACTTCACCGGCTCGTCGGCGACCCTCCCCGACAATTTCAACGCGCCCATGCCCGTCGTCCGCGCCGCGGTGCTCTATGTTCTGCGTACGATGCTCGACGATCCGATCCCGATGAACGAGGGCTGCCTTGCCCCCGTCACGCTCATCGTTCCCGACAATTCGATGCTGTCCCCGACCTATCCCGCCGCGGTCGTCGCGGGCAATGTCGAGACGAGCCAGGTCATCACCGACGCGCTCTTCGCCGCCTTCGGCGCGATGGCCCCCGCGCAGGGGACGATGAACAACTTCACCTTCGGAAACGAAACACACCAATATTATGAAACGATCGCCGGCGGCTCGGGCGCAGGTCCGGGCTTCGACGGCACATCCGTGATCCAGACGCATATGACCAACAGCCGCATGACCGACCCCGAAGTCATGGAAACGCGCTTCCCCGTGATCGTCGAGGAATTCTCGATCCGCAAAGGTTCGGGCGGTGCGGGCCGATGGCGCGGCGGCGACGGCGCCACCCGCCGCATCCGCTTCCGCGAGCCGATGGCCGCGAACATCCTCGCGAACCGCCGCCACATCGCGCCAAAGGGTCTCGCGGGCGGCGAAGACGCCGCGCCGGGACGCAACTGGGTCGAACGCGCCGACGGCCGGATCGAGATGCTGGCCGCGACGGGCAGCGCCGACCTCGCCGCGGGCGACGCCTTCGTCATCGAAACGCCCGGCGGCGGCGGCTACGGGAAACCAGGGGAGAGATAATTTGGCGACAGCGCGGTCTACCCCACGCGGGGATGACGGGATGAAGGGACACCAATCATGCTCGTGCTGATCGGCATCCTGATCATCATCGCGGGCTTCCTGCTCCGCTTCAATCCGCTGCTCGTGATCATGGCCTCGGCGCTCGCGACCGGCCTCGCCGCAGGGCTCGACATCGCCGCGATCATCGCCGCCTTCGGGAAGGCGTTCAACGACACGCGTTATGTCTCGATCGTCTGGATCGTCCTCCCCGTCATCGGCCTGCTCGAAGCCTATGGGCTGCAACAACACGCCCGCAGCCTGATCGGCCGGATGAAGGGTGCGACGCTCGGCCGCCTCCTCACCTCCTATCTGCTGCTCCGCCAGGCGATGGCCGCGGTCGGCCTCACCTCGGTCGCAGGGCATCCGCAGACCGTCCGCCCGCTCGTCGCCCCGATGGCCGAAGCGGCGGCCGAGGCGAAAAACGACGCGCTCACCGACGACCAGCGCGAAGAGGTCAAGGCATTCTCCGCCGCGACCGACAATGTCGGTCTCTTCTTCGGCGAAGATATCTTCCTCGCGATCGGCTCGATCCTGCTGATGAAGGGCGTGCTCGAAGGCTATGGCTATATCATCGAGCCGTTGCACTTTTCGCTCTGGGCGATCCCGACCGCAATCGCCGCCTTCCTGATCCACGGCCTGCGCCTCCGTCGCCTCGAAAAGCGAATGATGACGGAGGCGGGCGCATGATCACGCTCGGCTTCGTTTATGTGCTCACAGGGCTGACCTTCGCCGCCTTCGCCTTCCTCGGGCTTCGGGATCGCAGCAATCCGAAACGCTTCGGCAACGCGGCCTTCTGGGGCCTGCTTGCGGTCTCGATGCTGGCGGGCGACCGGCTCGGCGACTTCGGCAACGGCCTGCTTGTTCTCGCGCTCGTCGCGATCGCCGGCACCGGCCAGATCGGCCGCGCGCCCGGCGGCGATGTCGCGCTCGAAATCCAGGCCGAACGCGCCGCACGTCACGGCCCCTTCCTGCTCCTCGTCGCGCTGATCATCCCCGCGGTCGCGCTCGCGGGCACCTTTCTCTTCAAATGGCTTCCCGGCCTGGCCGACCCGAAGCAGGCGACGCTGATCTCGCTCGCGATTGGCGTGCTCATCGCGCTCGCCGTCGGCATGGCGCGCCTCAAGCCGCCGCCGCTCCTCCCGCTCCAGCAAGGCCGCCGCCTGCTCGACGCCGTTGGCTGGGCGGCGATCCTGCCGCAGATGCTCGCCAGCCTCGGCGCGGTCTTCGCGCTCGCGGGCGTCGGCGAGGTCGTCGGCGACCTCATCGGCGCCGCGATCCCGCATGGCAGCCTGTTCGGCGCGGTGCTCGCCTACGGCCTCGGCATGGCCTTTTTTACCATGGTGATGGGCAATGCCTTCGCGGCCTTTCCCGTGATGCTCGCCGCGATCGGTATGCCCTTGCTCATCATGCAATATGAAGGCGACCCCGCGGTCGTCGCGGCGATCGGTATGCTCGCGGGCTTCTGCGGCACGCTGATGACCCCGATGGCGGCGAACTTCAATCTGGTCCCCGCCGCCTTGCTCGAGCTCAAAAATCCCTATGGCGTGATCAAGGCGCAGATCGGCACCGCGCTGCCCCTGCTCGCGGTGAACATCGTCTTCATCTGGCTGTTTGCATTCTGACCAAGTGGGCCTCCCAATCCCGCTCGCATCGAGCGAAGTCGAGATGCCCCTCGGTCACGCATTGACGACGGGTGTCTCGACTTCGCTCGACACGAACGGGTAACGAGGGGAATGACCCACCTCACCCCCGAACACGCCACCCGCTTCGCCGCCGCGACCCTCTCGCACCTCGGCCGCGAATATCCGTACAAGATGGACCTCGTCCTGAACGGCCCCGAGGACGCAAAGCCCCCGCGCGAGCATCATCCGATCTTCCACGGCAGTTTCGACTGGCACAGCTGCGTCCACGGCTGGTGGCAAATCCTCCGCCTAGCGCGCCGCTTCCCCGACCTGCCCGTCGCCGCCAACATCCGCGCCCGCGCCGATGCGATGCTCGTCCCTGAAAAGGTCGCGGGCGAGCTTGCCTTCCTGGGCCGCCCGATGTCGGCGGGCTTCGAGCGCCCCTATGGCTGGGCTTGGCTCCTCGCGCTCCACGCCGAGGCGACACGCCACGACGCGCCGTGGGCGGCGGCGCTCGAACCGCTCGCCACCGCCTTCGCCGCACGCTTCCACGCCTTCCTGCCCAAGCTCACCTATCCGCTGCGCGTCGGCACCCATTTCAACATCGCGTTTGCGCTCCTCCTCGCGCGTCACTGGGCCGAAACCCGCGATCCCGCGCTTGTCAGCCTGATCGATACCCGCGCCCGCGACTGGTTCGCCGGCGACCGCGACTGTCAGGCGTGGGAACCCGGCGGCGACGAATTCCTCTCCTCGGCGCTCACCGAAGCGCATTTGATGACCGTCGTCCTCGATGACGATTTCTCCGGCTGGTTCGACGCCTTCCTCCCCCGCGCCGCACAGCAGCAGCCCGCAACGCTCTTCACCCCCGCCACCGTCTCCGACCGCAGCGACGGCAAGATCGCGCATCTCGACGGGCTCAATCTCAGCCGTGCGTGGAGCTGGCGCGCCATCGCCGCCGCGCTCGGCCCGGCCCACCCCGTCGCGCCCGTTGCCGAAGCCGCGGCGCAGCGTCATCTCGCCGCCGCACTCCCGCACGTCACCGGCGACTATATGGGCGAACATTGGCTCGCCAGCTTCGCGCTCCTCGCGCTCGACGGCCTTTAGGCCGTCGTTCCGGAAAGAGACGGGCGGCCTCGCCGATTGACAAGCCCCGCCCTCGCGGCGAGAGACGGCGCAAGGGGGAGAGAAGGCCAAGGTGAACGGAAAGATGCTGCGTCCCACATCGTTCGACGTTGCCGAGCGCGCCGGCGTGTCGCAATCGACCGTTTCGCGTGCGCTCCGCAACAGCCCTGGCGTCAACGCCGAAACGCGCGCGCGCGTCTCGGCCGCGGCGCGCGAACTCGGCTATGTCGTCGACCGCCACGCCTCGTCACTGCGCCTCAAGAGCAGCGAGACGATCGCGCTCGTCACCATCTGCCGCCCCGGCGAGGACCGCAGCGCGATCAACCCCTTTTATTTCGCGCTGCTCGGAAGCATCGCCGCCGCGACCTCGGCACGCGGGTTCAACCTGCTCGTCTCCTTCCAGGAAAATCCCGACAATTTCCGCGCCGATTTCGTCGCCTCCGGCCTCGCCGACGCGATGATCGTCATTGGCACGACCAGCAACCGCCCGGCGTGGGACTATTTCGCGCAGGCGCAGGCGTCAGGCCTCGACTTCGTCTGCTGGGGCAGCCCCGGCAGCCCGTTCCACTGGATGCGCAGCGAAAACGACATCGGCGGACAGCTCGCGGCCGAACATTTCATCAAGACCGGCCGCCGCCGTATTGCCTTCGTCGGGCCGCAGCAGTCGCCGCAGCGCCAGTTCGACGAGCGCCGCGACGGCTTTTCGGCCGCGCTCGCGGCGCACGGCCTGACCGCGATCGTCGCTGAGCCGCCCGCCGCCGCCGACCGCCACGCGCAGGGCGTCGCCGCGGTGCAGGCGCTACTCGAGGCACATCCCGACACCGACGCGATCTTCGCGGCCTCGGACATGCTCGCGCTCGGCGTCTTGCAGGGCCTGAAGGATGCGGGGCGCCGCATACCCGAGGATGTCGCGCTGATCGGCTTCGACGGCATCCGCGCCGGCACCCTCGCCGACCCGGCGCTCACCACGCTCGAACCCGACCTCGATGCCGCGGGCGAAGCGCTCGTCGCGATGGCGCTCGAGGATGACGAACGCACGCGCAGCGGCACCCGCATCCCCGTCCATCTCGTGGTGCGCGGGACCGCCTGAGTGTCCCGCTCTGGGGCGTTACCGTGACTTAACTCCCCGAAAAGTAACAATTCGTTATCCAAGGCGCTGCTACCCTAGGGGGCGGGGGCAGAAAGCGGTAGTGTGAACGGACAATTTTTCATCTCGCTGCTCAACCCGGGCATCGGCCTGCTGTTCGCCATCGCCTTTTTCCTGCTCTGGCTGAACCGCCGCGAACGCTATGTCGCCTATGCGGCGGGCGCCTATACCGCGTCGGCGATCGCCTTCATGATCCAGGACGTCGGTCCGGTGCTGCCGATGGAATTGCAGCGCCTGCCAGCCAATCTCGGCTTTCTCGCCACCGGCGTGCTCTTCGCCGCGGCGATCATCAAGCGCTACGGCCTGCCGATCCCCTGGCGCGCAATGGCGGTAACGACCGCGATCTCGATCTCCGTCTTCACCTGGTTCCTGCTCGTCCAGCCAAGCATCGCCGCGCGCATCCTGTCGATCAGCATCGGCGCGGGCCTCATCGCCGCGATGATCGTCAAGTCGCTCTGGCCGATCGAAAAGCCCTATCTCATCGATCGCGTGCTGTTCTGGGTCGCGGCGATCTCGGCGCTCAATCTCATCGTCCGCCCGATCGTGCTGCTCTCGCTCGTCGGCGGCTTCGACAACTATGTCGGATTCCAGCAGTCGGTTTACTGGACCACCGTCCAGTTCAGCCAGGCGATGGTGTCGATCGTCGCGGCGATCAGCCTGATGGTCGCGGTCGCAATCGACCAGATCGCCGAGCTCCGCCGCGAGGCCGACGACGACAATCTGTCGGGTCTGCTCAACCGCCGCGGGTTCGAGGCGCAGGCGGGTGCGGCGCTCCGCCGCTGCATCGACGAGCATGCCCCCGTCGCGCTGATGATCGCCGACCTCGACCATTTCAAACGGGTCAACGACAATCACGGCCACGCGGTCGGCGACGCGATCATCGCCGCGTTCGGCGCGCATGTCCGCGCCATCGGCCCCGCCGGCATGATCGCGGGCCGCATCGGCGGCGAGGAATTCGCGCTGCTCGTCCCCGGCGCGAGCATCGAGGCCGCGCGCCAGCTCGCCGAGGCGGTCCGCGTCGGGCTGCAGGCCGCGTGCGCCGACCGCATCCCGGAACAGCTCTGCCCGACGACCAGCATCGGCCTCGCGATCGGCGCCCCCGGCACGACGCTCTCGGCCTTGATGCAGGAGGCCGACCAGGCGCTCTACGAAGCCAAACGCACGGGCCGCAACCGCGTCCGCACCTTCACCCCCAAGCCGGTGCGCCTCGCCGCGGGCGGAAGCTGAGCCGCCGGGCTATTTCCGGGGCTTCACCGCCACCACCTTGATCTCGACCACCGCGGTCGGCTCGTACAGCCGCGACACGCCGATCGCGGTCCACGCCGGAAAGGGAGCCTTCACATATTTGTTCTTCACCGCCGCAAAGCCGTCGATGTGCGCGGCGAGGTCGGTGTGAAAGGTCGTGATATCGACGACATCGTCCCAGCTCGCCCCCGCGCGCGCCAGCGTCGCGGCGATCCCCTTGAAGGCGCGATCATATCCGGCCGCGAGGTCGGTCTCGCCCTTTGCCATTCCCGCGACCACGCCCGACAGATAAATGGTATCGCCCGCGATCACCGCATCGGCATAGCCCACCGCTTCCTGAAAGGCGCGTCCCTGGGGGTGCTCGGACATGAGCACCTTGTCCGTCTCGCGCGCCGCTGCTGGCGCGGCGACCAGCCCCGCCGCCATCGCCGCCATCATCATCCTTCGCATGCACCGCACCCCCATTTCCAGCCCGTGGCACCCGAGCCTGACAGCGGGCAGCCGCGATGGCTAGCCCCTAACGCCGGGCACGTTTCACTCGCCGGGAACCCTCGCCTTGGTAAAACGTAGGTCCCCTATCAAAATAGGGACGGAGATTTATCGGTGAATATTCTGCATGTTACTTTCCTTGCTGTGACCGGAATCGCGCTCGCGGGCTGCGACGTCAGCGAGGCGCCGTCGACCCCGGACACGGCGGCCGCGCCGGAATCGGGCGTCACGCGCGAAGCTGTCACCGCGCCGCAGGACGAAGCCCCCGTCGCACGCATGCCCGCGCAAGTTGCAATCCAGAGCCAGCCGGGACCTGACGGATCGCAGGTCGACCTGATGAAAGTTGCAGTCACCGGCGACATATTGACCGTGACGCTGCGCTGCTCGAGCGACGAGAAGATCAACAGCGAATCCTTCGACGTGCAAAAGATCAGCGTGATCGACGATGCCACGTCGCAACGGCTGGGCGTGCTCAAGGACAATGCCGGCGAATGGATGGCGTCGAACGTCGGCGGAAACAGCCTGAACACCGAATGCGAGATCAAGCCCGGCGTGATCTGGGCCAAATTCCCCGCCCCGCCCGCGACCAGCAAGACCGTGTCGATCAACCTCCCGAAGGTCGGCCCGTTCGACGGGATACCGGTCACGCGATGATGCGTCTTGCCTCGCTGTCGATCGGCGCCGCGCTGCTCGCCGCCTGTTCACCGGGCGGCGGCGGCGGCGATGCCCCTGCCGGCGAAGCGGCCACGGGGGCCGGGACGACCTCCGCCCCCGTCGCAGCCGCAGCCGACGCACAACCCACCGCCGGGGGCGGACCGGGAAGCGCGATGACAGGAACGGTCAGCGACCTGAAAGGCGACGTGAGCGGGCTGAACATTCGCGTCACCGACACCGCCACGATCGTCGACCTGCCCGCCGATGCGCTGTTCGAATTCGACAAGGCCGATCTGACCCCCGGTGCGGAAGTCGAGTTACAAAAAGCGGCCGAACTGATCCGCAAGGCGCCGCCGGGCGCCATCGAAGTGATCGGCCATAGCGACGCCAAGGGCGACGACGCCTATAACCTGCGCCTGTCCGAAAAGCGGGCCCGCACTGTTGCAGACTGGTTCGCGGGCCAAGTCGGCGTGCGCCAACGCACGTTCCGCGTGTCGGGCAAGGGCGAAACCGACCCGATCGCGGCAAATCAAACCGCCGACGGAAAGGATGAAGCCGCCGGCCGCGCACGGAATCGCCGCGTCGAGGTGGTCCTGCCGCGATAGCCGCCGCCCACCCCCTTGCATTTCCCCACCCTCGGCGTAAGGCGGCGCCAACATAAACCCGCGCGTGCGACTCCCGTTGGCCCCGCTCTCCCGCTTCGCCATCGGACAGTCATTCCCCGCCGCGCCAACATGGGGACTGCAATCCTATGACGACCACGGGCAACGACACGCTTGGAACCCGCTCGACGCTGAGCGTCGGCGGCAAGAATTACGCTTATTATTCGCTCGACAAGGCCGCGGCAAAGCTGGGCGACGTGTCGCGCCTGCCCTTCTCGATGAAGGTGCTGCTCGAAAATCTGCTGCGTTTCGAGGATGGCGGCTTCACCGTGTCGAAGGATGATGTGCAGGCGCTGGTCGACTGGCAGAAGGACCCGCATTCGAACCGCGAGATCCAGTATCGCCCGGCGCGCGTGCTGCTCCAGGATTTCACCGGCGTTCCCTGCGTCGTCGACCTCGCCGCGATGCGCGATGCGATCGCGACGCTCGGCGGCGACACGACGAAGATCAACCCGCTCGTCCCCGTCCACCTCGTCATCGACCACTCGGTGATGGTCGACGAATTCGGCCATCCGAAGGCGTTCGAGCAGAATGTCGAGATCGAATATTATCGCAACGGCGAACGTTACGACTTCCTGAAATGGGGGTCGAAGTCGCTGTCGAACTTCAAGGCGGTGCCCCCGGGCACCGGCATCTGCCACCAGGTCAATCTCGAGCATATCGCGCAGGCGGTGTGGTCGAGCGAGGATGCATCGGGTGAAACCGTCGCCTATCCCGACACCTGCGTCGGCACCGACAGCCACACGACGATGATCAACGGCCTCGGCGTCCTCGGCTGGGGCGTCGGCGGGATCGAGGCCGAGGCCGCGATGCTCGGCCAGCCCGTGTCGATGCTCATCCCCGAAGTCGTCGGCTTCAAATTCACCGGCAAGCTGAAGGAAGGCGTCACCGCGACCGACCTCGTGCTCACCGCGACGCAGATGCTGCGCGCCAAGGGCGTCGTCGGCCGCTTCGTCGAATATTTCGGCCCCGGTCTCGCCTCGCTGAGCCTCGCGGATCGTGCGACGCTCGCCAATATGGCGCCCGAATATGGCGCGACCTGCGGCTTCTTCGGCGTCGACGACAAGACGCTCGACTATATGCGCCTGACCGGCCGCAGCGACGAGAATATCGCGCTGGTCGAAGCCTATGCCAAGGCGCAGGGCCTCTGGATCGTCGAGGGCGCCGCGGACCCGATCTTCACCGACACGCTCGAACTCGACCTCGGCACCGTCGTGCCGTCGCTCGCCGGACCGAAGCGGCCGCAGGACCGCGTCTCGCTCCCCGACGTCGACGATGTGTTCAACGCCGACATGGCGAACACCTATAAAAAGGCGCAGACGCGCGTGCCGGTCGAGGGCATGGATTTCGACATCGGCGACGGCGACGTGACCATCGCCGCGATCACCAGCTGCACCAACACGTCGAACCCCGGCGTGCTCGTCGCCGCGGGTCTCGTTGCGAAGAAAGCCGACGCGCTGGGGCTGAAGCCCAAGCCGTGGGTCAAGACCTCGCTCGCCCCGGGATCGCAGGTTGTCACCGACTATCTCGAAAAGGCCGGGCTGCAGAAGCATCTCGACAATATCGGCTTCAACCTCGTCGGTTACGGCTGCACGACGTGCATCGGCAACTCGGGCCCGCTCGCCGAACCGATTTCGAAGGCGATCAACGAGAATGGCCTCGTCGCCGCAGCGGTGATCTCGGGTAACCGCAACTTCGAAGGCCGCGTGTCGCCCGACGTGCGCGCGAACTTCCTCGCCTCGCCGCCGCTCGTGGTGGCGTACGCGCTGAAGGGCACGGTGATCGAGGACTTCACCACCACCCCGATCGGGCAGGACCAGCAGGGCAAGGACGTCTTCCTCGCCGACATCTGGCCGACCAATCTCGAAGTCGCCGATGCGGTGGCGGGCGCGGTCGACCGCGACATGTTCGTCGCGCGCTACGCGCATGTCTACAAGGGCGACGAGCATTGGCAGAAGATCGAGGTCGAAGGCAGCGACACCTATCAGTGGCGCGCCGGCTCGACCTATGTCGCCAACCCGCCCTATTTCGAGGGCATGACGATGACCCCGGCACCGGTGAAAGACATCATCGACGCCAAGCCGCTCGCGATCCTCGGCGACAGCATCACGACCGACCACATCAGCCCTGCTGGCAGCATCAAGGCCGACTCGCCGGCCGGCAAGTGGCTGATGGAACATCAGGTCAGCAAGGCCGACTTCAACAGCTACGGCGCCCGCCGCGGCCACCACGACGTCATGATGCGCGGCACCTTCGCCAACATCCGCATCAAGAATGAAATGGTCCCCGGCATCGAGGGCGGCATGTCGCGCTATGGCGCCGAGGTCATGCCGATCTATGACGCCGCAATGCGCCACAAGGCCGACGGTACCCCGCTCGTCGTCATCGCCGGCAAGGAATATGGCACCGGCTCGTCGCGCGACTGGGCGGCAAAGGGCACGAACCTGCTCGGCGTCCGCACCGTCATCGTCGAGAGCTTCGAGCGCATCCACCGCTCGAACCTTGTCGGCATGGGCGTGCTGCCGCTGCAGTTCCAGGACGGCGACACGCGCGAGACGCTCGGCCTGACCGGCGACGACACCTTCACCATCACCGGCGTCGCCGACCTCAAGCCGCGCCAGACGGTCACGGTGAATGTCACCCGCGCCGACGGTTCGACGTTCAGCTTCGACACGCTCTGCCGCATCGATACGGCGAACGAGGTCGAATATTATATGAACGGCGGCATCCTGCATTATGTGCTGCGCAAGCTTGCGGCCTGACGCCGCAGACAGCTGATGCTAAAAGCGCCCGCCCCCTCATCGGGGCGGGCGTTTTCATTTGGAGAGGAAGCGCATGAGCGCCGAAGTCATCGTCATCGAGATCATCGGCTGGGCGGCCGCCGCAATCATCCTCGCCGCCTATATCCTACTGTCGCTCGGCAGGCTCGACGGACGCAGCTATCTCTATCAGTAGATGAATGTCGTCGGCGCGGGCGGCTTCATCGTCAATTCGGGTTATAATGGCGCGATCCCGTCGGCGGTCCTCAATGTCATCTGGGCCGCGATGGGATTATTCACCCTTTGGAGCGTGTGGCGCGCCCGGCAAGCGACACGCGCCATCGTCCCTTAGGGCTTGGCCGCCCCGGCATTCCACGCCGCAACTTTCGCGCGCGCGTCGACAAGCATCTTGTCGAGCGCCGCACGATCCTGAACCGTCCCGCGCATCACCACCGTGTCGATGGCGCGCGTCGCGGCGATATCCTCGAGCGGATTCTTTGTCAGCAACACCAGATCGGCAGCCATGCCGGGCTTGATCGCGCCGTAACGATCAAGCTGGCCGAACCACGCCGGACCCGCGCGCGTTGCCGAGGCGAGCGCCTGCGCCGGGGTCAGCCCCTTCTGCTGGAACAGCTCGATCTCGTCGTGCAGCCCAAAACCCGGATAATTATAGCTATTGAGGAAACCCGCGTCGGTCCCCGCGATGATCGGCACCCCGGCTTCGGCGAGCATTGGCAGGATCGTCGCGACATCCTCGATCTGCTTGTGGCGCGCCGCGATGGCCGCGGCGTCGGCCTTCGCCGCGCGCTCGATCCGCCAGTCATAGGTCTTGCGCAGCTTGGGCCCGATATAGGCGAGGCCCGCATCCTTCGAATGATCGTCGCGATCGAGATAGGCGATGATGCGGCTGCCGTTCAGCGTCGGGGTGACGAACACGCCCTTCGCGGCGAAGCGGCGGTAGGCGGCCATCGCGGTGTCGCGGTCGAAACCGGCATCGAGCCGGCGGTTCGCTTCGGCGCGGTCGATGCGCTTCGCGGCGAAATCGGCGGCGATCGCGGCCTCATCCTTCGCCCCGGCGTTATAGGCATAGTCGAGATGCTCGATCGAGCTGATCCCGGCGTCGACCGCCTGATCGACCGTCAGCGCCATCGGGATATGCCCCGACGTGCGCAGCCCAAGCGCCTTGGCCTTGGTCAACGCATAGAGAAACAGCTCGGGTTTCAGCGTGCTGTCGGTAATCTTGACGAAATCGACCTTGTCGCGGTTTTTCAGCCGATCGAGCGCGGCATCGACATCGGCCTCGCTGCCGACCTCGATCGTCCCTTTCCAGACCGGCGCGATCCCCTCGATCTTTGCCCCCGACGTCAGCAGCCGCGGCCCGAACAGGCTGCCCGCCGCAATCTCGCCGCGCCAGGCGAGCACCTGCTCGGGCAGATCCCCCGAACAGTCGCGGATCGTCGTGATGCCGTTCGCGACATAGAGCGGCAGCAAAGCCTTATTCTCTTCGATCAGCTCGGGCCCGCCACCGAAATGGACGTGCATGTCCCACAGGCCGGGGATCAAATAGCCTCCCTTGCCCTCGATCGTCCGCGCCGCGTGCCAGTCCTTTGCGATGACCGCATCGGCGCCGACCGCGACGATATCGTCGCCCTTCAGCACCACCGCCTGCCCAGCGATCGTCTTCGCCGCCTCGACATCGACGATCGTCACATGGCGGATGACGACATCGCCCTGTTTCGGCGCGGCGAACGCCGGCGGAGCAAAAGCGAGCAGAGCGGGGACAAGAGCGGAAAGCAGATATTTCATGGCAGCGACCTTTTTCGAATAGGCGTCCCTTAACCCCATCGGCGGCGAGATCAAGCGACCCAGACGCCGGCGTCCCTATGCCATTCCTCGATCGATTTTTCGGGATAGAGATCGAATGCCGCATCGTCGGGCCCGATGCCGGGTTCGACCCAATCCGCCTTATATTTGAGCATCAGATGGACGCGCGACGGCGGCACCGGCAGCGGCGAATCGATCGCGCTCGCAAAGGGATGGATGAGGTCGGGCCAAGTCGGGTCATAGAGCCACAGCGCCGACCCGCATAAGCGGCAGAACCGTCGTTCGCCGCTCGAAACCTCGCACCGGCCATGCTCGTCATCTTCGATCCGCGCGCGATAGAGGCCCAGATTCTCCTCGCCCTCGACCTTCAGCAGCTTTCGGGGTCACGAACAACCGAATTGAATGACCGAAATGAGGCGCAAAGCGGACATGCAAACAGCTTGGAGAAGGCAATTGCCGCTGCGTTAGAGTGGGCGGAAAAATACCACGTTCCAAAAATTTGGATTCAACGTCACCCCCTCTTAATCAGCGGGTCCCAGGTTCGAGCCTTAAAGTGCGCCCACCATTTCTTTCAAAGACTTAGCTACGAGTCTTGAGTGACTTCTCCGTAACGACCAACGCCGTGTAAGCATCGGCTAAGCATGCGATCGACGGATCGCTTCCGATTATATTCAACATTGGAGGGGCTTATGCCGGTTTTATCCGGCGATTGGCCTCCAGAATGTCACCTTGCCGTCAGCTTCTTGATGGCGTCCCCATGCCTTCATCGCTTGGCCCCTCTCTTCCTGATACGGGTGGCATGGACGTATGGACCTCCTCGGGCGGAGGAACTGGTCAGACGCATGAATCATGCTTCGATCAACGGGAAGGCAGAACAATAGTTCTGCGCGATGGTATCAATTTGGCATGATCATTTGCCGCTGACGTGTAGCCTCCGATTGATCGGCGATCCCAAGCCGCGAGGAGGCAACCCATGAAATGCTATCGCCATATGTTAACCGCCAGCCTGTCCGTTTCCCTCATCGGGTCGGGTCTGGCGATAACCGTCGATGCCAATGCCCATGGCATCTGGTTTGCGCAGCGCGCGCGCCAGTTGGCGCTGGTCTATGGCGTTGGGGCCGACGACCTCGATGCCGTGAAGCGCCTGCCGCTGATCCGGTCGACAACCGGCTATGACGCCGACTGGACGCCGGTGGAGACGCGCCTGCGCGTCGCAGGGCCCATCCCCGTGGTTGACAGCGACGAGCCCGTGGCGGCGGTCGCGGCGGCGATGGATTACGGGTTGTGGAGCAAGACGCCCGATGGCGAGTGGCACAACAAGGGCCGCGACGAGGTGCCGAATGCCACGCTGTCCGAGCATAACTGGAAATATGCCGTCCATCTCGAGAAGATGCCGACCAGCCAGGTGCCGCTGCTCGCCGGACACACACTGCAACTGGTGCCCGTCGGCACCGCAATCCCGCAAACGATGGGCGCATCGATGACGGTGCGCGCTTATTATATGGGCAAGCCGATCGAAGGTGCGAGCATCCTCTCCGATTATGTGAACGACCCAGACGAGGCGCCGGTAAAGACCACCGCCGATGGCACGGCAACGATCAAGGTGCGCAACCAGGGCCTCAACGTGCTGATGGCCATCTATGTCGGCCCCAGCGACGACAAGGCGAAAGCCGACCATGTCGAATATCGCGCCTCGCTTTCCTTCGTCCTGCCGCATGCGCCGGAATGACCCGCCCCTCAACCAGAAGGATGTCGCTCATGAAACTTGATCTCTTGCGCACGAGTCTCGCCGCATTTGCCCTGATCGCCATTCCCGCCGCCGTCCATGCCCATGGCAGCATGAAGCCCCAACATGGCGGGATGGTGCAGATGTCGGGCGAGACCATGATCGAACTGGCGACGACACCCAAGGGTGTCGACGTCTACCTCAGCGAGGAGGACAAGCCGACCCCGACCGCAGGTTTCACAGCCAAGCTCGCCCAGACGGCTGCGGGCAAGCGAACCGAAGCCGCGCTTAAGCCAGCAGGCGGCAACAAATTGTCCGCGCCGGGCTTCAAGCCGGCGCGCGGCGCGAAGCTGGTCGTCGCCATCGTCGACAAGAGCGGCGCCAAAATCTTCGCAACCTTCCAGACCAAATAGCGATGGCGATGCCCAAGGCGCTTTCTTCAGCATCTTTCGGTTCCCGGCTGCGGCGGGCCCTGCCGCCGCTTGCCGGGCTCGCTCTCCTGCTGACGAGCGCAACGCTTTGTGCGCATGGCGTCGACCAGAAAGACCAAGCCTTCATCGAAGGCGCGTCGGGCATCAACATCATCCCCTATATGTATCTCGGCGCCAAGCACATGGTCACGGGGTACGACCATCTGCTGTTCCTCGCCGGCGTCATCTTCTTCCTCTATAGGATGAAAGACGTCGCGGCCTATGTGACCCTTTTCGCCATAGGGCACAGCACAACACTGCTCCTTGGCGTCCTGTTCGACATCCGTGCGAACCCCTTCATCATCGACGCGATCATCGGCCTGTCCGTGGTTTACAAGGCGATCGACAATCTCGACGGCTTTCGCACCTGGTTCGGCGTCGCGCCCAACCCCAAGGCGGCGGTGCTGATTTTCGGATTCTTCCACGGCTTTGGCCTCGCCACCAAGCTGCAGGATCTGACGCTCGCCAAGGACGGGCTCGTCCCCAACCTCATCAGTTTCAATGTCGGTGTCGAACTGGGCCAGCTCCTGGCGCTTGCCGTCATCCTCATTGCGATGAACCTGTGGCGAATGAGCGACAGCTTTCGGCGCAGCGCCCTTGTCGCCAACGCCGCGCTGATGGCGGCGGGTTTCGTTCTGATCGGTTATCAGTTGACCGGCTATTTCATCGAAGGCGCCTGACATGAACACGCAAGAGCTTTCACCACTTCCGACCGGCATCAAGCCGTCACCCGCGACGCTCGCCAAGGCGACCGGCGCCGCCGTGGTCGCCGCGGCGGCGATCCTCACGCTGTTCGTGTTGCCGGCCGAATATGGCATTGACCCGACCGGCGTCGGCACATCGCTGGGCCTGAGCGGCATGGTCGCAAGCTCGGCCGAGGCTGCACCGGTCGCCAAAGCGGCGCCGGCGAATGTCGCGATCCCAACCAAAGCAACCATTTCTAGGCCCGCGGCATGGCGTCAGGACGAAATGACCATCACGCTCGAACCGCACAGTGGCCAGGAAGTGAAGGCGCATATGTCCAAGGGCGACAGTTTCATCTTCCAATGGACGTCGACCGGCGGCCCGGTGAAGGCGGAGATGCACGGCGAGAAGGTCAATGCCGCCGAGGGCGAATTCACGGACTATTGGAAAGAACTGGAAATGACCGGCGGCCAAGGCGATTTTACCGCGCCTTTCGACGGCACTCATGGCTGGTATTTCCGCAACAAGGGCGACACGCGCGTCACCGTCTCGGTCACGACGGTGGGCTTCTACAAGGATCTGTTCCAACCGCAGGGCGAATGAGGACAGGGATGATGATCGGGACGGAGAACGAACGATGAGCGGCACGACATATCATGTTCCAGCCAGCGGGCTCGGAGCCGGCGCGACATCCACCGTGGAGGCAGCGAAGGCAAGGACACGCCTCGTCGCCATCGACGCGCTGCGCGGCTTGGTGATGCTGTTCATGCTGGTCGATCATGTCCGCGAGACGTTTTTCCTCCACCTCCAGGTGACCGACCCGGTCGACGCCAACACCACCGATCCCGGCCTGTTCTACACCCGCCTGCTTTCGACCTTCTGCGCCCCGACTTTCGTCGCGCTGACGGGCCTGTCGGCGTGGCTTTACGGCCAGTCGCACACCAAGGCCGAAGTGTCAGAATTCCTGCTCAAACGCGGCCTGTTCCTGCTGTTCCTCGAACTCACGGTGGTCGGCTTCGCATGGCCGACGCAGCCGCTGATCTTTCCGCCGCCCAATTTCTGGTTGCAGGTCATCTGGGCGATCGGCGTCAGCATGGTCGCGCTCGCCGCGCTGATCCACCTGCCCCGCATCGCGCAGTTCGCCGTCGGCCTTGCGATCGTGTGCCTGCACAATCTGCTCGACCCGATCCAGCCGACGCCCGAATCGCCCTGGTACAACATCTGGGCGATGATCCATCAGCGCGCGGTGATCGACATCGGTGGCGGCATGATCGCGAAAACGACCTATCCGGTGCTGCCGTGGATCGGCGTCATCCTGCTTGGCTATGCCTGCGGCCCGTGGTTCGCCAAAGGCAGCGACCCGGCGCGCCGTATCCGGCGTCTCGTGATCGCCGGCGCGGCGCTGATCGTCGGTTTCGTGGCGATCCGCTACCTGAATTTCTATGGCGACAAGCCCTGGTTCGACGCCGGAACGCCGCTGCGCACTACAATGAGCTTCCTGTCGCTCACCAAATATCCGCCGTCGCTGCTGTTCCTGATGCCGACCGTCGGCACCGGCTGCCTGCTGCTCGCGCTGTTCGAAAAATATGAGAACAGCCGCGTCATGCCCGCGCTGGCTCTCTTCGGAGGCGCGCCGATGTTCTTCTATATCGTGCATCTCTATGTGCTGAAGGGCATCTATAATATCGCGCTGCACCTCTATGGCCCGACCAAGGGCACGGTGTTCGGGGTCGACAATCTGGCGACCGTCTGGCTGTGGGTGGCGATTCTGATCCCGGTTCTTTACTTCCCCACGCGCTGGTTCGCGCAGCTTAGACAGCGCCGCCGCGACATCTGGTGGCTCAAATATCTCTGATCTTCAACGGCGCCCTGCGGTTGAAGTCCACTGGAGAGGGGTCGGATCGATGGATCCGGCCCCTTCTTTTTTGCGCCGCCTTTGCCCGACAAGGCGCCGCGCGGCATATTTCGTGGCTGTCATCACATTTTCACAATAATCAGCCGAGCCACTTGTCCGCTTCAACGCAAGATTCCTTCGCCAGCGCCTAACCTCAGCAATCAAAGGCGAGCAAGACGGAGAATATGCGGAACTTTCTTTCCGGCACAAAATACCGTCATGACATCGCCGATCATTCGCAGGGCCCGGAACGATGCGAGTTGAGGGGAATAAAGATGAAGAGCCTGTCTGCGTTTCATACGATCCTGGCCACCAGCGTGGCGCTGACGATCGTCCCGGCAACCGCCGGGGCCCAGGACACCGCCGACCCGGCCGGCACCGCCGCGTCGGGCGACGCGATCGTCGTTACCGGCCAGCGCCAGCAATATCGCGGCGATGTCCCGCTCAAGGAAATCCCGCAGAGCATTCAGGTCATCGGGTCAGAGCTGATGACCGAGCTCAACGTCACGCGGCTCGATTCGGCACTCGAACTTGCAAGCGGCGTGTCGCGTCAGAATAATTTCGGCGGCTTGTGGGACGCCTTTGCGGTGCGCGGCTTTGCCGGCGACGAAAATTTTCCCAGCGGCTTCCTCGTCAACGGATTCAATGGCGGCCGCGGTTACGGCGGCCCCCGCGATGCGTCGAACATCGAGCGTATCGAAATACTGAAAGGCCCGAACGGCGCCGTTTTCGGCCGCGGCGAGCCCGGCGGCACGGTGAATATCATCACCAAGAAAGCGACGGTGAAAGACACGTTTGGCAGCGCGTCGGCCTCTTATGGCAGTTACGATACCTATCGCATCGAGGCCGATGCCAACCTCGCGCTGAACGAGAAGATCGCGGTGCGAGTCAATGGCGCCTACCAGGAAGGCGACAGCTTCCGTGACACGCTGCATAGCAAGAAGCTCGTCCTCTCGCCGTCGGTGCTATTCAAGCTGTCCGACCGGACCAGCCTCACCTACGAACTCGAATATGTAGATCAGGAAGTTCCGTTCGATCGCGGCGTCGTCGCCGTGAACGGGCAGCTTGGCCTCATCCCGCGCTCGCGGTTCCTGGGCGAGCCCGGCGATGGCCCGACGAAGGTCAAGGTGGTCGGCCATCAGGCCCAGTTCGAGCAGGATCTGGGGGGCAACGACTGGGTGTTCATCGCGGGCTTCGGCTATCGCGACACCAGCTTCAAAGGCTTTTCGAGCGACGCCGAACTGGCGCTCGGCCGCCAGATTCTGGACAATGACGGCACCAACCTGTCCCGCCAGCGCCGCTTGCGCGACTATCAGACCACCAACACCGTGCTGCGGGCTGAAATTTCAGGCGAAGTCCATCTGGGCAGCCTGGTCAACCATGTGCTGGTCGGTGCCGACTGGGACCGGTTCAAGATCGACACGCTTCAGCTGCGCTATCGTCCGCCGACCTATGTAGCGGGCAGCCCGATCACACCGGCCAACAATGCCGTCAACATCTTCAACCCGGTTTACGGGCAGTTGCCCGTTCCCACCGCGACCGTCCAGAATATAGTCGAACTCCAGAAATCCTACGGCATCTATTTCCAGGACCAGATGGACCTGACCGACCGGCTGAAACTTCGCCTTGGCGGACGTTTCGACCATTTCCGTCAGCAGATCACCAATCGCGCCGGCGCCTCGCCGACGCCGGCGGTCAAGGAACGTTTCAGCCCCACGGCGGGCATCCTCTATGAGGTCACCGACACGGTCGGCGTCTATGCCGGCTATGGCACGGGTTTCCGCCCCAACAGCGGTCTCGATGCCGCCGGCAACCCCTTCCTTCCCGAAACGAGCCGATCCTACGAGATTGGTGTCCGCTATACGTCGCCCGGCGAAGGCATCACCGCAACGGTCGCCGCCTATTCGATGAAAAAGAACAATATCCTGACGGCCGATCCGACCAACGCCGGCTTCAGCATCGCGGGCGGCAAGGCGCGCAGCCGGGGGCTGGAAGCCGATGTCAACGCGAACCTGCCCGGCGACTTTACGGTTCTTGCGACCTATTCCTACACCGACGCCCAATGGACAAGTTCGTCGCTCGATCCGAATTTCGCGGCGCTGATCCGCGCCGGCGATCCGCTGATCAACATCCCGAAGCATCAGGCGAGCCTGCTCGCGACCAAGAGCTTCGAGCTGGGCAGCGCGGGCAAGGTGACGATAGGCGCCGGCCTCAACTACACCGGCCGCCGCCTCGGCGAGACGGCGAGCAGTTTCTACTTGCCCGGCTATACACTCGCGAGGGCGCTGGTCAGTTATGAACCGAGCGAGAATATCCGGATCGGGGTCGATGTGACCAACCTGTTCGACAAGACCTATTATGCGAGTTCCTATTCGCAATTCTGGGTCCAGCCGGGCACGCCGCGTACCGTCACCGGCCGCGCGACCCTTTCCTTCTGACCCGGACAGGCTTCGGATCGCGCACAGCCCCCTTCCCGCGCGATCCGAAGCCGACTTTTCGTCCGATGATCTCCCGGCCCAGCCTGCTGATCTTCCATCGCCGATTGGCGCTGGTCGTTGCTCCGCTCCTCCTGCTTCAGGCGATGACGGGATCCGTCCTGCTGTTCCGTGCCGAAATCGCCCGCCTGATCGACCCGCGCGCGATGGCGCGGACCGCCCCGGCCCGCGATGTAGCAGTCTCGACGATGACGGCCCGGGCGGAGGCCGCTCTTCCCGGTTTTCGCGTCACACGCCTCCATTTGCCGGCGGCGCCGCACGACACCGCCTTTGCCCAGCTCACCGACCGGCAAGGGGCACTCCGCTACGCCGCGATCGACCCGGGCAATGGCCGCCTGCTGGCCGCGGGAACGATATGGCGCTTCCCGCTCGAAGCCGCATTGCAGCTTCATTACCGGCTGATGGATGCCAGGGCGGGCATGGCGGTGATCCTCGTCAATGCGCTGGCGCTGATGTTCCTGGCGGCGACCGGAACCGCTTTCTGGTGGCCTGGCCGCAAGCGGGCGACAAAATCGCTTGCCATCCGCGCCGGCGCGCCGCCGCGCGCGCGCCTCCGCCAATGGCACCGCAGCACCGGGGTCCTGCTGTCGCTGCCGATCCTGTTCAGCGCGACGACCGGGGCGCTGCTGATCATTCCCGACCTCGCTGAGCCGGCCGTCGCGGCGTCGGCCCACAACCCAGCGCCCGGTAGGGTCACAATCGACCGGGCCGTTGCGCGCGCCTCCGCAGCCTTTCCGGGCGAACGGCTGCGCGACATTCGCTTCCCGCAGGCCGACCGCATCGACGTCAATTTCTTTTCGCCGCAGCAGGGTCCGCGCGCCGTCGATGTCGCATCCGTGTCGCTGTCGGACGGACAGTTGCTCAAGCGGATTCCGGCGGGCGCAAATCCCGCGCTCTGGATGACGATCCTGCCCCTGCATGCGGGCGACAGCTTTGGCATCGGAGGACGGATCTTACTCCTCATCGAAGCCCTCGCCTTGATTTTTCTTGCCTGTTCGGGACCGCTGATGTGGTGGCACGCGCGGCGGCCCAAGCGAAGGAAGTCCTGATGAAACTTCTCCACCATGGCCCCGAAGCGCGCGGAAAGCACTGGCGCGACGTCGTGTCGCGAGCCCTGCCGCAAGTCGATTTTCGCTGCTGGCCCGACGTCGGAAATCCGGCCGAGATCGAACATCTGGTGGCGTGGACCGTGCCCGACGAGCTAATCGCGAGCCTGCCCAATTTGCGGACCCTGTTCAGCGTCGGCGCCGGCGTCGATCAGCTCGACCTCGACCGGTTGCCCCCGGACCTTCGCATCGTCCGGATGATCGAGCCGGGGATCACCGACACGATGGCCGACTATGTCGCGATGGCGGTGCTCGCGCTGCACCGCGACCTGCCCTTCCACATCGCCGGGCAGCGCGCGGGGCGCTGGAGCTGGCGCGATGTCCCGCCGGCACGCGAGCGCCGCGTCGGGGTGATGGGCCTCGGCGCACTCGGCCGCGCTGCGCTGGCGGCGCTCGCGCCGCACGGGTTCGAGCTGGCGGGATGGAGCCGGTCGCCCCGGACGATCGACGGCGTCGATTGTTTCGCCGGCGACACGGGCCTCGCGCCCTTTCTCGCCCACAGCGAAATCCTCGTCTGCCTGTTGCCGCTCACCGACGACACGCGCCATATCCTCAATCGCGTGACCTTCGCCGCGATGCCGCAGGGCGCGCGGCTGGTGAATGTCGCGCGCGGCGGACATCTGGTGCAGGACGACTTGCTCGAGGCGCTGGACAATGGTCAGCTGTCGGCCGCGATTCTCGACGTCGCGGATCCCGAACCCTTGCCTGCCGGCCATCCCTTTTTCACGCATCCCGCGATCCTGCTGACGCCGCATGTCGCCGGCATCACGCGCACCGACAGCGCCGTCCACGCGCTGATCGACAATCTGCGGCGAATGAGCGCGGGCCTCCCGCTGGCCGGCGAAATCGATCGCCGCCGTGGTTATTGATCGACGGCACAGCATGCCGGGCTGGCGGCGATCGGCGGAAGCAAGCATCGCCGTCCCGCTGCGGAATGACAGCACGCCCCGACGCGGGCGTGGCATGATAGCACCGCAGGAATAGAGGGAGGTCGGGAATGGAAGACGCTGGCGCGATCCGCACCGTGCGGCTGGAGCGCGATCCGCTTGGCATCGTGCCCGTCGACGCCGACCGCCTATACGGACCGCAAACCGAACGCGCGCGCGCCAATTTCCCGCTGACGGGCGCCGTCATCGGCGATTTTCCGGAGCTCCTCATCGCACTTGCACAGGTCAAGAAGGCGGCGGCACGCGTCAACGGACGGATCGGCGATCTGCCGGCCGACATCGCCGACGCGATCGTCCGGGCGTGTGACGAGATCCTTGCCGGCCGGCACCACGATCATTTTCCGGTCGACGTCTGTCAGGGCGGCGCCGGCACATCGACGAACATGAACGCCAACGAGGTCATCGCGAACCGCGCCCTACAGCTTCTTGCCCACGACGCGGGCGATTACACCCGGGTCAATCCCAACGACCATGTCAATCGCAACCAGTCGACCAACGACGCCTATGCCACCGCCGTCCGCCTCGCCGTCTTCGCGCTCAACGGCCGGTTGATGGCGGCAAGCGAGCGGCTGGCGGCGGCGTTCGCCGAGCGGAGCCTGGGGTTCGAGGCGGTGCAAAAGCTCGGCCGGACGCAGCTTCAGGATGCCGTGCCGATGACGCTGGGCGAAGAATTCGGCGCCTATGCAACGACGCTGCGCGAGGATGTCCAGCGCGCGGGAGAAATCGCGCGGCTGTTGCTGGAAGTCAATCTGGGCGGAACCGCGATCGGCACGGGCATCGCCGCAAGCGCCGCCTATCGCGAACAGGTCTGCGCCGAACTGGCACTGGTCACCGGCTATCGGGTCGTACAGGCCGCCAATCTGGTCGAAGCGACGTGGGATATGGGCGCCTTCGTGCTCTATAGCGGGATGCTGAAGCGGGTCGCGGCCAAGCTTTCGAAAATCGCCAACGATCTGCGCCTGCTGTCGAGCGGTCCCGCCGGCGGCATTGGCGAAATCGCGCTGCCTCGCCGCCAGCCGGGTTCGTCGATCATGCCGGGCAAGGTTAATCCCGTCATCCCCGAGGCCGTGAACGCCGCCGCCTTCCGTGTCTTTGGTCTGGACCTCACCGTGACCTTTGCGGCCGAGGGCGGGCAGTTACAGCTCAATCCCTTCGAGCCCGTCATCTACTGGTCGATCCACGAAGCGGTTACGCTTCTTGTGAACGCGATGAACATGCTCGCCGATCATTGCGTTGCCGGGATCGAGGCATGCGAGGCGCGCTGTCATGCCAATTTGCTTCACAGCACTGCGCTCGCCACCGAACTGGTGCCGCGGATCGGCTACGCCCGCGCCGCCGCGGTCGCGGCCTTCGCGCAGGAAAGCGGCAGTCTGCTCGCCGCCGTCGAAGCACTCGAACCCGCACAGACCGACTATATTCGCCTCAGGATTCCGGAGTAAGCCATGTCCACTGCCATCGATTGCCCCAGCTTCATCGACCTGCGCGCCTTCGCGGCCGGGCCCAACCATAATGATGGAGCGGACCCGTTCGGCGAGGGGCGTCGCCTCGTGCCGCTGCGCGGCGGCCCGGTCGAGGCCGGCTCGATCCATCTGCCCGCCGGCAAAGGCACCGCCCCGGCAGCGACGGGCGATTGCTGGATGATCCTTGCCGACGGCGCGGTGACCATTTCCGCCGATGGCGCGACGCGGGAGCATGCAGCGGGCGACAGCTGGGTCGTCCCGGCCGAAACCGCTTTCGACTGGGTGGCACCAGTCCCCGCGACGATCATCTTCCTTCGTTACACGAACGGAGCGGACAGCCCGGCCGGGATCATCCCGATCGACATCGCCGTCGACCTCACGCCCTCGGGCGCTCCGCTCGCCGAATTGCTGATCGGAGAGACGCCCGCATGCCGCAATTTCAGCACCTTCCGTTCGGCAGACGGCGAATTCACCTGCGGTATCTGGGATTCGACTCGCTATCACCGCCGACCGATGCGCTATGTCCATTTCGAGCTCATGTATCTGTTACAGGGAGAGGTGACGTTCGTCGACGAAAGCGGCCGGTCGCGGACCTTTGCGCAGGGCGACATCTTCCTCGTCGAACAGGGTGCAAGCTGCAGCTGGGAAAGCCTCGAGCATGTCGCCAAGGTCTATGCAATCTTTCGGCCGCTTGCATGATCGCATCGTCCGAGGCGGCGCGGAACGGCATTTTATGCCGGTTTGTGAAAGCCGTCGTCCCGAATGCCCGTGATGGCGCGGCGGCAAACCCATCTAAGCAAGCGCAAAGGCGCAAGCGGGAACGCGGCATGCTATGCCGAAACGGGCAAGCGAAACGTGGCGATACGCTTGCCCGACGGGTCCAATCGGGGACAAGTTCCGACGGTCAGATGGCCATATGGTCGGCGCAACAGCGGGGCTACAGTACAGCCGCGCCAGGAGGGAAATCCAGACGATGAGCAATGCCGGTCCCACCTTCACTCCCAAATATATCAGTTTCGACTGTTATGGGACGCTGACCCGTTTCCGCATGTCCGAAATGGCCCGCGATTTTTTCGCCGATCGCATCCCCGCCAAAGTGATGGATGCGATGTGCCGGGATTTCTCGGCCTATCGCTTCGACGAGGTGCTGGGCGACTGGAAACCCTATCGCGAAGTCATCCGGGGCGCGGTGCGGCGCACGGCGAAAAAATATGGCGTCGAATATCGCGAGGAAGACGCCGATTCCATCTATGCGACGGTGCCGACCTGGGGGCCGCATCCCGATGTGCCCGGCGGGCTGTCGAAAATCTGCGACAAGATCCCGCTCGTCATCCTGTCGAACGCGATGAACGACCAGATCCATCACAATGTCGCGTTGCTCGGCGCCACCTTCCACCGCGTCTATACCGCCGAAAGCGCACAGGCTTACAAGCCGCGCATGCAGGCGTTCGAATATATGTTCGACCAGCTCGGCTGCGGCCCCGAGGACATGATGCACGTCTCGTCGAGCTTTCGATACGACCAGAATACGGCGACCGACCTCGGCTTCGGTTGCCGCGTGTTCGTCGGCCGCGGACACGAGCCGTCGAATGCCAATTATCGCGACATCGAAATCCCGCACATCGGCTGCCTGCCCGCCGTCGTTGGCCTCTGACATCATGCCGGTGCCCGCCCCCTCCTATTGGCAGGCGAGCGCCCCTGATTTCGATGGCGGCCGCACCGATGCCGTCGGCGGCGCGTTCGACGTGGCCGTGATCGGAGGAGGATTCACCGGCTTGTCGGCTGCGCTCGCGCTCGCCCGGTCGGGCGCGAGTGTGGCATTGCTCGAAGCCGGACGGGTGATCGGCGCGGCCTCGGGCCGGAATGGCGGACAGTGCAACGCCGGCACAGCGCATGATTTTGGCGCGCTCGCGTCGAGCTTCGGCATCGATCGCGCGCGCGCCTGGTATCTGGCGCATTGTGACGCCGTCGACACGGTCGAACGCATCGCCGCCGCTGAAGACATCGACTGCGACTTCATCCGCTGCGGGCGCGCGAAACTGGCCGCGAAGCCTGAACATTATCCGAAGCTCGAGGCCGCCTACGCCCTGCTGACCAAGGAGGTCGATCCCCATGTCGAACTGGTTCCGCCGGGCCGGATCGGCGACGAAATCGGTGCCCGCGAATTTCACGGCGCGCTGATCCAGACGACGAGCGCGCAGCTTCACCCCGGCCGGTTCGGCATCGGCCTCGCCGACGCCGCCGCACGCGCGGGCGCGGCGATCTGGGAAAATGCGCCCGTGACACGGCTACTGGACGTGGACAAGGGTTGGGCGGTCGATACGCCGCGGGGAACGGCGGCAGCGAAGCAGATACTCGTCGCCACGGGCGGTGCGAGCCCCTACGCTCCCTTTGGCTGGTTCCGCCGCCGCATCGTGTCGGTGGGCAGCTTTGCTATCGCCACCGAACCGCTCGATGCGGAGCTGGTCGCGCAATTGTTCCCGACCCGCCGCAATTATGTGACGAGCCGGATCATCGGCAATTACTTCCGCCTGACCCCCGACAACCGCTTGATCTTCGGCGGTCGCGCGCGTTTCGCGTTGTCGAACCCAGGCTCGGACCTGAAGGGTGCGCGCGTGCTCGAGAGCACGATGCATCGCATGTTTCCGGCGCTGTCCGATGCGCGGGTCGACCATATCTGGGGTGGGACGGTCGACCTGACCGCCGATCGCCTTCCCCGTGCCGGCGAACATGACGGGCTCTATTATGCAATGGGGTACAGCGGCCATGGCGTCCAGATGGCCACGCATCTGGGCGAACGCATGGCGCGCGTGATGGGCGGCGACGCGGCGGCGAACCCCTTCGCCGACCTCTCCTGGCCCGCCATTCCCGGCCACCTGGGCAAGCCATGGTTCCTGCCGATGGTTGGTGCGTGGTACAAGCTGCAGGACTGGCTCCATTGAATAGCGACCTCACCCGCCGCGGCCTGATCGCTGCCGGCATCGCGGGCGCCGGGATGCTCGCGCTGCCCGGTCAGCATTCGGCCTTCGCGGTCCCGCGCCGCGGCGGCAGCATCCGCATCGCCACGCAGTCGAGTTCGACCGCCGACACGCTCGACCCCGCGAAGGGCGCGCTGTCGACCGACTATGTCCGCCATTTCATGCTCTATGGCGGACTGACCAAGACCGGTCCCGATCTGATACCGCGCCCGTCGCTCGCCGAAAGCATCGAGACGTCCGACCGCATCAACTGGCATCTCCGGCTGCGCAGGGGCGTGCGCTTCCATGACGGCGCCGAACTGACGAGCGCGGACGTCATCTGGTCGCTGCGCCGGCATTCGGATGCCAAGCTAGGGTCGAAGATGGCGACGATCGCCGAGCAATTCGCAGAGATCCGGGCCGACGGCCGCCATGGCGTGCTGATCCGGCTGACCGGCGCCAATGCCGACCTGCCTGCGATCCTCGCCCAGTCGCATTTCCTGATCGTCCGCAACGGCGAAACGAAACCCGACGGCAACGGCACCGGACCCTATCGGCTCACCCAGTTCAAACCGGGGGTGCGCACAGTCGTCACGCGCAATCCCGATTATTGGGTGGCGGGGCGTCCCTATCTCGACCGTATCGAGCTGATTTCCATCCCCGACGAGGTCAGCCGCGTCAATGCGCTGCTCGCAGGCGATGTCCAGTTGATCAACGCGGTAAACCCGCGGTCGACGAAGCGCATCGATGCCTCCGCCGGGCATGGCCTGCTCGCGACGCCGTCGTCGCTCTACACCGACCTTATCATGCGACAGGACCGGCTGCCGACCGGCAATCCCGACTTCGTCGAGGCGATCAAGCATCTGATCGACCGGCCGCTCGTCAAACGCGCGCTGTTCCGAAACTATGCGACGATCGGCAATGATCAGCCGATCCCGCCCTTTCACCCTTATTATAACCCCGAGGTGCCGCAGACGACGCTCGACCTCGACCGCGCGCGCTGGCATCTGAAGCGCAGCGGGCTGACCGGGGTGCGCATTCCCGTCTATGCGACCCCTGCGGCCGAAGGATCGGTCGACATGGCGTCGATCCTGCAGGAATATGGCGCTCGCGTCGGTCTCGAGCTCGCGGTCAACCGTGTTCCCGCCGACGGTTACTGGTCGACGCACTGGATGAAGCACCCGATGGGCTTCGGCAACACCAACCCGCGCCCGACCGCCGACCTGATCTTCAGCCTGTTCTTCAAATCCGATGCCGACTGGAACGAAAGCGGATGGAATAATCCGCGTTTCGACCGTTTGCTGGTCGAAGCACGCGGCGAGGCCGATCAGGCCCGGCGCAAGCAGCTCTATGGCGAGATGCAGGCACTGGTCCACGGTCAGTGCGGCGTCGCCATTCCCGTTTTCATCACGCTGATCGACGGCTTCGACCGCCGGCTCAAGGGGCTGCAGCCGGTCGCGCTCGGCGGTTTCATGGCGTATCAGTTCGCCGAATATGCCTGGTGGGACGACTAATGGCCGCGACCACCGCCTCCCGTTCCGCCTTTGCCGGCATCCTGCAGCTGGTGCTGCGCCGCACTGGATCGGCGCTGCTGACGCTGTTCCTCGTATCGGCCGTGATCTTCACGATCAGCGGCCTGCTCCCAGGTGACGCCGCGCAGGAAACGCTCGGCCAAAGCGCGACGCCCGAACAGGTCGCTGCGCTGCGCCACGAAATGGGTCTCGATCGCCCGGCGCTTACCCGCTACGCCGAATGGCTCGGCGCGATCGTCCAGGGCGATCCGGGCCAGTCGCTGGTCGCCAACATGCCGGTGCGCGACATCATCGCCGAGCGCCTGCCCAATTCGCTGATGCTTGCGGGTATCACCGCGCTGCTCGCGGTGCCGCTTGCGCTGCTGATCGGCATCGTATCTGCGGTGAACCGCGGCGGCACCATCGACCGCGCGCTCAACATCGCGACGCTGTCGATGGTCGCGGTGCCCGAATTTCTCGTTGCGACGATCGGCGTCCTCATCTTTTCGGTAAAGTTACTCTGGCTGCCGTCGATCGCGCTCGTCTCCGATGAAGCAACGTGGGGCGAATTGCTGCGCTCGATCGCGCTGCCCGTGCTGACGCTGACCGTCGTCGTGGTGGCACAGATGGCGCGCATGACGCGCGCGGCGGTCGCCGATCAGTTGGACCGCCCCTATGTCGAGATGGCGCGCCTGAAAGGCCTGCCCTTTCGCCGCATCGTCCTGTCGCACGTCCTGCCGAACGCGATCGGCCCGATCGTCAACGCGATGGCGCTGTCGCTGTCCTATCTGATGGGCGGCGCTATCATTGTCGAGACGATCTTCAACTTCCCCGGCCTCGCCAGTTTGATGGTCAACGCGGTGACGAGCCGCGACATGCCGCTGCTGCAGGCCTGCGCGATGATCTTCTGCACCGCCTATCTGGCGCTGATGCTTTTTGCCGACGTCGTCGCGATCCTCGCCAACCCAAGGCTTCGTGCGCAATGAGACGCTTCACCGCCTTCGCCAAGTCGCTGTCGCTCTCGGGCCGCATCGGTCTCGGGCTCGTCCTCTTCTGGCTGTTTGCCGCCGTCGCGGGGCCATGGCTCGCGCCCTATTCGGTCGGCGCCTTTGTTGATTATGAGGTTTTCAGCGGAGCGTCGCGGCGTTTCTGGCTCGGCAGCGACTATCTGGGCCGCGATGTGCTGAGCCGCCTGCTGTGGGGCGCGCGCTATACCGTCTTTCTCGCTTTAGGCGCGGCGCTCGCCGCCAGCATGACCGGCACAGCGCTCGCGCTATTCGCCGCGATCAAGGGCGGATGGGTCGATGAAATGCTTGCGCGCGCGATGGATACGCTGATCTCCATTCCGTCGAAGATTTTCGCGCTGGTGCTCGTCGCCGCTTTCGGTTCCTCGCTCAGCCTGTTGCTGCTTATTTGCGCGATCACCTATGTCCCCGGCAATTTCCGCATCGCCCGCGCCCTTGCGATGAACCTCGTCTCGCTCGATTTCGTGCAGGTCGCACGCACCCGCGGCGAGGGCGTCTTTCATATCGCGTTGCGCGAGGTGCTGCCCAACATGATCCACCCCTGGCTCGCCGACCTCGGCCTCCGCTTCGTGTTCATCGTCCTGCTTTTGTCGGGGCTCAGCTTCCTTGGCCTCGGAGTCCAGCCGCCCTATGCCGACCTCGGTTCACTGGTGCGCGAGAATATCTCGGGCCTCACCGAAGGAGCGCTGGCCATCGTCCTGCCCGCGATCGCCATCGCGACCCTGACCGTGGGTGCGAACCTCGTCATCGATGCGCTGAAACCGGTGGAGGACCGCAAGTGAGTACCGCGGCCGCCTCGCCCCATGTCGAGATCCAGGGCCTGCGCATCACGGTGCGCGGGCCGGATGGCGGCGAACGCGCGATCGTCGATGATGTATCCTTTTCGATCCCGCGCGGCGAAGTGCTCGCGTTGATCGGCGAATCCGGATCAGGCAAGACGACCATCGCGCTGTCGCTGATGGGCTATTCACGCAGCGGCGCGCGCATATCGGGCGGCAGCATCCGCGTCGGCGATCGGACGATCGCCGAGCTTGGTCCCGCCGAGCTCAACGCCCTGCGCGGACGCAGCATTTCCTATATCGCGCAAAGCGCCGCCGCTGCCTTCAACCCGTCGCGCACCATCATGTCGCAGGTCGTCGAACCGGTCCTGATCCACCGCCTCGGCACCCGCGCCGAGGCCGAGGCCAAGGCGCTCGCCCTGTTCAGGGCGCTGTCGCTGCCCGACCCCGAAACCATCGGCGCGCGCTATCCGCACCAGGTGTCGGGCGGCCAGCTGCAGCGGCTGATGGCCGCGATGGCGTTAATTACCGGGCCCGAACTGGTGATCCTCGACGAGCCCACGACCGCACTCGACGTGACGACCCAAGTCGAGGTGCTGAAAGCGTTCAAAACCGCACTCGCGCACTGCAAGGCGACCGCCGTCTATGTCAGCCACGACCTTGCCGTCGTCGCCCAGATGGCCGACCGCATCGCGGTCCTCCAGCACGGCAAGCTCTGCGAAGAAGGCGCCGCGGCGCAGATACTGGCCGCGCCGGCCGACGATTATACGCGCACGCTGCTGGCCGCGGCGCGGCCCGCGGCGCGACCGGCCGCGATCCTCGACGACGCACCGATCCTGTCGGTTTCACATGTCACCGCGGGCTATGGCCGCGTGCGCGGCGGTGTTCCGGCCATCCCGGTGCTGCACGACATCGGCTTCACCCTCACCCGCGGCGCGACGCTGGGCGTCATCGGCGAATCGGGGTCTGGAAAATCGACGCTCGCGCGGGTCATCGCGGGCCTGTTGCCGCGGGCATCGGGTTCGGTCGCGCTCCATGGCGAGGAACTGCCGCGCGGGCTCGACGGGCGCAGCCGCGACCAGTTCCGCCGCGTCCAGCTCGTGTTCCAGAACGCCGACACCGCACTCAATCCGGCGCACAGCGTCGGCGACATCCTCGCCCGGCCCCTGGCGCTGTTCAAGGGGCTGAAGGGGGCGGCGGCCGATGCACGCGTGGGCGAACTGCTCGAACTGATCCGCCTGCCGCGCGACATCGTGCGGCGCAAGAGTTCGGAGCTGTCGGGCGGGCAAAAGCAGCGCATCAACCTCGCGCGCGCGCTTGCTGCCGAACCCGAATTGCTGCTCTGCGACGAAGTGACCTCGGCGCTCGACACTGTCGTCGGCGCGGCGATTCTCGAGCTCATCGACGATTTGCGCCGCGAACTCGGGATCGCGACCATCTTCATCAGCCACGACATCTCGACGGTTCGCGCCTTTTGCGACCAGATACTTGTCCTCTACGGCGGCACCGCCGTCGAACAGGCCGATCGCGCCGAATTCGCGGCGGGGCCGCATCATCCCTACACCCGCCTGCTCATGGACTCGGTTCCCGAAATGCAGGCCGGCTGGCTGGAACGGATTCCCGGGCAAGCGAGCGCCGCGCTCCCGAACGCGGAGGCGGCCGGGCTCTGCCGCTTCCTGCCGCGCTGCCCCGTCGCTATCGCGGGTCCGTGCGACGGCGCAGTGCCGCCGCTGCGGACGCGCGAAGATCACCAGTGGCTATGTCATCACGAGCCAGCGGCGCTGGCCGCGCAGCGCGAAAAGATCACCCTATGAGCGGCCGCTTTCGCCGCCTCGCCGAAACCGGCCGGCCCGAAGTGCGGTTCACTGTCGACGGCCGGTCGGTCGGCGCGCTGGCGGGCGACACGCTGATGGTGGCGATGCTGACCACCGGATCGGCGCTTCGCGACAGCGAATTCGGCGACGGGCGGCGCGCGGGCTTTTGCCTGATGGCGGCCTGCCAGGATTGCTGGGTCTGGACTGCCGCAGGCGAGAGGCTGCGCGCCTGCTCGACCGAAGTAAGCGAAGGATTGTCAGTCCTCACCACCCAGCCGGAGGCGTCATGGCCGAACGTCGGATAATCGTCATCGGTGCCGGACCGGCCGGGGTGCGCGCCGCGGAAGCGCTTGTCGCTGGCGGTGTCCGTCCGCTCGTCATCGACGAAGGGCGCCGCGACGGCGGCCAGATCTATCGGCGCCAGCCGGACGGCTTCAAGCGCGGCTATGCTGCGCTCTATGGCACCGAGGCGGCGCGCGCCGAGGCCGTGCATCAGGCCTTCGACCGGTTGCGCCCGGCGATCGACTATGAGCCCGAAACGCTAGTGTGGAATATCTCGGAAGGCGCGGTGTGGACGAGCTGCGCCGGAGAAGCCCGGGCCGTGCCCTATGACGCACTGATCGTGTGTTCGGGTGCGGCCGATCGGCTGGTCCCAATCAAAGGGTGGAACCGGGCGGGCTGCTACAGCCTTGGCGGCGCGCAGATCGCGCTTAAGGCGCAAGCCTGCGCGATCGGGCACAGGGTCACATTCCTCGGCACCGGCCCCCTCCTCTATCTGGTCGCGCATCAATATGCGAAGGCCGGGGCCGACGTCGCCGCAGTCCTCGACACCTCGCCGCTCGGGGGCCGCCTGGCCGCTGCCGCCAAGCTCGCAGCGCAACCCGACCTGCTCTGGACGGGCGCAAAGCTGACCTTTGATCTCTGGCGCCGCCGCATCCCCGTCCTGACCGGCGTCACCCCGACCGAAATCCACGGCGACGAAGACGGCGGCGTAAGCGGCATCAGCGTCGCAACCCAGGGCGGAACCATCCGCCAGTTCGACTGCGATGCAGTCGGCATGGGCTGGCACCTCCGTCCCGAAACACAGATTGCCGATCTGGCGCGCTGCCGTTTCGCCTTCGACGCGCCGACGCGCCAATGGCTTCCCGAAACCGACGACGACGGCCGCGCGAGTGCCGAACATATCTATCTGGCCGGCGACGGCGCCCGTATCCTCGGGGCGCGATGCGCCGAAGTGACGGGCGAGCTCGCCGCGCTCGCCGCGCTCGCCGACTTGGGCATATCCGACAAGGCGGACCGGCGCCGCGAGCTCCACGCCCAAAAGTCACGCTATCGCCGCTTCGCCGACGGGCTGGCGCAGGCCTTTCCCTGGCCGCACGAACTGGCGGCGCGCGCCCTCGACGAGACGATCGTTTGCCGCTGCGAAAGCGTCACCGCGGCTGCGCTGCGCGCCAGCATCGTCGATGCCGGCGCGACCGAGACAAACCGCGCCAAGGCATTCAGCCGCGCCGGCATGGGGCGCTGCCAGGGCCGCTATTGCGGCAATGCCGCCGCCGAAATCATTGCGGCGGCGCGCGGCGAAACACTGATCGAAGCCGGGCGCCTACGCGGTCAGGCGCCCGTCAAGCCCATCGGCATCGGCACGGCAAGGAACGACAAATGACGATCGCGCCGATCCACAGCGATGTTGCGATCATCGGCGGCGGCATCATGGGCTGTTCGGCCGCCTTCTTCCTGCGCCAGCGCGGGCTGTCTGTGACCCTCATCGAAACCGACAAGGTCGGGCGGCAGGCAAGCGGCACCAATTTCGGCAATGTCCGCCGTCAGGGGCGGCCAATCTTCCAGCTGCCGCTGGCCAATCGTGCGAGCCGCATCTGGCGCAGCGCGAACGAACTGCTCGGCGCCGACATCGAATATCTGCAAGGTGGCCATATCCGTGTCTGCTTTCGCGAGCGGCCCGAAAATGTCGGCGCGATGGAGGATTATGCGGCGAAGGCGCGTGAGGAAGGTCTCGACCTCGAACTGTTGAGCGGCAATGTCCTGCGCGACCGCTTCCCCTGGCTCGGTCCCGATGTCCTCGCCGGTTCCTATTCGGCGCTCGACGGCCATGCCAATCCGCGCCTCGCCGCCCCCGCCTTCGCCCGCGCCGCAGCCAGGCTGGGCGCGCGTATCGTCGAGGACAGGAAGATCGTCGCAGCGAGCAAGCAGGGCGAGGATTTCGAACTGGTGGCGGAGGACGGCAGCTTCTTTCGCGCGCCGATCCTGCTCGTCACGGCCGGCGCGTGGGCGGGCCCGATCGCCGGCTGGTTTGGCGAACCCGTCCCACTGACCCCCCGCGCGCCGACGATGACGGTGACCGAGCCAGTGCCCTATGCCATCGCCCCTTCGGTTGGCGTGATGACGCCCGAGGAAATCGAGACCGTTTATTTCCGGCAAGTTGCGCGCGGCAATATCGTCCTCGGCGGCAGCACGCGCGCCCCCTCCTATCCCGACGAATATCGCGCCTATGTGATGCCCGAGAACACTTTGACTCAGCTCGAACATATCCGCCGCCTCGCGCCCGGACTCGCGCCGCTGCAGATCATTCGCGTCTGGTCAGGGATCGAGGGTTATACCGACGACAGCCTGCCGGTCATGGGGCCCAGCGCAACAATCCCCGGGCTGTTCCATGCCTTCGGCTTCTCGGGTGCGGGCTTCCAGATCGGCCCCGGGGTCGGCGAAACCATGACCGAACTGATCGCGGACGGCGCGACCGATATTCCGATCGCGCCCTATTCGATCGCGCGTTTCGCCGAATAAGACCCGCCGCCTAGAACTGAATGAGCGCGGTCTTGCCCTTGCAATTGGCCAGATAGGCTTCGCGGCCCAGATCCTTGCCGATACCCGATTCCTTGTAGCCGCCGGTGGGCAGGATGAAATCGTCGCTGCGGCCATAGCGATTGACCCAGATTGTCCCGGCCTGCAATTCGCGGGTCGCGCGCAACGCGCGCGCGACGTCGCTTGTATGCACGCCCGCCGCAAGGCCATAGCGCGTGCCGTTGGCGAGCGCGAACGCCTCTTTCTCGTCGGCGAAGGTCTGGACGGTCAGCACCGGCCCGAAAATCTCCCCCTGCACGGCCTCGTCATTCTGCGCGACGCCAGCGAGCAACGTCGGCGCATAATAGCTTCCCCGCTGCGGCGATGCGGCACGGCCTCCGCCGGCCAGCGCCTCGGCCCCGCCCGCCAGCGCGCGCGATACCATGCCGTCGATCGTTTCAAGCTGCCGTTCGGACACGATCGGCCCCATCGTCGTGTCGCTGTTCCAGGTTTCGCCGATGCGATGCGCGGCAAAGGCGCGGACGATGCGGTCGATGACGGGCTCGGCGACGCTTTCGTGCACCAGCAGGCGCGAGCCCGCGACGCAGACCTGCCCGGCGTTGAGCGTGATCGCCTTGGCGACGATGGCGCCCGCCTTGTCGAGATCGGCATCGCCGAAGACGATCTGGGGACTCTTGCCGCCGAGTTCGAGCGTCACCGGCTTGGGTCCGGTTTCGGCGCAGGCGGCCATGATCGCGCGCCCGGTGCGCGTCGATCCGGTGAAGCTGACCTTGCCGATCGCATCGGCGCGCACCAGCGCATCGCCAATATCGGCGCCGCCGCCCTGCACGATATTGAAGATGCCCGCGGGCATCCCGGCCTCGATCGCCAGTTCGGCAAGGCGAACGACGCTGAAGGGTGTCAGTTCGGACGGCTTGAGTACGACGGCATTTCCGGCCGCCAGCGCCGGTGCGATCTTCCATGCGGCCATCACCAGCGGCAGGTTCCACGGTGCGATGGCGGCGACGACACCAAAGGGTTCGGTCAGGGTGAAGCCGAGCTTGTCAGGTGTCGTTGCCCCGACCTCGCCGCCATGCTTGTCGGCAAACTCGGCAAAGAAGCGGATACACTCCGCAGTATAGGGAATGTCCCATGCGCGGATTTCAGCGAGCGTGCGCGTCGAACCCACCGCCTCCAGCGGGGCCAGCCAATCAGTGTCGCCTTCGATCAGTTCCGCCCAGCGGCGCAGCAACCGCATGCGGCCGCGCGGTTCCATTGTCCCCCAGCCGCTGCGCTTTTGCGCCGCGGCGGCATCGGCGACCGCTTCGTCCAGCTGCGCCGCGTCCGCGGCAAGAAGCGGGGCAAGGAGCACGCCATCCGAAGGGCGCAGAACCTCGAACATGCGCCCGCGTCCCTCGATCTTGCGGCCGCCGATGAAATTGGCAGCGGAATCGGGACGGAACCGGTTGGCGTCGAATTCGGGCATGGCGCGGATTCCTTTGATGCGGGTGATGACATCTTATCCGGCATGCCCGGAATTCGCGCCCCGCGCCCGGGCAGTCCAACGCGATATTCTTCTATAATCGGCGAAAAACCGGCAGCCCATGCCAGCAGCGGGTGGTTAGATGGAAATGGGAGGCAGGCGAGTCCGGTGCTGCAACAAGCCTTGACGCGCATTTCTTTCGAGCAGGAGTATTCCCGATGGCGACAATATTGGCCGCTCCCCTGGCCCTTCGGCCGATGACGGCCGCTGACCTTGAAGCGGCGACCGAACTTTCGCGCGAGCAGCAATGGCCGCACCGCGACGAGGATTGGGAATTGTTCCTCAGCCTTGGCGAAGGACTCGTCGCCGAAGCCGGCGGCAAGCTGGTCGGAACCATCATGGCGTGGCGTTTCGGTGAAACAATGGCGACGATCGGGATGGTGATCGTGGGCTCGGCCGCCCAAGGCCAGGGCATCGGCCGCAAGCTGATGGAGGCGATGATCGACCAACTGGGCGAGCGCACCATCGTGCTCAACGCCACCGAAGAAGGATTGCCGCTCTACCTCAAGCTCGGCTTCGTCGAAACCGGTCAAATCTACCAGCATCAAGGCCCCGCGCCCGATGTTCCGCTCACCGAATTGCAGCCGGGCGAACGGGTGCGGCCGAAGGGCAAGGCTGACGGCGAACTTGGCGAACTTTATGGCAAGGCCAGCGGGATGGAACGGCAGGCATTGTTCGACGCGCTGGCCGGCGACAGCCGCACCGTCGTTCTCTCGCGCGACCAGCACCCCGTCGGCTTTGCGATGCTGCGCCGCTTTGGTCGCGGCTGGTCGATCGCGCCGGTTGTGGCGCCTGACGCGGCAGGAGCGAAGGCTCTGATCCTTCACTGGCTTGCCGTCAAACAGGGCCGTTTCTGCCGCATCGACATCACGGCCGAAAGCGGCCTCGGCGACTGGCTCGAAGAACTGGGCCTGCCGCGCGTCGGCTCGGTGCGCACGATGGCACGCGGCCCGGCCCCCGTACCGGCCCCCTTCCCCGCCGTCTTTGGCCTCGCGGCACAGGCGCTCGGATGACCCTCCTCCTCGACGACCCGGGCTTGCTGCGGCAAGCCGCGCTGATCGACGGCGCATGGATACCGGCCACCGGCCGCGCGAGCGTGACCGTCACCGATCCGGCCACGGGCGCCGCGGTCGGCGATATTCCCGACTGCTCGGCCGCCGAAACTGAAGCCGCGATCGCCGCGGCCGAAGCCGCATGGCCCGAATGGCGCGCGCGCACCGCGAACGAGCGCGGCGCACTGCTCGAGCGCTGGCACGCGCTGGTGCTCGAGAATCTGGACGACCTCGCGCGGATCATGACCGCCGAACAGGGCAAACCGTTGGCGGAGGCGCAGGGCGAAATCCGCTATGCCGCGACCTTCATCAAATGGTTCGCCGAGGAAGGCCGCCGCGTCGGCGCGCGCAATATCGCCTCGCCCGAACGCGACCGGCGCATCATCATACTGCAGGAACCCGTCGGCGTCAGCGCCGCAATCACGCCGTGGAACTTCCCGGCGGCGATGATTACGCGCAAATGCGCCCCCGCCCTCGCGGCGGGCTGTCCGGTCATCATCAAGCCGTCCGAACTCACGCCCTTCACCGCCATCGCGCTCGTCGAACTGGCGGTGCGGGCCGGCTTCCCGAAGGGGACGATCAACCTCTTGACCGGCAGGCCGCAGGCGATCGGCGCGGCGATCACCGCCAGCCCCGTCGTGCGAAAATTATCTTTCACCGGATCGACCCGGATCGGCGCCCTGCTGTTCCGGCAGAGCGCCGACACGATCAAGCGCCTCAGCCTCGAGCTCGGCGGCAACGCGCCGCTGATCGTGTTCGACGATGCCGACCTCGACCTTGCGGTGCGCGCTACGATGGCCAGCAAATTCCGCAACGCGGGCCAGACCTGCGTCTGCGCCAACCGCATCCTCGTCCAGTCCTCGGTCTATGACGAATTCGCAGCGCGGCTGGGACAGGCGGTTGCGGCCCTCCATAGCGCGCCCGGGACCGAAGACGGCGCAACGATCGGCCCGCTGATCAACGCCGCGGCGGTCGACAAGGTCGCGGCGCATGTCGACGATGCCCTGGCGAAGGGCGCGAAGGCGCTCGCCGCCGGGTCGGGGCGCCGCGACGGCAATTTCGTCCGCCCGCTGCTGCTCGGCGACGCGACGCCCGACATGCGCCTTGCCGAAGAAGAGACGTTCGGCCCGGTCGCGCCGCTGTTCCGTTTCGGCGACGAGGCCGAAGCGATCGCGATGGCGAATGCGACGCCCTATGGCCTCGCAAGCTATTTCTATACGCGCGACCTCGCCCGCTCCTTTCGCGTTGCCGAACGGCTCGAAGCCGGGATGGTCGCACTCAACACGGGATCGATCGCGATGGAGATGGCACCATTCGGCGGCGTCAAACAGTCGGGCATCGGCCGCGAAGGCGGCGAAGCCGGCATCGCGGAATATCTGGAAACCAAGGCCTTCCATATCGGCGGGCTCGAATTTTGAGGGAGCAAGCCGTGACCGGCAAGCGTCGCTACACGATCGCCGTTCTTCCCGGCGATGGCATCGGCAAGGAAGTCATGCCTGAGGGTATCCGCGCGCTCGAGGCGGCGGCAAGCCGCTTTGGCTTCGAGATCGACCAGCAATGGCATGATTTCGCAAGCTGCGACCATTATGCGCAGCACGGCCAGATGATGCCCGACGACTGGAAGGCACGGATCGGACGCCCCGATGCAATCTTCTTTGGCGCGGTCGGCTGGCCTGCGACGGTGCCCGATCATATTTCGCTGGGCCAGTCGTTGCTGCAATTCCGCCGCGAATATGACCAATATGTCAATTTGCGTCCCGTGCGGCTGATGCCCGGCGTTCCTTGTCCGCTCGCCGGACGCGAACCCGGTGACATCGATTTCTGGGTCGTGCGCGAAAACACCGAAGGCGAATATAGCCCGGTCGGCGGGCACATGTTCGCCGGCACCGATCGCGAGGTGGTGATCCAGGAAACGGTGATGACGCGCTTCGGGGTCGATCGTGTATTGCGCTTCGCCTTCGACCTCGCAAGCCAGCGCGAGCGGCGTCATGTCACATCGGCGACCAAGTCGAACGGCATCGCGATCACCATGCCCTTCTGGGACTCGCGCGTCGAAGCCATCGCCGAAGAATATCCCGATGTCAGTCACGACAAATATCATATCGACATCTTGACCGCGCAGTTCGTGATGAACCCCGACCGCTTCGACGTCGTCGTCGCGTCGAACCTCTTCGGCGACATATTGTCCGACCTTGGTCCCGCCTGCACCGGGACGATCGGCGTTGCGCCGTCGGGGAATATCAATCCCGACGGCATGCATCCCTCGCTATTCGAACCCGTCCATGGCTCCGCCCCTGACATCTCGGGCAAGGGAATCGCCAATCCGGTGGGCCAGATCTGGTCGGCGGCGATGATGCTCGAACATCTGGGCGAAACCGAAGCCGCGGCCGCGATCATGCACGCGATCGAGGATATACTGTCGACCCCCGCGGGCCGCACGGGCGACCTGAAGGGCAGCGCCGACACGGTTGGCTGCGGCAAGGCGATCGCCGCGACGATCGGCTGAAGATGGGCGTCGGCATAATATGCCGCGCCCGCTTTGCAAAAGCCGTTCACGCGCGCCGGATCGGGCAATTTCGGCGCAACCGCCTATCCGCCCGCGCTAGCCTGACAGCATGCAAAACGCCCTGAAGTCCGAGCCCGTCCGGTCCAATCGCTCGCTTCTCGAGATCGACCGCGACCATCTGATCCACCCCGTCAGCTCGTTCCGCGGGCACGAACGCCACGGCGCGCGGATCCTAACCGCCGGTGACGGCATGTGGCTGACCGACAGCGACGGCCGGCGCATCCTCGATGCGTTCGCCGGGCTGTGGTGTGTCAACGTGGGCTATGGGCAGGACAGCATCGTCGAAGCGGCCGCCGAACAGATGCGCCGCCTTCCCTATGCGACCGGTTATTTCCATTTCTCGAGCGAACCCGCGATCCGGCTCGCCGACGAGCTCACCACGCTGGCACCTGCGGGGCTCGACCATATCTATTTCACGCTCGGCGGATCAGACGCGGTCGATAGCGCGATCCGCTATATCGTCCATTATTTCAACGCTATAGGGCAGCCGCAGAAGAAGCATTTTATCGCGCTCGAATGGGGCTATCACGGATCGAGCTCGAATGGCGCGGGCCTGACGGCGCTGGCGAATTTTCACCGCGGCTTCGACCTGCCGCGCTCCTGGCAGCATCATATCGCATCGCCCTATCCTTATCGTCATCCGCAGGGCGATGACGATGCAGCGGTGATCGCCTCATCGGTCGCGGCGCTGGAGGCGAAGGTCGCCGAACTCGGCGCCGATAGCGTCGCAGCCTTCTGCTGCGAACCGATCCAGGGTTCGGGCGGCGTGATCGTCCCGCCGAAAGGCTGGCTGAAAGCGATGCGCGACGCCTGCACCCGGCTCGGCATATTGATGCTGGTCGACGAGGTTATCACCGGCTTCGGCCGCACCGGCCCGATGTTCGCCTGCAACGACGAGGGGGTTTCCCCCGATTTCCTGACGCTCGCGAAGGGGCTGACCAGCGGCTACGCGCCGATGGGCGCGGTGCTGATGGCCGATCATATCTACCAGACGATCGCCGACAGTGCGCCAGAAGCGCTTCCGGTCGGTCATGGCTTTACCTATTCGGGTCATCCGGTGAGCGCGGCCGTGGCGCTGGAAGTGCTGCGCCTCTATCGGCAAGGCGGCCTGCTCGAAAACGGGGTAGCGGTCGGCGAGCGCTTTACGGCGCGGCTCGAAGCACTGAGGGCGCATCCGCTCGTCGGCGATGCGCGCGGACGCGGGTTGCTCGGCGCAGTCGAACTGGTGACGAACAAGCAGACAAAGGCCGAATTTGCCGCCGAACTCGACGTGGGTGGCAGGCTGTCGCAACTGACGTGGGACAATGGCGTGATTGTCCGCTGCTTCGCCAATGCGGTAATCGGCTTCGCCCCCGCATTATGCTGTTCGGACGACGAAATGGACCTTATATTCGATCGGGTCGAAAAATCGCTCGACCAACTCCTCGAACAGCCCGATATTCGGGCCGCGCTCAGCTGACGGCATAGGGGATAGAGTCATGATGCCAGGCCCGAAGCTCGACCGGATCGACCTCAATATCCTCGCAAAGCTGCAGCAGATGGGCCGCATCACCAATGTTGAATTGGCCGACGCGGTGGGCCTGTCACCCAGCCCCTGTCTGACGCGAGTCAAGCGACTGGAAAAGGCGGGTTATATCTCCGGCTATGGCGCGCATATCAACCTGCACAAGCTCGGCGAATTCCTCACCGTTTTTACCGAAGTGACGCTCACCGAGCATCGCCACGGCGATTTTTCGCGCTTCGAAACCCGCATTGCCAAGCTCGACGAGATCGTCGAATGCCATCTCGTCAGCGGCGGCTATGATTATCTGCTGAAGTTCGTCGCACGCGGCGTCGCCCATTATCAGTCGATCATCGAAGGCATGCTCGAAAGCGACTATGGGATCGAAAAATATTTCAGCTACGTCGTGATCAAGTCGCCCTTCATCAAGCATCATTTTCCGATTCAGAACCTGTTCGGCAACCAGAATTGATGACCGACCTCACTGACCTGATCCAGCCGCTCGTCGCACTGCGCCGTGACATCCATGCGCACCCCGAACTCGGTTTCCAGGAACATCGGACGGCCGCGCGCATCGCTGCCGAACTGCGTTCGGCGGGGATCGAGGTTCATGAAGGCATTGGCGGGACCGGACTTGTCGGCGTTTTGCGCGTGGGCGACGGCTCCCGCACCCTTGGCCTGCGCGCCGACATGGACGCGCTGCCGATCGACGAACAGACGAACCTTGCCTGGTCCAGCACCTCGCCGGGCTGCTTTCATGGTTGCGGCCACGACGGCCATGTTGCGATGCTGCTCGGCGCGGCGCAATATCTGGCCCGCGATCCCGGCTTTTCGGGCACGCTCCATTTCATCTTTCAGCCGGCCGAAGAGGGCTTAGGCGGCGCGCGGCAGATGATCGAGGACGGCTTGTTCGAGCGCTTCCCCTGCGACCGCGTCTATGCCTTGCATAATTGGCCGGGCCTGCCGGCAGGCACCATCTCGACCCGCGCCGGAGCGATCATGGGTGCGGCGGACAAATTCGTCATCATGATTGAGGGCCGCGGCGGGCACGCCGCGCTGCCGCAGGATACGCCCGACGCGCTGCTAGCCGCAGCCGGCCTCGTGCAGCAGCTCAACACGATCGTCGCGCGCGATGTGCCGCCATCGGCGGCGGCGGTCCTCTCGGTCACCGAAATCCAGGGCGGCCACGCGCACAATGTCATTCCCGCCGAGGTTCGCGTCGGCGGCACGGTCCGGACCTTCGACCCGCTGGTGCAGGACAGGATCGAGGAACGGATGCGCCAGATCCTGCGCGGCATCGAGGCATCGTTCGAAGTACGCGCGACCCTCGTCTATGATCGCTACTACCCGGCAACGATCAACGACGCGGCCGCAGCGGAAGACGCGCTGGAGATTGCCGCGACCGTCGCCCGCGCCGAACGGGCGCCCGAGCCCGCGGCAACATCGGAAGATTTCTCCTTCATGCTCCAGCAGCGACCCGGTGCCTATATCTGGCTGGGCCAGGGACAAGGCGACAATCCCGCCCCGCTCCACAATCCGCGTTATGATTTCAACGACGATGTCCTGGAAACCGGCATTCGCCTGCACATCGCGCTGGCCCGTCACTGGCTGCGCTGACGGGGGACTGCGGGCGCCCGTCGATGGATCTCGGCGGATGCTAAAACGAAAGCCCGATGCCGAAAATCGCCCGTGTCACCTTGGCCGTTTCTCCATGCGCAGCTGCAATGTCGCGCGTGCCGCCGAGCAGTCGCTCGTGGATGACACCCGTATAGATGTTGAGGCTTTCCCCAAGCGATCGGCGCAACCGCACCGACACCTCGACATCGGTCGGACCGCTGCCAAGATCCTCGGCTAGAACATCCTGTGCCGACCAGCCCAACGCCAGCCGCGGTTCGAGCGCCAAGCGCGGCGCGATGTCCCAGCGGGCGATCAACTGACCGCTTCCCGTCAGGTTCCCGTGCTGCGACACGAAGGCATAATGCTCGGCCTCGATCCCGGACCCGAGATCGCCGACGACCCCCAGGGACGCATGGGCCAGATTCGATGCATCGCGAATATCATAGCGTACGCCGGCGAGCATTGTGACACGGTCCGAAAGCGTGCGCGAATAGAGCGCCTGGATTTCGACGTCGTCGAAGCTCGTGCGCGTGTCGCTTCCGCCTTCGACCTTGATCACAAGCTGGTCGGCGCCCGTACCGACGGTCATGCCGCTGTCGAGCACGAGATGATCGTGCCCGTTGCCGACATGTATCTCGAGCAGATCGATCTCCGCCGAAATGCCATCCTGGGCGCAAACCGCGACGGGAAAGGCGGTAAGGCCGGCGAGAAGCATGAACCAGCGGGAGGCGGCCGAATATCGCATGCCCCCATGTGCCATGCTCGCGCTCGCGATTATCGCCGATCTGGGGTTGGCATACGGCACATCCTGTCAGAAGCGGGCCCGATTCCGAAGATGGATGCGGCCGCAAAGCCGTATAGGATAGAAAGCCTGCGGCACCGCTATGCCGCAGCTCCAAGGACTGGAGAAACAAGATGCGCAAATATGCTTTCATCGCCTTCACCATTCTCACCGCGAGCCTGCTGCCGGCGACTGCAATGGCCCACCCCCGCCTGCTCTCCTCTTCGCCCGCCGCCAACGCCAGCGTCGCGAAGCCGGCAACGATCACCCTCGGTTTTTCCGAAACACTTGTTGCACCGCTGTCGGGGATCGAACTGACGATGACCGGTATGCCGGGCATGGCGAAACACGGGCCGGTTCCGATAAGCGATTTTACCACCAAGGTCACGGGCAAGGTGCTGACGGTGAAGCTCGCACGGCCGCTCGCCGCCGGCACCTATGTCCTGAAGTGGCATGCGGTGGCTGCCGACCAGCACCGCATCGAAGGCAATTTCAGCTTCACCGTCCGATAATCCCTTGACCGACCCCGGCCTCCTCGCCGCCCGTGCATTGAGCTATGCGGCGCTGCTCCTTACGGCGGGCGTGCCCTTGTATATGCTCGCCGCGGGTCGCACGCTGGTCAGCGGGCAGCGGAGCTTGCCGATCGTCGCGGTGCTCGCGCTGACCGCCCTCGCCGCATCGGTCTGGGGAATGTTCGAAAGCGTCGCGTCGATGCTCGGCGTCCCGGTGGGCGAGGTCGATCTTGCAACGCTTCAAACCATTCTCGCGGCGACGCCGCTCGGCTTGGTGTTTGCTATTCGCGGCGCCGCGCTGTTGCTGACGGCCTTCGCTGCGGCGCGCCGGAAATGCGGTCTGGCAGCGATTTCTGCTTCGATCGCGCTCGCAACTAACGCTTGGACGGGCCATGCCGGCGCGACCGAAGACGGCCTCGGCACCCTTCACCGCCTGTCCGACATCGTCCATCTGCTCGCGGCCGCGATGTGGCTCGGCGCGCTTGTCATCTTTCTGGGCGCCTTGCTGCGCCGGAGCAATCGCGATGCCCTCCTCCGCAGCCTTGCCGGTTTTGCCGCCACGGGCACGATCCTCGTGCTGCTGTTGCTCGCCACGGGGATCGTCAACATGATCGTCATCGCAGGATGGCCGCCAGCGCTGACCAGTGGCTGGGCGGTCGTGTTGGTGGCAAAACTCGGCCTGTTCGCCGCGATGCTCGGTTTCGCGGCGCTCAATCGCTGGCGCCTCGCGCCCGCCCTCGCGGCGGACGCACCCGGAGCCGATCGCGCGCTGCGCCGCTCGCTCGGCGCAGAAACCGCTGCCGGGTTCGCGGTCCTGCTGGCGGTCGCCCTGCTCGGCACCCTCTCGCCCACGTGAGCAAAACCTGTCGCGGGACGCGGATTTCCGGCATTCTCGGCCGTTTTCCGCGCAACTTCAGCCGCGCCTTCTCACTCCACAATCCTAAGTGCCGGGGGAGAGAATGAGGGAGCGAGGACAATGGGCGACGCCGAAATCTACCCTGTGCCGCAATGGTGGAAGGAGAATGGCCGCGTCGATGCGGCGGCTCGCCGGATGCTCTACGACCGCTCGCTGATCCAGCCCGACGCCTTTTGGTTGGAACAGGCCCGGCGACTGGACTGGACGAGCTTCCCACAAACCGCAGGCGACTGGTCCTTCGACCGCGACGATTTTCATATCGCCTGGTTCGCCGACGGCTCGCTGAATGCCTGCGTCAATTGCATCGACCGCCATGCAGCGACACGCCCCCAGGCAACCGCGATCATCTGGGAGCCCGACGATCCGTCCGAGGCGCCGCGTCTGATCGACTATGCCGAACTGCTCGCCGAGACATGCCGCTTCGCCAATGTCCTGAAAGCGAACGGCGTCCAGCGCGGCGATCGCGTCACCATCTATATGCCGATGATCCCCGAGGCGGCCTTCGCGATGCTCGCCTGCGCGCGCCTCGGCGCGATCCACTCGGTCGTCTTCGGGGGCTTTTCTCCCGAATCGATCGCCGGCAGGGTCAACGACTGCGGATCGACCGTCATCGTCACCGCCGATGCGGGGCGGCGCGGTGGCAAGCCGGTCCCGCTCAAACCGAATGTCGATGCGGCCCTTGCCCATGCGCCGGGCGTCGGGCGCGTCATCGTCGTGCGGGCCACCGGCGCCGATACGCCCATGACGCCCGGACGCGACATCTGGTATGACGAGGCGGCGGCCGCGGTCGGGACCGAATGCCCGGCGGTCGCCATGAGAGCCGAGGATCCGCTCTTCATCCTCTATACGTCGGGCTCGACCGGCAAGCCGAAGGGCGTCATGCACACGACCGGCGGCTATCTTCTCTGGGCGGCGCTCACGCACGAACTCGCCTTCGACTACCGGCCTGGCGATGTCTTCTGGTGCGCCGCCGACGTCGGCTGGATCACGGGACACAGCTATATCCTATATGGCCCACTCGCCAACGGCGCGACAACGCTGATGTATGAAGGGGTTCCCAATTGGCCGACCCCGTCGCGCCTGTGGGAAATCTGCGACCGGCACGGTGTCAACACGCTGTTCACTGCCCCGACCGTGCTGCGCGCGCTCATGCGCGAAGGCGACGACCATGTCACGCGGACCAGTCGTGCGTCGCTCAGGCTGCTGGGGTCGGTCGGCGAGCCGATCAATCCGGAAGCCTGGCGCTGGTATCATGCCGTCGCCGGCGAGGGCCGTTGCCCGATTATCGACACCTGGTGGCAGACCGAAACCGGCGGAGCGATGATCGCCCCGTTCCCCGCCGCGACCAACCTCAAACCCGGAGCGGCGACCCTGCCGCTTCCCGGCGTCGCGCTGCGGCTTGTCGATGCGAATGGCGACGACGTCCCCGGCACCGGCAGCGGAAACCTCCTCATCGAGCGGAGCTGGCCGGGGCAGATGCGGTCGGTCTGGAACGATCACGACCGCTTCTTCGAGACCTATTTCACCGCTTATCCGGGTTGCTATTTCACCGGCGACGGCGCGCGCCGCGACGCCGACGGATATTGGTGGATCACGGGCCGGGTCGATGACGTCATCAACGTCTCGGGGCACCGGCTGAGCACCGCCGAAATCGAATCGGCGCTTGTGCTCCACGAAAAGGTCGCCGAGGCCGCAGTCGTCGGCAGTCCCCATGATATCAAGGGGCAGGCGGTCCACGCCTATGTCGTGCTGAACGCCGGCGAGGAAGCCTCGGAAGCCATGGAAGGCGATCTTGCACAATGGGTCCGGCGCGAGATCGGGCCGATCGCAACGCCCGAAAGCGTGCGGATCGTGCATGGTCTGCCAAAAACGCGCAGCGGCAAGATCATGCGGCGTTTGCTGCGAAAGATCGCGGAAGGCGATACAAGCGACCTCGGCGACACGTCTACACTGGCTGACCCTACGATTCTCGATACATTACTCGCAAATCTTAGCAAACCTTAGCCCGAAGAGAGCCGCGGTGAAGTTGATCTCGGCCCTTGTATTAGCCAGTCGTACGCGGCCCTGAACCTCAGTCGAAGCCGCGGCGGCCTCGATGGCAGTATCGACGCCATACTTCTGCTCCCTGCTCCGGCTCGCTTACCTTGCGCCCGATATCACGACCGCAATCCTCGACGGCCGCCAGCCCGCGCACCTCAATCGACAGTTCCTGGCGCGCATCAATCACCTTCCGATCGACTGGCAAGGTCAGCGCGACATGCTCGGGTTCGCATAAACCTACACCCACAGCACCGCGGGATAAGATGCGCATCTGATGCGCATCTTTCATGCAACGCATCCTCCGGCCGCAAAATCCTCGAACAGAGAATCTGCGTCCTGCGACGACTGGTTTCGGCCGCCGGAAACGTCTCTACGTCGAAGCTATGCGCGATAGATATCGAGCTAAGCCGCTGACATATCGTGATATTATCGAAAACACAGCTACGGCGTCGCCGCGATTGCAGTCGACTAGTGACTGCGTGGTGGGCGCTGACGGGCTCGAACCGCCGACCCTCTCGGTGTAAACGAGATGCTCTACCAACTGAGCTAAGCGCCCCCCAGATGTCGCCATCAGCGGAAGGTGCGCCCCTGCCATAAGCCGCCGCCGCTGGCAAGCGCGTCGCGCGCGTCAGAGCCAGCCGATATGCTTGAATCGCCAGAAGACGAGTCCTGATCCGCCAAAGATCAGGGCGAGCGCGAATGGATAGCCAAAAGCCCAGTCGAGTTCGGGCATGAACTCGAAATTCATCCCATAAATGCCGGCAATTGCGGTCGGCACGGCAAGGATCGCAGCCCAGGCGGCGAGCTGGCGCGTGATCACGCCCTGGCGCTGCTGTTCGAGCATGCCGTTGGTTTCGATCACCGACGCGGCGACGTCGCGGAGGCCGACGAGGCGGAATTCGGCGCGCTGCACATGATCCCAGATGTCGCGGAAAAAGGGGCGCACGGCGGGATCGATATTGGGCAAATCCTCTTCGGTCGCGAGGCGCCCCGCGACCTCCTTCATCATGCCGACGAGGCGCTGAAAGCGGATGATTTCATGCCGCTGCGCGTAAAGATGACGAATCTCGGCAGCATCGAGCGGGGTGTCCATCACGCTTTCCTCGACCAGCAGCATCCGGTCCTCGATCGCGTCGACGACGGGGAAATAGCCGTCGACGATGAAATCGAGCACAGCATAGAGGACATAGTCGGGGCCGTGCGCGAGCTTGGCGGGCAGCGTTTCGAGCCGCGCGCGAATGTCGGTGTGGGTGCGCGCCGACCCGTGGCGGACGCTGACGAAAAAATGGGGGCCAAGGAAAAACGCCGTCTCGCCCGGATGGATCGTGTCAGAATCGAGGTTCGCAGTGCGGGTTATGACGAACAGCTGGTCGCCATAGGCTTCGACCTTCGGCAACTGGTTCGCCTTCAGCGCATCCTCGACCGCGAGCGGATGAAGGCCGAACCGCTTGGCGATCCCCTCCAGTTCCCCCGGCGTCGGTTCATAGAGGCCGAGCCAGAAAAAATCGCCGTCGGCGCAATCTTCCGGAAGTTCCTCGTCAGGGCCGATGTCGCGGACAAGCTTGCCGTCATGATAAACGCGGGCGGCCATAATCGGCATCAGCAGAAACTCCGTTGAAGTGCGGCGCTTACATAGTGCGCCGCGCGATGAAGGGAAATGGCCCGGCTTGGGGGCGAGGGTCCTGCCCCTAGATGTCCCGGCTGTCGTACGCCCATTGCAGCAATGCCTGCCGCTGTTTCGGACGGCAAAAGGGATCGCCCGGCTCGCAATGCTTGCGCACTTGCGCGGCATGGCGCCGGAACGCGCGCCACCGCGCAATCTGGCGATGGTCCTCGCCCGGCATCCGCCGTCCCGAATAATAGCGGCAATACCATTGGAACCAGCCGCGCGGATCATCGGGATGGATCCACCCTTTCTGGACCCAGATATGCAGCGGAACACTCGCGCGGATGCCGAAATAGTTGAGCGAACAGTCCGCCCGTTCGGGTGAAAGTTTCGCCTTCTTGAACCAGCTTTCCGGGAATTCGGCGGTGCAGTCGGTCATATATTTGCCGCAGAACACCCCGAGTTCCAGCATCTCGGCGGGCGTGAGTTCGGGTTCGAAACCGGGATCGAACGCTTTGCCCATCGCGGCCGTGCGCCTGTAGCGATACCCCTGCTGCATCCGGTCGTTCACGACTACTTCGACGGCATCCTTCATGGCCGGAAGTTAGCCGGGCCGATCGGCGCGGGCCATGCCCATTCTTCGCCTATTCCTCGAGCGCCTCGAAATAACGGCCGAGCGCGTCAGAGGCGCCCTCGGCGAGCGCGATGAAGATGCGGCGGCCATCGTGCGGGTCGTCTTCGCGCAGGAACAGGCCGGCATCGGTCATCGTTTTGATCCAGCGCAGCGCCGTCGTCGCGGGGACCGCGGCGGCGATGCACAGGCTCGACACCGACACCGGCTGGCGCTCGAGCCGCGCGGCATAGAGATCGAGCAACATGTCCCATGCCGGATCGGCGAACAGGTCGGCGGGGAAATATTGCTCACGCATCCGCCGCTGGCGCAGCATCCGCCGCACCGCCTTGGCGCGCTGCCGGTCGAGCGTGCGCTCTTCGGGAACGAAGCTGCGCGGCATCGCGGTAAAGTCGCGCGCCGGTGCGCGGACCTGTCCTGCATAGTCGGCCAGATCCTCAGCCCGCGATGCAAAGCCCATGGGCGTACCGGGAAGACCGCCCCTCTGGCCGGCAAGGTCGCCGAGCAGGCGCGAGATGCGCGCGACTTCTTCCTGCAGCCGGTCGATCCGCTCCATCTGATCATTGCGTGCTATGTCATGGAGTACGCCGTGCCGCGTCCGCCTTGCTGCCGCCAGGGCAACGAGCCGGTCGGTCGGATCGGCGTCAACCAGGAACTGAACGTCGAGCGCCGCCGGAATAGCCGCCGCGGCCCGATCAAGCGCGACCAGCGTGGTTTCGCATATGAGGTTGCAGCCCCGCTCGGCCGCCGCCGCGCATATGTCGCCCAGCGTTTCGCCTTCGATCGTCTCCGCGGCGGCGAGCCAGATAATGTCCAGTGTCGCTGTTTTCCGGATATAGTCCGCCGCCCGCAATGGAGGGAGCGTTCTGACGAGGCGCACTTCGGCGAGCGAAGCCGCGTCGGGCCAATCGGCCGCTGACCCCACGAACAAAAGCGGCGACGCAATACTGTCGGGGATTGATCCGCCGATCGTCTCGGGCGGCCCGGCCTGTCCTGCACCAAAACCGCCTGGCGCGATTGCCAATGAATCCAGCCTCTGCATCTCTTGGCCCATCATGCTACCTGTCCCCCCATCGCTCCATCCTGGCGTAAGCATGCCGTCATTTCGGCGATATTCACCTTTTGTTCGCTCCCGTTTGCCGCCAATCCGGACCCAAGCTTGATATTGGTATGAGTCGGTGCGCGTCGGCCGTTGGAGAATAGGTCCATTTTGGATATGGTTTGTTCCTATCGTCAATCCTTAATTCACCCTTGCCAAGCCGTCCCCATCGAGTCAGGCGGGATCCGATGGTTTCAGGCTCCTCCTCGCTCGCGCGGCTGCGCTGGCGGCGGCGCTTCCGGTCGCTGCTCGCACTACTGCTCCTCGCCGGGTTCGCCTTTGTCGCATGGGTGTGGTTGCCAGCACCCGCGCTGACCGTGCCGCTTGTCCATGTGATCGACGGTGACAGCCTGACGGTGCGGCAGGACGACGCGCCGCTGACGATCCGCCTGACCGGCATCGACGCGGTCGAATATCGGCAGGATTGCGCGCGCGGCGCAACGCGCTGGCCCTGCGGGCGCGACGCACGCACCGCGCTCGAAAAACTCGCGGGCCGCGGGCCGCTCCATTGCGAGGTCGCGGCAAAGGATCGTTACGATCGCACGCTCGCCGCGTGCCGCACCGCCGCCTTCCCCGACGGCATCGATCTCGGCGCCGAAATGACGCGGCTCGGATGGGCGGTGGCAACCAGCGACGCCTATATGGTCGAAGAAGCCGAGGCGCAGGCGAAACGGCGGGGCATCTGGCAGGGCGACTTTGTCCGTCCCGAAAACTGGCGCGCGACGCACGAGCGCTCCACCACCGCACTGACCCCGCCCGACGCCTAGAAATGGCCCGCTATGCCTCGCGCCCGTTTCGGGCTAGGGCGGGCGCATGAACAGCCTGTTTCCCGTCATGATCGGCGGCGCGATCGGCGCCGGCGCCCGCCATCTGGTCGGGCAGGCGATGCTCGCGCGGTTGGGCCCGGCCTTCCCGTGGGGCACGCTGTCGATCAATATCGTCGGCAGCCTGTTGATGGGCCTGCTCGTCGGCTGGCTCGTGCGCAGCGGCGGCGGCGACACCGCGCGACTGTTCGTGGGCGTCGGGATTCTCGGCGGCTTCACCACCTTCTCCTCTTTCAGCATGGAATATTGGATGCTCTTCGAACGCGGTCAAAACGCTCAGGCGGCCGCCTATGTCCTCGCGTCGGTAGTCGGCGCGATTGCCGCCTGCGGGCTCGGGCTCTTCATCGTGCGGCAGGTGCCGGCATGAGCGACGCCAAAGCCAATCTCGACGGCGCCACCATCGCCGAGGAAGACGACGGCATCCGGCTCGACCGCTGGTTCAAGCGCCACCGCGAAGGAACGCCGCACGCACTGCTCGCGCGCTGGGCACGCTCGGGACAGCTGACGCTCGACGGCAAAAAGGCCGATGTGTCGGACCGGATCGCGACCGGGCAGAAACTCGTCATGCCGACACCGCCGGTCGAGACTGCGGCGCGTCCGGCGCGCAAGGGTCGTCCGCTGACCGATGCCGATATCGAGCTGGCGACCGGGATGCTCATCCACCGCGATGCCAGTGCGATCGTGCTCAACAAGCTTCCCGGGCTCGCAACGCAGGGCGGCACCAAGACCGAGCAGCATGTCGACGGCCTGCTCGACGCGCTGAAATTCGATGGCCCGACGCGCCCCAAGCTCGTCCACCGGCTCGACAAGGACACGTCGGGCGCGCTCCTCGTTGCGCGGACGCCGAAGGCCGCGGCCTATTTCGCCAAGAGCTTTTCGAACCGCAGCGCGAAGAAGACCTATTGGGCGCTGATTGTCGGCGTTCCCGACATCCAGCAGGGCGAAATCGACCTGCCGCTCGCCAAGCAGCCGGGGTCGGGCGGCGAGAAAATGCACGTCCATGACAGCGGCCTCGCATCGAAGACGCGCTATCGCGTGATCGAGCGGGCGGGGAACAGCGCGGCGTGGGTCGAACTGCAGCCGCTGACCGGGCGTACCCACCAGCTGCGCGTCCATATGGCGGCGATCGGCCATCCGATCGTCGGCGACGGCAAATATGGCGGCAAGGGTGCGTTCCTGACCGGCACGATCAGCCGCAAGATGCACCTCCACAGTCGCCGTTTGCGCATCGACCACCCCGACGGCGGCGCGATCGATATCAGCGCCGAGGTGCCCGAGCATTTCGCAGCGAGCCTCGACGCGCTCGGTTTCGACCTGCTGCTCGGCGAGGTCGGGATCGACCCGACCGAGAAAGGCCCGCCGCCAAAATCGGCGCTGAAGGCGCAGGCGAAGGCGCACAGCAAGCAGATCCGCAAGGCGCGGCGCGGCGAGCGGCGCGGCCGCACCGCCGAGAGCAAGCCGACCGATTTCGTCGGCAAGCCGAAGCCCAAGGCGAAGGCGAAACCGGGCAAGCCCGGCAAGCCGGCGCCCGGGAAACCCGCGGGCAAGAAACCGAGCGCCAAAAAGCATCCGGCGCGCCCGCCCAAAGCGGACTGATGCATCCGAACTCCGCCTTCCGCCCGCGGCAGGACGATCTCGCCGAATTGCTCGTGCGCGAGATCGGTTTTGCCGCGATCTTTGCGAGCACCCCCGACGGGCCGCGCGTCGCGCATGCGCCGGTGGTGCTGAGCGACGACCGGACGACGCTGCAATTCCACCTCGCGCGCGGCAATGCGCTCACCCGCCACCTGGGCGGCGCGAACGCGCTGGCGGTCGTGCAGGGTCCCGATGCCTATGTCAGCGCGAGCTGGTACGCCGATGCCGATCAGGTGCCGACATGGAATTATGTCGCGATCGAGATGGAGGGCGTGGCGCGCAAGCTCGACGACGCCGAACTGGTCGCGCAGCTCGATACATTGTCCACCCAGCACGAAGCGCGCGTCGGCGGGAACCCGCCCTGGACGCGCGACAAGATGAACCCGGCGCTGTTCAGCAAGATGACCGGCGCCATTACCGGCTTCGAAATGCGGATCGCGGCGTGGCGCCCGACGATCAAACTGTCGCAGAACAAGTCCGCCGCGGAACGCGGGCGCGTGATCGAGGGCGTCGAGGCGACCGGCCATGGCGCGCTCGCGCAGTTGATGCGCCACCTTGGCGGCGATAGGGAGGGTGCATGACCCAAGCCGACGACGCACTCGCCAAAAAACGTTTCTTTGCGATCTCCGCGATGCGCCTGATGGGCGCCGCCTTCGCGATGATCGGTTTCATCCTGATCAGCGGCGGTTTCACGCTCGCGGGCCAGCCGACCGACCGCTGGATCGGCGCCGCGATCGTGCTGGTCGGCGCGTTCGATTTCGCGGTCATGCCGCTGCTGCTCGCGCGCCGCTGGCGTTCGCCCAAAAACCCGTGAAGCGCTTCTGGAAAGAGGTCGCCGTCGCCCCCGAGGACGGCGGCTGGGGCATCGCGCTCGACGGCCGGCCGGTGCGCACGCCGCAACGCGCACCGCTCGCCGTCGCAAGCGCCGCACTCGCCGAAGCGATCGCCGCCGAATGGCGCAACGTGGGCGAGACGATCGACCCGGCCGCCATGCCGATGACAGGCCTGACCAACGCCGCGATCGATCTGGCGACACCCGACCTCGCCGCCTTCGCCGCGCCGGTCGCCGCTTATGCGCAGAGCGATCTCTTCTGCTATCGCGACGCGCGCGATGCCGCGCTGCAGGCCGAGCAGGCGGCGGCATGGAACCCGCTGCTCGCCTGGGCCGAGGCACGCTACGGCATCGAATTCACGCTGACGCAGGGCGTGCTGCCGGTCGATCAGCCCGAGGCGACGGTTGCGGTGTTGCAGGGCGCCGTGCTGGCGCAGGACGCGTGGCGGATCACCGCGCTGACGCCGCTGGTGACGATCGGCGGATCGCTCGTCGCGGGCCTCGCCTTGCTCGAAAACGTGTTCGACGCCGACGCCTTATGGGAGACCGTGAGCCTCGACGAGCTCTATCAGGAACGCCGCTGGGGCGCTGACAGCGAAGCGCAAAAAGCGCGCGCCATCCACAAACGCGACTGGGATAATGCGGCGCGGTTTCTAACTCTGCTCTAATCCGTAAAATTCGGCTTCCGCTTCTGCATCCCCGCCATCACCGCTTCCATCTGGTTCGGGGTGCGGATCACCTTCACCTGTTCATCGCTTTCGGCCTGAAGGATTTCGGCGTCGCTCGCATCGGCGAGCATGTTGCACAGCCGCTTCGCCCCGCGGATCGCGTGCGGATTCTTGTCGGCGATCACTTCGGCGAGTTCCATCGCTTTCGCCAACGGGTCGTCCGACACATGCGTCGCAAAACCGAGCAGCTTGGCTTCCGATCCGTTGAATTCGCGGTTGGTATAGATCATCTCGCGCAGCACATCGTCGGCGACCTGCGTGCGCCACAGCGCCATGCCGGCGACATCGGGGACAAGGCCCCAACGCATCTCCATGATCGCGATGCGCGTGTCGGGGTGGACGATACGGATGTCGGCCGCGGCCATGATCTGGCTCCCCGCGCCGAACGCGACGCCATGAACCGCCGCGATCACTGGCACCGGGATTTCGCGCCAGCCCCACGCGGCGTATTGGGCATTGTTCGCGATCCCACGTGTCCGGTCGGACAGGCTGCCGCCCGCGCTGCTCGCGCCCGGATCACGATCGTTGCTGAGGCTCGAGAGGTCGAGCCCGGCGCAGAAGGCGCGGCCTTCGCCCGAGAGGACGACGACGCGGAGCCCCGCGGTCGCCTTGAGTTGATCGACCGCCTCGGCGAGCGCCTCCCACATTGCGGGGTCGAGCGCATTCATCTTGTCGGCGCGGATCAGCCGGACATCGGCGATCCCGCCTTCGAGCATGGTGATCGAAATACGGTCTTTCACGGGAGAGTCCTTTTCAGCGTGTGAGCGCGGCCTCGACGAGCGGAAGCTGGTCGTTGCCAAAATACATATCGTCCCTATCGACGAAGATCGTCGGCGAACCATAGCCGCCGCGCGCGATGACTTCATCGGTATTCGCGCGCAGCCGCGCCTTGACCGCATCGCTGCCCGCCGCGGCGGCGAGCGCCGCGCCGCCCAGCCCCTCGGCATCGGCGATCGCTGCGAGTACAGCGGGGTCGTCGAGATTTTCCTGCCGGTCGAAATAGCTCGCGAAGGCACCGCGCGCGAAGCGAACGAGCGCCGCCTGATCCGCTTCGAGCGCGCAGCAGAAGCGCATCGCCGCGATGCTTTTCGCCGGGTGCCACTCCGAAGGGAAATTCATCGGCACGCCCGCAAGCCGCGCCCAGTCCTTCAGGATTTTCCAGCTGTGCGTCAGCCGCCGGTTGTCGACCTGTTTGCGCGCCGCATAGACGGCGGGATTCACCGCATTGAACACCCCGCCGACAAGGATCGGCCGATAGACCGCCGCCGCGCCCGTCCGTTCGAGTACACCCGGCAGGTTATGGAACGCGAGGCAGGTCCACGGCGAAGAAAGGTCGAAGAAAAATTCGACGCGCGCGCTCATCGGATCAGGCCTCCGCCTTTGCCTTTTCCCAATATTGGTCGCGGAGCAGGCGCTTGTAGAGCTTGCCCGTGTCGTGGCGCGGCAGCGCTTCCATGAAATCGATGCGGCGCGGGATTTTCACCCCCGACAATTTCTCGCGCGCATAGGTCAGCAATTCGGCGCGGAAGGCATCGGTCGCGTCGGCCATGTCGGCGGGCTGGATCACCGCGATCACTTCCTCGCCCATTTCGTCGTGCGGGCCGCCCACGACGGCGACGTCGGCGACCTTCGGATGGGTGACGAGGTGGTTCTCGATTTCCTGCGGATAGATGTTCACCCCGCCCGAGATGATCATGAAGCTCTTGCGGTCGGTCAGATAGAGGAAGCCATCTTCATCAACTTTGCCCACATCGCCGAGGGTCGACCAGCCCTTCGAATTGCGGCTCGACGCCGTTTTTTCATTATCCCCATGATATTCGAAGACATTTTCGCTTTCGAAGAAAACCGCGCCTTCTTCGTTCGCGCCAAGCTCGGTCTCGTTATCCTCGCCCATGATGTGGATCGCGCCGAGGATCGGGCGGCCGACGCTGCCCTTGTGCGTCAGCCAGTCGGCGCTGGAGATGAAGGTCATGCCATTGCCCTCGGAGCCGGCATAATATTCGAACAATACCGGCCCCCACCAGTCGATCATCGCCTGCTTGACCGGCACCGGGCACGGCGCGGCCGCGTGGATCGCGACTTTCAATGACGAGGTGTCGTAGCGCGTGCGGACGTCGTCCGGCAGCTTGAGCATGCGCACGAAATGCGTCGGCACCCACTGGCTGGCGTTCACGCGATATTTTTCGATGTGCGCCAGCGCGGTCTCGGGATCGAATTTCTTCATCAGCACGACGGTGCCGCCGAGGCGGTGGACGGTCATCGACCAGCGCAGCGGCGCGGCGTGATAGAGCGGCGCCGGGGACAGATAGATGCTGTCGGCGTTGATCTGGAATATCGCCGAGGCGAGCATGACGAGGCTGTTCGTCGCGTCGATCGCGGGATCCTCGGGCAGCGGCACGCGCACACCCTTGGGCCGGCCGGTGGTGCCCGACGAATAGAGCATGTCGACCCCCGCGCGCTCGTCGGCGACCGGAGTCGCGGGCATCGCGGCGACCGCATCCTCCCAGCTTTCATACCCCGGTATAGCGCCGCCCATCGCGAAGCGCTTGATGCCCGTCGTGAGCTGCTGCGCGGCGCCCGCAAGGCTCGCCGACACGATCAGGATCTGCGCGCCCGAATTTTCGAGAATATAGTCGGTCTCGTCCTGCGTCAGCCGCGACGAGATGCAGACATAGCGGAGCCCCGCGCGCTGCGCACCCCAGGTCAGCCCATAATAATGCGGGGTGTTGTCGAGCATGAAGGCGACGACATCCTCATGCCCCAGCCCGTGCGAGCGAAAGAGCTGCGCCGCGCGGTTCGACGCCGCATCGAGTTCGCCATAGCTGATCGCCTCCCCCGTCTCGGCGACGATGATCGCGGCTTTATCGGGATTGGCGCGGGCGTGGACTGAGGGGTGCATCGGGCATCATCTCCGGGAATCGTTGCTTTCTTTATGTCGAAGATCAGTAGCAACCTGAAACTTTCGGTCAAGCAAGCTGGGGCTCGTGACAGGATAGCGATCAAGAAGGGGCAAATCCGAGCGGCACGTCGATCAAATCTTCGATCCTCCCTGTGCCGGAGGCGTGGGGAGGTGGCAGCCTCGAAGAGGCTGACGGAGGGGCCGGGACGTTACGTTGCCGCCCCTCCACCACCGCTTCGCGGCGGTCCCCCTCCCCATCGCTGCGCGACAGGGAGGATTAATCCGGACGCGAGCGCAGCGCGTAACCCATGCCCTTCACCGTGCGCAGCATCGGCCAGTCGAATCCCCGATCGACCTTGGCGCGCAGCCGCGACATGTGCACCTCGACCCGATTGGTGCCGGGATCGAAATCGAGCCGCCACACCGCGCGGAGCAGCGCGCCGCGCGACAGCGGCCGGTCGGGCACACGCGCAAGGTTCGCGAGCAGATCGAATTCGCGGAGCGGCAGACGGATGATCTGGCCCGCGCGTTCGACGCGCCGGTCGATCAGATCGATGCTGAGTTCTCCCTCGCCGAGCTGCCCGGCGGCGATGCGGCTGCGGCGCAGCAGGCTGGCAACCCGCGCGAGCACTTCGGGGAGATTGTCGGTCCAGCCCACCGCATCGTCGGCGCCCGCGCCGAGCGCGACCATCCGGTCGTCGAGCGAGTCGCGGTCGGACAAGGCGATCAGCGGCCGGCGCCCGGCAATCGACGACGCCAACCGGACGAACTCGGACGGCTCCTGCCAGTCGAGGAAGGGATTGATAAGCAACAGATTGAAGCAACTGTCGACCCAAGGGCGCAGGTCGCTCACATGCGGTGGCAGGAATTGCACCGCCAAACCCGCGGCCTCGATCGCCGCACCGAGGACATCGGCCCGTGCAGGCACGGGATGATGGACGGCGACCAGCAACTTCCGGTCGCCTTGCCCGGCAATATCCGATGATGCCATCCGCATCCCCCGTCGTCGACGCAACATATCCAGGGTCAGGACCTACCAAATGCGCGTTCGAGGCGTCGAAATGGCGAAGATATCGGGCTCGAGCGGATGCAGCGGGTAGCATCGCTACCCGCAAGGCCGCGCGGGCCTGAGATCGAAGCCATTTCGGCGTCCCTTCGGGATTTGACCGATTTTGCCCATGGCTTCGTCGGCAAGTCTTGGAATATTCTCATATGCCTGCGCCTTGCCTTCGCGCCCTGAGCAAAATCGCTTCAAACCTCGAACGCGCATTTGGTAGATCCTGACCCTAGCGCCCCGCCGCCCCACCGGCATTGCACCGCCTTTCGGCTGTGCTAACCCATGGGTCATGACCAGTATCGAAATGCTTGACGGCGACTTCGCCACCCTGCCCGACCTTGTCCGTGCTCATGCCGCGGAGCGTCCCGATGCCGTAGCGGCTGCCGACGCGCTGCGGCGGCTGAGCTGGTCCGAACTGGATCAATTGACCGACCGAATCGCCGCGCGGTTGCAGCAGGACGGATTCGCGAAAGGCGACCGCACCGCGATCGCGGGCCTCAACAGCGTCGAGCAGATGGCGGTGATCCTCGGCACGCTGCGCGCCGGCGGGGTCGCAGGGCTCGTCACCAACAGCGCGACGGGCGAGCAGATGGCGGCGATGATCGCGGACACCGGCGCGCGCCACCTGTTCCTCGACAGTGCGGCAAAGACGAGCCTCGAAGGCCATGTCATCACCGCGAGCGACCTGATCGCGATGGATGGCAGCGACGCCGGAACACCGCTCGACGCCTGGCTGTCGCTCGCGGGGGCGAAGCCCGCACCGGTCGAGATTCTGCCCGATGACGGCTTCAACATCATTTATTCGTCGGGCACCACCGGCACGCCCAAGGGCATCATCCACAGCCATGCGATGCGCTGGCAGCACATCATCCGTGGCGCCCCCGCTTATGGCCCCAATGCCGTGACAATCCTGTCGACCCCGCTCTATTCGAACACGACGATGGCGAGCTTCATGCCGACGGTCGGGTCGGGCGGGCAGGTCGTCTTGATGAAGAAATTCGACGCGCGCGGCTTCCTTGAGCTCGCGGCGCGCGAGCGCGCGACGAACACGATGCTGGTCCCGGTGCAGTATCGCCGGATCATGGCGCTCGACGATTTCGGCGACTTCGACCTCTCCAGCTTCGTCGTGAAATATTGCACCTCGGCGCCCTTCGCCGCGGCGCTCAAGGCCGATGTGCTCCGGCGCTGGCCGGGCGGGCTCGTCGAGATTTACGGCATGACCGAAGGCGGCGCGGCGTTCATCCTCGAGGCGCATCAATTCCCCGACAAATTGCACACGGTCGGTAAGCCCGCGCCGGGACATATCGCGAAGGTGATCGACGAGGACGGCAACGAGCTGCCGCAAGGATCGGTCGGCGAAGTCGTCGGCCGCAGCCCCGCGATGATGACGGGATATAACAACCGTCCCGACGCGACCAAGGCGATGCACTGGTACGACGCCGAGGGAAATCTCTTCTATCGCCACGGCGACATCGGCCGCATCGACGAGGACGGGTTCCTGACCTTGATGGACCGCGCGAAGGACATGATCATTTCGGGCGGGTTCAACATTTTCCCGAGCGACCTGGAAGCGATATTGATTGCCGATGAGCGCGTCGTCGAAGCGGCGGTGGTCGGCATGCCGAGCGAGGAATGGGGCGAGACGCCCGTCGCGTTCGTCGTGCTGAAGGACGGCGCCGAGGCCGAGGCCGTGCGCGCCGATTGCAACGCCAAGGTCGGCAAGACGCAGCGGTTGAGCGCGATCACCGTCTTGGACGAACTGCCGCGCAGCCCGATCGGCAAGGTGCTGAAGCGCGAGTTAAGGGACGCGTACGCGCGGTAGCTTCTGGGCCGTCGGCTTTCGACCGCTAGTTGCCGTTCCTATTTATCGTCATCCCGGACTTGATCCGGGATCCCGCTTTTTTTTGAGGCACCGACTGGCTTCGACATCAAGCGGGACCCCGGATCAAGTCCGGGGTGACGAAGAGAAAGGAGACGACGCCAGCTCCCACTCCAAAGCCGACACTCACCACATCCGCAGATTCGCTCAGGCCAACCCTGCTGCCTCAATCGCCGCCAGCGCGCTTTGCAGCCGCGCATCGCCTTCGCCCTCGACCCAGGCCCATTTGAGTTTGCGCCGGTCGAGCTCGCCGATCGCGACCTCCATGAACTGATCCCGTGCCAGTTCGCTGCCGAACAGGCGGGTGCCGTCCTCTTCCCACGAAAGGTCCATCGCGGGGACGAGATAGAGGTCAGCGACCTCGTCCCACAAGTCGATCTCGGGCAGACGGCGGCCGAGCAGCATGATTGCCCACGCCTGCGTCATCAGCGGATCGGTGTCCGAAATCAGCCATTCGGGCCGCTGCGCGAGCGCTTCGCGCGTCGCCGCCAAGTGGCCGTCGAAGATCGCGAGCAGGTCGACTTCGTCGAGGTTGGTGCCGTTCGCCTCGGCATAGGTGCGGCCATATTCGGGGACGACGAGCCCGCCGAGCTGAAGCGCGAGCCGCGGCGCGAGCGTCGATTTGCCCGTGCTTTCGGCGCCATGGAGGCAGATATGGCGCGTCATATCGCTGCCCTGCCCGCGGCCGCCGCGCGCCGCCACTGGAGCAGGCCGTCGATCGACAGGCCGAGCAGCACGACATAGACCGCGCTGGTCGCGTAAAGCCCGCGCGACGCGAACAGCGGCACCGCGATCAGGTCGACGAGGATCCAGAGGAACCAGCTTTCGACGCGGCGGCGCGCGAGCAGCCATTGCGCGGTGATGCTGAGCATCGCGATCGCACCGTCGATCCACGGCGCGGCCGCGTCGGTATAGCGGTCCATCGCAAAGCTCCACCCCGCCCACGCGGCGATCGTCGTAAGCGCCCAGCCTCGCCGCGCACGCTCGGTCATCCAGCGCACCGGCACCCCGCTGTCATCGCGCGCGCGCATCCAGGCGGTCCAGCCATAGAGATTGAGCGCGAAGAAAAAGCCCTGGAGCAGCATGTCGCTGTAAAGTTTCGCCTCGAAAAAGACGAAGGCGTAGAGCGTGACCGCGACGAGCGCGAAGGGATAGTTCCACACGCTGCGCAGTGCGACGAGTGCGACATTGGTCAGCACGAACGCCGCGGCGATCCACTCGAGATAGCTCATTCGCTGGCACCATGGCGCTCGACGTGTCTGGGGCGCGTCCACAGCCCCTCGCGGCTGATCCGCCGCTGCGGCGGGCGGCGCAGCACCGACCAGCCCGCGCGCGCGACCCAGCCGAGCTTGGCGAAGAGGCTCGATGCGGCGCGGTGATCCCACGCATGGTCGCCGCGCGCACGCACTTCGCGCACGATATCGCCATAGATGCCCGCGGCGGCAAGCACCGCCCAGCGGCTGCGCGGGCCGAGCTTGCGCGCGCCCCAACGCGCCGACGCCTCATATTCCTCGGCCATTTCGGACAGCCATCGCGCCATCACCGACAGGCGCCCGCGAAAGGCGGGGTGCATGTGCTGGCCGGGCGGGATGTCGAGTTCGACCAGCCATTCGACCGGCAGGTAACATCGGTCGGCGGCGGCATCCTCGGCCACATCGCGCGCGATATTGGCGAGCTGGAACGCGATGCCGAGGTCCGAGGCGCGGTCGAGCGTCGTCTCGTCGGCGGGATCGATGCCCATGACGAGCGCCATCGCGACCCCGACCGCGCCCGCGACATGGTAGGAGTAGCGGAGCAGGTCTGCCTCGCTGCGCGGGCGCCAGTCCTTCGCGTCGAGTTCGAAGCCCGCGACGATATCGTCGATCACCCAGCGCGGAATCGCGACTTCGGTCAGCAGGAAGCCGAGCGCGTCGAACGCCATGTCGCCCATCGGCTGCCCGGCAAAGGCCTTGTCGGTCTGCGCGCGGATATGCGCGACCGCGGCGACCGGATCATGGTCCGGCTTCATCGCGCCGCCATGATCCTGCCCGTCGGTCAGATCGTCGGCGGCGCGGCACCAGGCATAGAGCAACCACACCCGCTCGCGCGTTTCGCGGTCGAAGAGCTGGCTGGCCAGCGCGAAGCTTTTCGATCCGCGCGCGATGCTGTCGTGCGCGAAACCGTGGAGGGCATGTGCATCATAGGCCCCCGCCTCACTCATTACAGAGTTTCGGCCTTCATCGCGAAAATCGTCTTGTGCGGGACATAAGCCGCCATTTTTTCGAGCAAATCGTCGAGCCCGGCGTCGACGATCATGATCCCGGCGTGCGCGGGGCGGATGAAGCCGACCTCGATCATGTTGCGATTGAACGCGATAAGGTCGTTGTAGAAGCCCGCGGCGTTGAGCAACCCGACGGGCTTGGTATGATAGCCGAGCTGCGCCCAGCTGATCGCTTCCCACAGTTCGTCCATCGTCCCGACGCCGCCGGGAATGGTGAGGAAGCCGTCGGAGAGGTCGGTGAACATCTTCTTGCGTTCGTGCATGCCCGACACGACGTGGAGCTCGGTGCAGCCGCGGTGCGCGACCTCGGCGCCGACGAGCGCCTCGGGGATGATCCCGATGACTTCGCCGCCCGCTTCCAAGGCGCTATCGGCGACCGCGCCCATCAGCCCCAATCGCCCGCCGCCATAGACGACGCCGATGCCGCGCTCCGCCAAAGTGCGCCCGACGTGGCGCGCGGTTTCGATATAGATCGGATCTTCGGGGGTCGCGGACCCGCAATAGACGGCAAGGCGTTTCATTTCTGTCTCTCAACTTCAGTTGGCGGCCTTACATGACCAAGCATTTTTTCCTCACAGGCCCCAAACTGCAAAAAGTTCTTCCGAGCTTGGTTCAGACTCAAATTTCCGTTCGGTCCACCGCGCACCTCATCTGCATCCAAATCATCTTGCCCATCATCTTCCCAATAGCAGACAGGGCATATTTCATAGTCTGCGTGCGCCTCGATCGTGAAAAACCGACAACAAGGGCATTCGACTTTGGAACTCACTGCTTGGAACCTTCCAACATCAGATTGGCGGTCGCCTTGGCGCTGCCGACGACCCCCGGGATACCCGCGCCCGGATGCGTCCCCGCGCCGACGAAGTAAAGGTTCGAAATCACATCGTCGCGGTTGTGCGCGCGGAACCAGGCGCTTTGCCACAGCACGGGCTCGAGGCTGAACGCGCTGCCGAGATGCGCCGACAGGTCGCGGCCGAAATCGGCGGGGGTGTAGTGGAAGCGGGTGACAAGGTTGGCGCGAAGGCCGGGGGCGACGCGGCGTTCGACCTCTTCGATGATCGCGTCGGCGAAGTGCTGCCCGAACGCGCCGTCCCAGTCGGCTTTGGCCCTGCCCAGATGCGCGACAGGGGCGAGCGCGTAGAAGGCGGAATGACCCGGCGGCGCCATGCCTGGATCGGTGATGCTGGGATGGTGAAGGTAGAGCGAAAAGTCGTCGGGGATCACGCCGCCGTAAATATCGCCCAGCAGCCCCTTGTAGCGCGGGCCGAACAGGATGCTGTGGTGCGCCACATCGGGATAGGAGCCCTTCACGCCGAAATGGACGACGAAGAGCGACGGCGACCAGCGTTTGCGCGCGAGCCTCTTTGCCACCTTCGCCCCGCGCGGATGCCCCGCGAGCAGCGCTTTATAGCTGTGCATCAGGTCGCCGTTACACGCGACCATATCGGCGTCGCCGTACCAGCCGCCTTGCGTCGTGACGCCCGTGACGCGGTCACCCGCGGTTTCGATCTGCGTCACCGGATCACCAAGCCGCAGCGTTCCGCCTAGCCGCTCGAACAGCCGCACCATGCCGCGCACCAGCGCATTGGTGCCGCCACGCGCGAACCAGACCCCGCCTTCTTTCTCGATCGTGTGGATGAGCGCATAAATCGCGCTCGTCGTCATCGGGTTGCCGCCGACGAGCAGGGTATGGAACGACAAAGCCTGCCGCAGCCGCTCGTCCTGCACATAAGATGACACGATCGAATAGACGCTGCGCCACGCCTGATATTTCATCAGCGCGGGCGCCGCTTTGATCATCGAGGCGAAGTCGAGAAAGGCGACCGCACCGAGCTTCACATAACCCTGCTCGTACACACCCTTCGAATATTCGAGGAAGCGGTCGTAGCCGGCGACGTCGGCGGGATGGAGCTTGGCGATTTCGGCACGGAGCGCGGCCTCGTCGTTCGAATAATCGAAGTTCGTGCCGTCGGGCCAGTTGAGACGGTAAAAGGGCATCACCGGGACGAGGTCGACGTCCTGCGCCATGTCCTGTCCGCTCAGCGCCCATAGTTCCTGCAAACAGGGCGGATCGGTGATCACGGTCGGCCCCGCGTCAAAGGTAAAGCCGTCCTTCATCCAGTGGTACGCGCGCCCGCCGGGCTTGTCGCGCGCTTCGACGATCGTCGTTTCGACGCCCGCCGACTGGAGCCGGATCGCGAGCGCGAGCCCGCCGAAACCCGCGCCGACGACGATCGCGCGGCGCGTCATCGCCAGTCGCGTTTCCACAACGCGGAAATCGCGCGGCCGATCGGCACCGGGGGCCTGCCCGACAGGATGCGCAGCTTGTCCGCCGTGGTCGAGCGCCCGGCATAGAAGCGCGCGATCAGGCCCGGCGACAGGCGGTAGAAGCGCTCGAAGATGCGGTAGCGCTCCCCCGGATCGGCGGCGCGGAAGAGCATCGCGCCGAGCATGCGGTAGAAGCGCTGGCGCCGCCACGCCGCCGCAGCGCGGTCGCGGAGGATGGCGGGAAGGTCGGCGCGATCGACGAGGCCGGGCAGCGATGATGCAGTGCGCACGGCATCGGGAAGCGAATAGCCGGTGGTCGCATGGAAGGTGCCCGCGCGCACCCCGATTCGTCCGGTGCGGTCGGAGGCGGGCCACAGCCGGTCGAAATCGCCCGCGATCACCACCGGCAGCACGCCGCTTTCCTCGCGCGTCGTCGCGGCGACGTCCCAGCCCCGCACCGCCGCATAGGCCGCGATCCGTTCGCGTACGACCGGGGCATCGAGATCGGCGTCGTCGCTGTAATAGGTGTCCTCGACGAACAATGTCTCGGCATCGAAGGGCAGCAGGTAGACGAAGCGATAGCCATCGAGCTGTGGGGCGGTCGCGTCCATCACGACGGGCTGCTCGACGCCGTGCCCGCCCTTCACTGTCAGCGCCTGCCCGACGAACTTCTGCCAGCCGCAGTCGAGGCCCGCGAATTTCCCCCCGCCGCGCGCATCGATCACATGCTTTGCCGAAAGCCGGCCACCGCGCGCCAGAAGCAGATGGTCGGGCGCGACATGCTTGGCCTTGTCGGCGATGACATGCCCCGTCGGCAGCGCCGCCATGACGGCATCGGCGAGCGCTTCGCCGGTGATGCTTTTGTACCCCATGCGCAGCCGGCGCTCGTGCGATGGGAAGCGCACATCGTAGCGCGGCCAGTGATAGCGGACGAGCGGCGCGACGAGCCAGCGGTCCTTCTTGGCGATGTCGCTGTCGAAAAAGGACCAGATATGATTGCCGCCGATCGGCCCCGGCTCGACCAGCCGGATGTCGAGGTCTGGGCGCTTCGCCGCGAGCGCAAGCGTCGCGAGCCCGCCGGCGAGCCCGCCGCCGACGATCGCGATGTCGCATTTGTCGTTACTCGGCCCCACCATTCCCCTGCCTTAGCCACGCAAACGCGCGGGCGCAAAGCCATTGCAACGCGGCGGCGAGCGGCTAGCCTTGTGCGATGACCGGCTGGCCGATCCTTTTGTCCGCACTCGCGATGACCGCGATCGTCGGCGTGCGCTATCTGATCACCAGCGGCGGCTTCGCGCTTGCGACGCGGTGGAAGCACCCCGGCCTCTATCGCGGGCTCGAGCCGCAGATGCGCCGCGAGGTCCGGTGGAGCCTTGCGAGCGCCGCGATTTACGGCGCTCCCGCGGGCGTCGTCGCGTGGGGGTGGCAGGCGCATGGCTGGACGCGCATCTACAGTGATTGGGGCGCCTTTCCGCTCTGGTATCTGCCGCTTAGCCTCCTCGCTTACCTGTTGATCCACGACACATGGTTTTACTGGACGCACCGCTGGATGCACCGTCCCGCTTTATTCAGAATCGCCCATTCGGTTCATCACGAAAGCCGCCCGCCGACCGCGTGGGCCGCGATGAGCTTTCATCCCCTGGAGGCAATCACCGGCGCAATCGTCATCCCCGCGCTCGTCTTTCTGATCCCGATCCATGTCGCGGTGCTGGGGCTCGTGCTCGCGATCATGACGATCATGGGGGTCGGCAATCATATGGGGTGGGAGATGTTCCCGCGCGCGCTTGTTCATGGACCCGCCGGCCGCTGGCTGATAACCGCGACACATCACGAGCAGCATCACGCCGCTTACCGGGGAAATTATGGACTTTATTTCCGCTTCTGGGACAAGGCGTGCGGCACCGATCTTGGCCTTGGCCATTTCGGCCACGCTGCTGACCGGCGCCGCGCCGCCGCCGACGCCCGCTCCAACAGTTGAGGTCAACGTTACCGGGCTGCGCAGCGCAAAGGGGCAGATCCTCGTCTGCCTGACCACCAATCCCAAGGCATTTCCCGACTGCAGCAAGGACAAGGGGTCGGTGCGCATGGCGGTGAAAGCCGCCGACGCCGGCGATTTCGCGGTCCACGCGCCCGCGACCGGCACCTATGCGATCGCGGTCGTCCATGACGAGAACAGCAACAACAAGATGGATGTCGCGATCTTCGTGCCCAAGGAAGGCTTCGGCTTTTCGCGCAATCCCACGATCACCGTCGGCCCGCCGAGCTTCAAATCGGCAAGTTTCGCGGTCGCGGGCGATATGCGCCAGTCGATCAAGATGAAATATATGCTCTGACGGGTGTAGCGTCGTTCGCAACCGTTTGGGGTAGGGAGCGGACGTTGCTTCATTGTCTTTCGTCATCCCGGACTTGATCCGGGATCCCGCTTTTTGAGGCATCGGCTGGCTTCGACCTCAAGCGGGACCCCGGATCAAGTCCGGGGCGACGATGAAAGCGAGGGTCGGCTACCGCTCGTTATTCGCCATAAGCCCCGCCGGAGAATCGCAAGTGCCATTGTAGGGCCGAGGGTGCAGCGCTAAAGCAGCGCGCGTGACCGCGACATCCTCCCGCATCGCCGCTTTTGCCGACCGTTGGCCAAAGCTTGTTGCCCTCCTGCTCGGTGCCATTTCGGCAACCGGCTTCGCCCCGCTCCACCTGTGGCCGCTGAGCCTGCTCGCGCTCGGCGGCTGGATGGTGCTTGTCGCGCGCAGCCCCAAGGGTTCGCGCGCGCTGGGTATCGGCTGGGCGTTCGGCGTCGGCCATTTCGTCGTCGGCCTCAACTGGATCGCAACCGCCTTCACCTATCAGGCGGCAATGCCCGCATGGCTCGGGTGGATCGCGGTCGGCCTGTTGTCGCTGTATCTTGCCGTCTATCCGGCGCTTGCGGCCTGGGGCGCGTGGATGATGAAGCCCAAGGCAGACGCGCATTTTGCGGCGCCGTCCTACCTGCTGGCCTTCGCCGGCCTCTGGGCGCTCACCGAATGGCTTCGCGGCTGGATTTTTACCGGCTTTGCATGGAACCCCTTGGGGGTGATTGCCGTCCCGCACGTTGCCGCGCCCGCCCGCTGGATTGGCACATATGGCATGAGCGCGATCGTCTGCCTGTTCGCGGCGGTGATGATCCTAGCGTGGTTTCATCGCCGTGTCGCCGCAGCCACGCTTTTCGGTAGTCTGCTCGCCCTATGGGGTGCGGCATTTCTGTCGCAAACGGGCAGCAACGTCGATGCCGCCGTTCGCGTTAAGGGTACGCAGCGCATCCCCATCACCGTCGTCCAGCCCAATGTCGGACAGGAAGACAAATGGGAGGGCAGCAAGGCCGACCTCAATTTCGAAAAGCTCGCGCGTCTGACGACGCCGAAGGATGACACGCCGCGCCTGATCCTGTGGCCCGAGGCGGCGGTGCCCGATTATCTCGAAGCGGGCTATCCCGCCCCTTATTATGATCGCTCGCCCGTCGAGGCGCGTATGCGGCTCATCAAACTGATGAACCCCGACGACCTGATGCTTCTGGGTGCGCTCAAGCTCGAACTCGACAAGACGGGCGATGTCGTCGGCGCGCGCAACGCGGTGATGACGGTCCATGCCGACGGCACGCTCGGCCCGCGCTACGACAAGGCGCATCTTGTCCCTTACGGCGAATATCTGCCGATGCGCCCGATCCTGTCGGCGATCGGCCTGTCGCGGCTCGCCCCCGGCGACATCGATTTCTGGCCGGGCCCCGGCGCCCGCACCCTCGACCTCGGCGCCTTTGGTCGGGCCGGGCTGCAAATCTGCTACGAGATCATCTTTTCAGGCCAGGTGGTCGACCGGGCGCACCGCCCCGATTTCATCTTCAATCCCTCGAACGATGCCTGGTTCGGCGGCTGGGGCCCGCCGCAACATCTGGCGCAAGCGCGGCTCCGCGCAATCGAGGAAGGGTTGCCGGTCGTGCGCGCGACCCCGACGGGAATCAGCGCCGTCATCGATGCCGACGGCCGCATCGTCGAATCGCTGCCGATGCATGCGGCGGGACGCATCGACACCTTCGTTCCGAAGGCGCATGCCCCCACGCTCTTCGCGCGCTATGGCAACATGCTGCCCGTCGGGTTTGCGTTGCTGTTGCTCGCGCTGGCCATTGCCTTTCGTCGGCGCGGACGCTAACAGCACCTCACATAAAGCTTCCTTTATATCCGTTCACAGAAGGCTCTCCATGCGCAACAGCTTCCTCTTCACCTCCGAAAGCGTGTCCGAAGGACATCCCGACAAGGTGGCCGACCAGATCAGCGATTCGATCGTCGACCTGTTCCTGTCGAAGGATCCCGAAGCCCGAATCGCGTGCGAGACGCTGACCACCACCCAGCTCGTCGTGCTGGCCGGCGAAATCCGCTGCAAGGGCGTGTTCGAGAATGACGAGTGGGCACCGGGCGCGCTCGACGAGATCGAAGCCACTGTGCGCAAGACGGTGAAGGACATCGGGTATGAGCAGGCTGGCTTTCACTGGGAAAGCTTCCGCTTCGAGAATAATCTCCACGCCCAGTCGGCGCATATCGCGCAGGGCGTCGACGAAAGCGGCGACAAGGACGAAGGCGCCGGCGACCAGGGTATCATGTTCGGCTATGCGTCGGACGAGACCCCCGACCTGATGCCCGCGACGCTCGATTACAGCCACAAGATCCTCGAGCGTATGGCGGCCGACCGCAAGGCGGGCACCGCACCCTTCCTCGAACCCGATACCAAGAGCCAGGTCACGCTGCGCTACGCCAACGAGCGTCCGGTTGAGGCGACCGCGATCGTCGTGTCGACCCAGCATGCGCCGGGCTATTATTTCCACAATGGCGAAGGCGACGAAGCGAAATACACCGAGCTGCGCAAATATGTGCTCGGCGTGATTGCCGACGTGCTGCCTGCCGAACTGCTCACCGCGAACACCGTCTATCACATCAACCCGACCGGGCGTTTCGAGATCGGTGGCCCCGACGGCGACGCCGGCGTGACCGGCCGCAAGATCATCGTCGACACCTATGGCGGCGCGAGCCCGCACGGCGGCGGCGCGTTCAGCGGCAAGGACCCGACCAAGGTCGACCGCTCGGCGGCGTACATCACCCGCTATCTGGCGAAGAACATCGTCGCCGCGGGCCTCGCGCGCCGCTGCACGATCCAGCTCAGCTACGCGATCGGCGTCGCCGAGCCGCTGTCGATCTATGTCGACCTGCACGGCACCGGTACCGTTGACGAAGGCAAGATCGAGGCGGTCATCCCGCAGCTCGTGCGCCTGACGCCGAAGGGCATCCGCACGCACCTCGGCCTCAACAAGCCGATCTACAAGCAGACCGCAGCGTACGGCCATTTCGGCCGCACGTCGGAGGGCGACAGCTTCCCGTGGGAACGCACCGACCTGGTCGACAAGCTCAAGGCAGCGCTCGCCGCCTGACGCTCATTTGATGTCGCATTATGCCGGGTGGCGGGTTGCCGCCGCCCGGTCGCGCGGCTAGGGCGCGCCCCATGACTGCACATAAGCCCGGCGATCCGACGACGATCAACCGCCTCTACGGCCGTTCAAAGGGCAAACCCCTGCGCGCGGGCCAGCAGGACCTGATCGACACGTTGCTGCCGCAGATCGCGGTTCCCACCGAGGGCGAGGTCACCGCCGAAGCGCTGTTCGGTTACGACCGCCCGCTCCATTTCGAGATCGGCTTTGGCGGCGGCGAGCATATGGCGGGGCGTGCCGACATGCTGCCCGATCATGGCTTCATCGGCGCCGAACCCTTTATCAACGGCGTCGCCCAGGCACTGGTCCACGTCGCGGGCGATCATGGCGCACGGCTCCCCATCGGCAATGTTCGCATTCATCATGGCGACGCGCTGGAAGTGCTGCGGCGCATCCCCGATGGCGCGCTCAGCTTCGCCTATCTGCTCCACCCCGATCCCTGGCCGAAGGCCCGCCACGCCAAGCGGCGGATGATGAACGACGGCCCGCTCGACCTGATCGCGGCAAAGCTCAAACCCGGCGGCGAGTTCCGCTTCGGCACCGACCACCCGATCTATCTGCAGCACGCGTTGATGGTGATGCGCCGCCACCGCCATCAGTTCGAATGGCTGGCGCAGGATTCGCAGGATTTCCAGGTCCGCCCTGGCGGCTGGCCCGAGACACGTTACGAAGCCAAGGCGCGCACTCAGGGCCATGAGGTCTGGTATTTCCGCTACCGGCGGACGGCCACAAAATGCAGCTGACGCCTCAGGCTCTTCATACTATATTTTTGACGCGAATTCAGCCTTCCAACCCGCTTCAGTCGCTGATCACAATCTGGCGGCAAATGACCGAGCGCGAACGGCCTATGCAACGCCTTTCCTTACTAGCGGCTTGGCATAAATAGACCGCTTATCGTTCGATTTTAGTGGCCAAAATCACCGACGTCGTCGTGCGTTCGACACCGTCGAGGAGGCCGATGTCGTCGATCAATTCGTTGAGCTGCGCGCCATCCTCGGCTTCGAGCATCGCGATGATGTCATATTCGCCGCTGATCGCATGGATCGCCTGTACCAGCGAAAAGCCGGCGAGCGCCTGCTCGACCTCGCGGTGAAAGCGCGGCAGCGTCTTGATCATCATATGCGCGCGTACGCGGCTCGCGGCGAAGGCGTTGCCCAGCCGCACCGTATAGCCGGCAACGACCTTTTCTTCCTCCAGCCGCGCAAGCCGCGAATAGATCGCACCGCGCGAAATGCCGAGCCCCTTGGCAAGCTGCGCGATCGTCTGCCGCGCATCGTCGCGCAGCAAGGTGAGCAGGCGTTCGTCGATCTCGTCGAGATTGACGCCCGAGTGCGGCATCAATCGGCCAACTTCTCGTCGGCGAAGATCGCAATTTGTGGAGTCCCCCCGGCGCTCATCCGCCCACGATACATGCCGAGGTCGTTGATGGCAAAGGCGGGGCGGCCGTCGGGCCCCATCGCGATCAGCCCGCCGTCGCCGCCGATCGCGCCGACCGCCATGATCGCGCCTTGCGCGGCGTCCTTCAGGCTCTCGCCCTTCCACGCGACGCGGTCGCAGACTTGCCGCGCGGCACTTTCGCGAATGAAATACTCGCCCGATCCGGTCGCCGACACCGCGCATTGCCCGTTCTTGGCATAGGTGCCCGCGCCGATGATCGGCGAATCGCCGATGCGGCCCCAGCGCTTACCCGTCATCCCGCCGGTCGAGGTCGCGGCCGCCAGATTGCCGTCGGCGTCGAGCGCGACCGCGCCGACGGTGCCGAACAGATGCGTCGGGTCGACCGCCGACACCTGCTTTTCGCGCCAGCGCAGCAGCCCCTGCCAGCGTTCCTCGGTGCGAAACCAGCTCGGGTCGACCTGTTCGAGCCCGCGTTCAATCGCGAAGCGGTCGGCGCCGTCGCGCGCGAGCATGACGTGCGGGCTCTTGTCCATCACCGCGCGCGCAAGATCGATCGGGTGGCGCGTGCGCGTCACCCCCGCGACCGCGCCGGCCTTGAGCGTCTTGCCGTCCATGATCGCGGCGTCGAGTTCGTTCTTTCCCTCGGCGGTGAACACCGCGCCGCGCCCGGCGTTGAACAGCGGATTATCCTCGAGCACACGCACCGCCGCGGCGACGGCATCGAGCGCCGCGCCGCCCTTGTCGAGCACCGCGCTGCCCGTGCGCAGCGCTTCGTCGAGCCCGGCGCGATAGGCCTTTTCCTTTTCCGGCGAGAGCGTCTTGCGCTCGATCACTCCCGCGCCGCCATGGATCGCGAGCGACCAGCGCGGCACCTCGACGATATCGCCCGCGCGGGCGGCATAGTTACGCACGAAAACAGGCGCGTCGACTTGCCCCGACGGCAGGTGGAGCACCGAACCGGGGCCGACGCCCGTCACCTTGACGCGCGGCGCGTCGAGCGGGCCGCGCTGCGCGAGGCCGCGGAGCCCCGCTCCGTCGACGACCCACGCATAGCCGTCGGGTTCGGTCGCATAGATGCGCGCGCGGCCGTCGGGCTCGACCGCGAGCGCCGCGCTTTCATCGACGCCGAGGCCGAGCATCGCAGGCTGGTCGGCGGGGCGCCCGGTCTGCGCCTTGGCGACAAAAGCGAACAGCCGTCCGAGCCGCTCGCGTTCCTTGAAATGCGTGTCGGTGACGATGCCCTTGAGCAGCGCGAAATGCAGAAAGTCGCCCTCGATCGTGTTCGCCGGACCGAACGGGTCGGCGAGTGCCTCGGGGCTCTTGATGCTGCCGTCGTCCATCGCGCCGTAGAGCTTCTCGCCCTGGATCGCGAGGCCGGCGCTGGTGCCCGCGAGCGGCTTGCCCGCCGCGACATGCGCGTTGAGGATGTCGCCCACCGGGGTGCCGCGCCAGTATCGCACATAGCGCGCCTGATCGCCGCCCGCGATGAAGATGCCGTCGGCCTTCTTCAGCCGGTCGAGGATCTTCTTGTTCGTCGCCTGCGACCGGGCGTGAAAGACGAAGATTTCGGTCGACTGGATGCCGCCGATATCGCGGAAGAATTCCTCGCCGATTTCCTTGCCATAGGATGCGCTGATCACGACGATATGGCCGTTCCCGGCCTTGCCGAAAAACCATTTCATCGCGTCGATGTTGCGGTCGCCGCCGCCCATCAAAAGCAGCCCGCCCGATACCGGTCCCGGCGTCGGCGTATTCAATTTGCCGAAGACGTAATGCTCGTGGGGCTTATCTTTCGCTTCTTTCGCCGCAACGGGCGCGAGCGAAAGCCCCAGCGCGGCAAGCAGCAGCCCAAATCCCCGCATGATCGAACGCAGCATCCGTCTTCCTTCCCGCGACCCCGGTGAAAAAGGCAGCGTACATAATGATGACCTCAAAAGACAATATGATTTCCAAATTTGTCATAGTGATTGAAATTATCGACGCTTTCTGGTCGAGTGAGTGAAATATCCGGTGGCGGCGAATGAGTTTGATTCGAGCCGGGACAAAACAGGGGGTTTGATAGATGACCAATTTCGGGAAGCGGGCGTTTCGGATTGTCCTCGGGCTGGGCGTTTGCATGCCCGCACTGGCCGTGCCGGCGCTCGCACAGGACGCCCCCGAAGGCGACGCGCAGGAAATCATCGTCACCGGATCGCGCATCCCGACGATCAAGGATCAGGGGCCGTCGCCGGTCACGACGATCGATTCCGACACGATCCGCGCCAACGGCTATACCAGCGTCCCCGAACTGCTCGCCGCGATGACGCAGAACAGCGGCGAAACGCAAAGCCCGCAGTCGGGCAGCAGCGCCGACTTCACGCCCGGCGCGCAGCAGGTCGACCTTCGCGGCCTCGGCCCCAACCACACCCTCGTGCTGATCAACGGCCGCCGGATCGCGGACTTCCCGCTGCCCTATATCGGCCGCAGCAACTTCACCGACATCTCGAACATCCCCGTCAGCCTGATCGACAAGGTCGAAATATTGAGCGGCGCGGGCTCGGCGATTTACGGGTCCGACGCGATCGCGGGGGTCGTCAACTTCAAGATGAAGGAAAAGCTCGACGGCATCACGCTCGACTATCGCCACGGCCGTACCCAGCACGGCGGCGGGCTGTCGCACCGTTTCACCGCGACCGGCGGCTGGTCGACCGACCGTTTCAATATCGCTGGCGGGATCGAATATCTCGATCAACGCCCGCTCTGGGCGTATCAGCGCAAGATCCAGGACAGCACCGACGACGAGCCGGGCGGCGGCCTGCCGCGGCGTACCTTCCTCCGCCGGAACATGGAAGACGAAGTCTATATCGATCCGGGCGCCGACACCTGCGCCGCGCTGTCGAACCTCAACGGCGGATCGATCATCTATGCCTCGCGCCCCAACTGGGGCTATTTCGACGATGCGCTCGATGACTATGGCCCGGGCTTCTATTGCGGCAGCAAGACCTCGATCGGTTACGGCACGATCATTTCGGGCCGCAAGGGTTTCAACAGTTTCGGCACCATGTCGTACGAGCTGTCGGACAATGCCAAGCTGTTCACCGATTTCCAGTTCGGGATCAGCAAGGTCCGCCTGATGTACGACGTGACAAGCTGGAGCTTCGAAGGTTCGTCGAGCAGCTCGAACAACAGCTTCTATAACATCAATCCGGCCGTCGATTCGCTCGACGAATGGACGCGCCAGTTCACGCCCGAAGAAACCGGCGGGCTGGAAATGCAGCGCAGCAAGCAGACGACCTACAGCATCACGCCCGGCATCCGCGGCAATTTCGGCAATGCCTGGAATTACGAGCTGTCGTTCAACTACAGCCGCTACAAGTCGATCGTGCGCTGGCCGCAGATCATCGCCAGCAAGGCGAACGACCTCTATCTCGGTCCGCAGCTCGGCGTCGACGGCGACGGCAACCCGATCTTCGACGCCGATCCGACACGCTTCTACACGCCGCTGACGCGCGCCGAGTATGAAAGCATCTCGGCCGACACGGTCTACAAGCCCGTCAGCTGGACGAGCAATCTGCAGGCGACGATCACCAACGGCGAGCTGTTCCAGCTGCCCGCGGGTCCGGTCGGCTTCGCCGCGGTCGCCGAATATGGCAAGCAGGGTTACGACCTCAATCCCGACCCGCTCGCGCTCACCGACTATTATTACAGCTGGAAAGACAGCGACGGCAAAGGCAAGCGCAGCCACGCCGCGATCGGCGGCGAGCTTCGCGTGCCGGTGCTCGATTTCGTGACCGTAACCGGCGCCGGACGCTATGATCATTTCCGCTTCGGCGGGGGCAACACCGGCAAGTTCACTTACAATGGCGGGCTCGAAGTGCGCCCGACCGAAAGCCTGTTGTTCCGCGCCGCCTATGGCACCGCCTTCCGCGCGCCCGATCTCCACTATGTCTTCACCGGCCCGGGTAACGTCGAAAGCAGCGTTGACGATTATTATCTCTGCCGTTCCGATCCCAGCGAGGATTATGAGGACATCAGCGATTGCAGCTATTCGGGGACCGGCATCGTCGTGAACCGCAACGGCAACCGAGATCTCAAGTCCGAAACCGGGCGGACGCTCACCGCCGGCGCCGTTTTCTCGCCGTCGCGCCGCCTTCATATCTCGGTCGACTATTTCCGCGTCACGCTCGACAATCAAGTCGACGACCTCAGCGTCAACCAGATCGCGCGCGACGAGGCCGATTGCCGGCTGGGGCGGACGCAGGCGGGAACCGCGGTCGATATCAACTCGCCGACCTGTCAGGATGCGATATCGCGCGTCAGCCGCTTCACCACCGGGCCGTCGATCGGCGAAATCTCGTCGATCCGCGTCAACCCGATCAACATCGCGCGCGAAAAGACGAGCGGGATCGACGTCGCCTTCCGCGGCACGCTGCCTACCAGCTTTGGCGATTTCACGCTGTCGCTCGCGCACAGCCATGTGTTCAAGCACAGCTTCCAGCAATATCCGGGCGATCCTGTGATCGACAAGCTGGCGGCGGACAGCGGCTATTACCTGCCGCGTGACAAGTCGAACGGCAGCATCACCTGGGCGTCGGACGGCGCGCAGTTCACCTTCTCGGGCACGCGTCTCGGAAAACTGCCGAACTATGATGAGGATGCCTATATCAAGGCGAGCTACCTGTTCAACGCGACGCTGCAATATGATTTCACCGATCATATGCGCGGGTCGCTGACGGTGCGGAACGTGTTCGACAAGAACCCGGTGAAGGATCCGACCTGGACAAGCTACCCCTATTACAACACCAGCTGGTTCGACAGCGTCGGCCGCAGCGTCTTCCTGCAGCTGACCTACAAGCTCGGAGGCTCGCCGCTCTGAATTGCCTCCGGACCAACCGATAGGCCGTGTTGGGGCCTATCGGTTTTGGTCGCAAATCCAGCCAGCCAAAAGCCATCAGTAACCTGCCGCATGATGGATCGACCGCCGTATGAGGACTTCCGAAACGATGCTCGGCCGGCGAGCCCTACTCGTTGGATCTGCGGCGCTGATCGCAAGCGGCCCGGTGTCCGTTCGCGCCCGTGCGGGAACCCATCACGCAGACGACAATGCCGCATGGATTCCGTCCGAGGCACTGGTGCAGGAACTTCCGCGCCTCATGCGCATCGCCGGCGTGCCCGGCGTCGCCATCGCGGTCGTGGACCGCGGGAGGCTGGCCTGGAGCAGAAGCTTCGGAGTAAAAAATATTCTCACCCGCGACCCCGTGCGGGAGGATACGCTGTTCGAAGCCGCGTCGATGACCAAGCCGGTCTTCGCCTATGTCGTGATGCGGCTGGCCGACGAAAAGCTCCTCGACCTCGACAAGCCGCTCGCCCGGTATCGCCGGCCGGCGAATTTGGGTATCGACCCGAATATCGAGCTTATCACGGCCCGGCAGGTGCTGGCGCATTCGACGGGCCTGCCCAACTGGGCTTCCGAGCCGCTCGTCACGAGCAGCGCGCCCGGATCGCGCTACACCTATTCCGGCGAAGCTTTCATCTGGCTCCAGCTGGTCGTCGAGACGATCATGGGAATGGGCCTCGGCAGCGTGATGCAGGCGAAGCTGTTCGACCCTGCGGGAATGTCCCACAGCAGCTTCGGCTGGGACGAGGCGATCGCAAGGTCGGTGGTCTTCGGCCATTCCGAACCTCCGGAAGGCGAGCAGAAGCTTCCTTCCCAGCCCACGCGCGAGCTGGGCGACCGGCTGCTCCGGGTCGCTTCGAAGTGGCGCAAGCCGATCGCGTCCTGGACCTATGAGGATTCGGTCGCAGCGATGCGAGAGACAGATCCAAAGACGCCGCCATCGACACACGACCTTCTGGTCAATTCGGCGGGAGGGCTCCTGATGACCGCGTCTGACTATGCGAAGTTCATGGTTCTCATGATGGATCGGCCGGGGCGGGCGGATTGGGAGATTAGCGACGCGGCCCGGCGAGCGATGCTCACGCCGCAGCTCGAAGTGCGCGGGCGCGACATTTCGCGAGGGCTGGGTTGGGAACTCGAGCAATCCTCATCAGGCCAGCTGTTCCAGCACAGCGGCAGCAATTACGGGATCTTCAAGACCCTGGGCGTCGGTGATGCGCGGAGTGGGCGGGCGATCGTCGTCTTCACCAATGCCGCGAACGGAAATGCGCTCGCGTCCCGGATCGTTCGGCAGGCAACAGGTATCGACCGGTTGAAATCCCTGGTCTGATCAGCTTGTCGAACCGGAGGATTGTCTCTTCAACCTTTCTCCCGGTGCAAGATCGCCGAACATTCGCGGCAACAATCTGCTCGATAAGAAGCTGGTCAAGGATCTGGCATACGGGCCCAATCTGTATTGCGACAACTCTTGGCCACGAGCGGGTCGCGAAAGACCCGGCCCGCGGTCATCGGGCTGCACTGGCCGGTTCCAGCCCGTCAGCATATGGGAACATAGCGGCCTTCCGGCGAGCCACGGGACAAGATGCTTCGATCAATTATCGGCGCCGATAGTCGAGAAGGAGGCCCAGAAGGCCGGCGACGCCCAGCGCCGATCGCGCCGCAATTCGCCCTGCGCTTCCTGGAATGCGGCCGGAACGGACAGGGCGGGATTGGCGGCGATCTTCCTGAAGAAAATCTCCATCAGCCGCGCTGTAGCTTCATCGTCGACGCTCCAATGCGATGCGATAACCTCGCGCGCGCCGGCGAACTGGAACGACCGTGCGACGCTGTTGAGGTTACGCGAGGCGATGCCCCTTTCCTCGGTTCCCGTGTTGCAGGCGGATAGAATGATGGCGGCGCGCGCCAGATGGAATTGCGCGATTTCCGACGCCGACAGAAAGCCGTCATTGTCCGATCGGACATTGCTGGCCGGCGGGGTCAGCACCAGCCCCGGTTCGGCCAGACCGCCGGCCTGAGACGCCAGCAGCCCATGGGTCGCAAAGGCGATGAAACGCGGCCGGCTTTCGCGCAAGGCGCCCCGGACATTGCGCTCATCGGCTTCGCTTCCCATCAACAGACGGCTTCGAGCCGGGCCGAAGGATTGCGCGGCCATCTTCAGCTCAGCCGCGGCACCCGGAAGCGGCGCCATCCCCATCAGCATATCGCGATTGGCGACCCCGCGGGTCGCCCAGTCGCCGGGAACGCTCGCCGGCTGGGCCGAAAGCACGTCTTGCTTCCCGATCGCCGGATTGCCGACCCCCAGAAAGCCCTCCCCCTGCAAACCCGGTGAGTTGCTTGCCGATCGTCCCGCGCCAGCTGCCTCGCAGCCCGTGTGGCGATGCTTTTGGTCGACAAGCAGGCAGCGCTGCGCACGCAGCATTGAAACCGTTGCAAGCGACATGATGACGCGCTCGTCCGCCATCCATGCGGCGCCTGGGGCTTCCCGGGCCGGCGTTCGGGGGAGGAGGCCGAGGGGCAAGGCTGAAAGCGGTCCGCTGGTCACCGTGAAGATTCGCCGCCTGCTCCCCAGATCCTTTTCGACCGGCGCCACCAGATTGGCATAGATGCGATGCGCGCGTTCGAGATCGATGCCGGTGCCGCGATCCGCATATCCGTCGATCTCTTCCCGAATCCCGGACCGAATGGCATCGACGTCCGATTTCAGTTCGCGCGATCCATAGCCGTCGACGCGCGACCAGCCGGCGCTTTTGGAGGTGACCGCAAAGCTGTAGCTCTTCTTTTCAAACGTCACGATCAGAAGCAGAGCCTCGTCGGCATTGAGCAGGCGCTGCAATCCGGTAAGCGACACGGCTTCGGGGTGCAGGAGATCCCAATAGGCCGGATCGCGGTCGCGAATCCGGGCCTCGATCGCCTCGATGTCCACCAGCAGCGCGGCGCGGCGCTCGGCGGCCTGCTTACCGATAGCGGGGTCGGGTTTTGCGGCGAGCGCGTCTTCGAAATCGCGTTCGGCGCGCGTCAAATCGGCAAGCGCGGCTTGTCGTTCGCCTTCCCACACGGCAATTTCGCCATCGCCGCGCGACGCCAGCACCGTCGCTGCGTTGAGATTGATCGTCGATTCCGAAAGGGTCGCCAGCTGGACATATTCGAACGCCTTGCCGATCGCGTGAGGATCGGGTTCCTGCGCTTCCGCCACGAAGCTTGCCGCGGCTAATGCCAGCAGCGCGCCCGCGCGCCGTCCTTGCCAGGGGGTCTGGCGACAAAAGATACGCTGCCGTCCCGTCATTCGCGCCCCACCTCGCCCTCCAATTCGCCGGTTTCGGCGTTCCACAGCCAAAGCCCGTTCTCGCTCGATACAGCCAGGCGCGCGCCGTCAGGCGAAAAGGCGAGCCCCGAGACGCCCGCGACGAAAGTCGCCAGGTGCCGAGGTGCTCGAACCCCGCCCGCGAAATAGAGCCAGAGCCGGTTCTGCCGGGTCAAGGCATAGGCCCGCTTGCCGTCCGGGGAGAAGCGCACCGCATAGACGGGGTCTTCGGTGGTTCCGATGACGCCCGCGACCGCTGATGCATGGCCGCCAAAGGCTTCAGCCTGTGCAAGCTCGTCCTGCGCGGCGGCACTCCCTCCCAAATCTGCGACGACCGAGCAATCTTGCGCGCTCCAACGCGTCGATCGGGCAAGATTCGCGACCGCCGGTTCGCCGCGGCTACCCGGTGCAAAGGTCATTCCCAAACCGACGACTTCCGACCCGTCGGCGGAAAAGGCCAGCGCACCAAATGGGCTGACCGGCTCGCCCGAAGCTACTGTCATTTTCTTCACCGGCGCTGAACATAGTTCGTCCCCGCTGTCGGCCGACAGCAGCCTGAACGTGCCATCGCCGCGGATGTCGGCAACCGCAATGCGCGAACCGTTCGCATCGGCAGCGAGCAGGACGCCGTCGACCTTGTCCTGCCGCCAAAGCAGCTTTCCGCTACCGATCTCGAACGCCGCCGTGCCGCCGCCGTCAAAAAGGCCGGAAACGATGCCTACGTCGCGGGACGTTGAAATCGTCGCGTCGCGGAGCCGGGTACCGCCAGGGATTTTCGCCGAGCGCTCCAATATGTCGGGATTCGAGGTCAGGAATATGTCGATACCGTCCGATCCGAGCGCCGCCACGCGCCGCCCGTCACCCGAAACCATCACGGCCGAGTCCTGATCCGCGGGATATTGTGCGATCAGACGCCGGGTGGTGCTGTCCCATTGCCGCAACGCCTTGCCGTCGCGCTCGCCAATCGCGCTCGACAGCGTGAAGAGGCTCCGTGCGTCCGGGCTGAAGCCGAACGCCCGGATCTTCGCCTTATGACCTTGTGCGGAGGCATCCCCACTCAGCTTGGCGGCCACGCCACCCGTTTCAGCGGAAAAGACGATGATGGCTCCCGCTGCGGAACCGCTCGCCAGGAGATCGGAATCCGGACTCCAGGCCAGGCTGACAACCGTCCCATTATGCCCCGAAAGCTGATGAAGAAGCGCGCCGCTCTCGGTCGAATAGAGGCGGAGCTTTCCGTCGAGGCCGCTAACCGCGATCTTCGCGTCGTCGGGAGACAAGGCGGCCGCCTCTACCAGGCCGCCCATCTGAATGGTGCGGGAGGCACCGGTCCGATCATCTTCAATCGATATGGCCTGCAACCCCACCCGCGCGCGCCTGTGCCCGTCGCCGAACTCGATGGGAAGATTGCGATCGAACGCGGGAGGGACGTCGCCATATTCGGGTTTGCGCGCTGAAGCGAACGTTGCACCTTCGACATTCCACGAAATTTCGCGAGCATATTCGCGGCTTGTGAGCATCCTTCCGTCATCGGAAAATTCGAGGCTCCTTATCGATCCCTCGGGCCGGGGGCTTATCAGCACCGGAGCGTTCGCCGCCCGCTTGCTCGTCGCCGCCGTGAGCGGCGCGAGACGCGATCTGGCCCAGTGGATGTCGATCCCGGCCTCGAACAGCCGCGCGAGGCTCAGATAGTCGACCTCGGCGCCTGGCGAACGCCGCGACGCAAGGCGCTTACGACCGGCGACTATTGCGCCCTCCACTTCGGTCTCCAGCATCGGTGTATGGCTTTGCCGCGCCAGATCAACCGATGCCGCCAGACCGATCGTCGTCAACAGATCGAGCGAGTCGTCGGGCAATTTCCCCAGCAATGCGGCCTTCGCGCGGGCAAGATCGTCGACGGCATCGCCCGTCGCACCGAGCGCGAGACGATCCTCCGCGATAGCCCGGCTGACTTCGGCGACGCGGACCGGATCGGGGGTTTCCGACTTTTCGAGCGCTTTGAGCGCAAGCTGGCGCGTGCCAACAGCGCTCTGCAGATCGCCCAAGCGGCGCAAGATATCCGCGCGCAGGTTCAATCGGCCGACCCGCACCGTGAGCGGCAGGATTCTATCGACGAGCGTGGAAAAACGGTCGAGCGCCGCGAGCGCGGCGATCGGGCCGTCGAGCGCCTCTTCGCCGCGGCTGCGCTGCAAGAGCAGCGATGCGCGCAGAGCTTCGGTTTCGGCCGTCAACCGAAACAGCGACAAGCGGCTTCGGGTGATTTCCAGCCCGGGCGCGAAACCGACCGTTTCCAGCTCGGTGAGGCTCGTCACATCGGACAGCCTGTTCAGTTCGAGATATTGCGCCTCATCAAGCTCGATGACCTCGCCCGCCGGATGCTTCGAGGCGCCAATGCGATCGAGAAAGGGCCCTAGCTCCTCGATATCGGCGGGCCCCAGCTCGATGCGAAGCCTATCATAGCGCAAGACCCGTTCGGTTCTGGCGGCTGACGCGCCCGCCCGCTCCAGGTCGGCCAGCAGCGCCTCTACCAGCTGCATTGCTCGTACCGGTTCCCGGTCGTCCTTCAACATTGACGCCAGCGTCATCCGCGCGCGAGCGCTGCTCTCGGCATTAGGCATGGCAATCGCCGCTTCGAGGATCGAACGGGCATCGGCGCGTCGGCCAAGCGCCAGATAGGCTTCCGCCAGCTTGGTTCGCGATGCGGCCCAATGGGGTCCAAGCCTCTCTTCGGTGGCATCCGCACGCGTCAGGATTTCGACGATACCGACAGGGCGCCCGCTTCGGACCGCTACCTCATAAGCGGCGCGCAGCCGGCCAACATCGCAGGCGATCTCACCATCAATACAGAGAAGCTCCGCTCCGCTACGCAGATCGAATATCTGGGTCTGCCCTTCCCGACCAATCGCGAGCAGCCGGCCTCGCGCGACGAGCCGCGAACGATAGACATTGTCGAAATTGGCGAATGCAACCGGCAGTTCGAGGGTACGCTGACCGTCAAGCGACCGGACCAGAGGGCGGTTGTCGACGTCGGAAAGCAACGCACCGGCAGACACATTGACATCGACAGGGGCGAAGGGCCTCGCCACGGCGGCATAGGCCTGCTGTCCGGATTCCAGCGAAAGAACGGATAGCTGCTGTGTGCCCAACCCGGTGCCGATCGCGGTCACGACATGGGTTCCGTCCTCGGCGAAACCGCTGAATTCGCAATCCTCATCAGCCTCGCGAATCCGCGTCCATTCTGCTTCGCCGTCGATGCGGCGACGCAATATTCCGCAATTGTCGCTTGCCACGACGATGGCCCCATCATCGAGGAACTGGCTGGCGCCGATGGTCACGGGCGCTTGCAGGAGCCGTTCCTCGATCCCGGTCCTGGCATTGTGGATCCGCACGCCCTTGCCGTCCCCTGTCTCCGAAAGCAGATAGTTGCCGTCGGGCGAGAAGGGAGAGGGACCGACCTTGCCGATCGTTGCCAGAATCCGGCCATCGGCCGTGTCGAGCAAATAGCCCGGTTCTCGCGACGAGCGCCGAAGCAGCATCGTCTCGCCGCCCGGCGATATCACGGGTGCGACGACAAGAGACGGATCGCCATCGGCGAAGGGCGCGTCGAAGACGCGAAAGGAATTTGTAGAACGGCGCCACACAAGGACCCGCAAACGATCCTGCCCATCGGCACCCAGCGCCACAACCTGCCCCGCGTCGGGCGACGCCGAAAGCCCCCTCCATCGAAGAGGCGCCGCATCGACATGGTCGACCTCTCCACCCGTTTCGATCGATCGGATCGACAGACGTCCGGCGCTGTCGCCCGCCAGAAGCAATTGCCCGTCAGCGGACAATCCGGCGATGTGGTCGGCATGCGCGGCGTTCGGGCCAGCAAGCAGTGCCAACGCGAAAAGATACCGCCATCTTGCCAATGATGCCCCCTCCCGGGGATTGGCTATCATCCCTGCCGACGAGAATCCATCCGGTCGCCGGAGGGATGGGGTGAACAGCAGCATCCGTATCCGACCCGCGCCAAGTATCGCTGGCTGGGACCGTGCTGGATCTCGATGCGGATAACCGCGGCTGGCCGCCTGCAGTCAGTCTCCTCTGGATCGCTGCCCCGAGAAAAGCGGACCTCGCTCTCGCTCAGGCAGGCCGGAAGCGGGGCGTTTCGACGGGGAATTTGAACGCAGGCGACGCGAAGCGCCGGTTGGGATAATAGCGATGAATCGTAGCGCCCTTGGCATTTCCATTGCGTATCGGCTCGCACTTCAGAGGTAGCCGATTCCGTCAGGCCGGTTGCAACAGGGATGAGCCGCAAGGCGCTGTGATCATCAAATGGCGACTACCTCTCGCTTTTTGTCGAAGCGGCATCCGCACGCCACACACAGATGCAGAGCCAGGCGACCACGCTCCATGCACCGATGCTAAGATGCCCGAACCAGGCGACGGCGCCGTAGCCAGCGCCGAACGCAAACCCGTCAAGCACGAAGACCAGCAGCAACAGCGCATAACCGCTGACACGCGCGCGGCGGGTTGCGGCGGGCGCCAGCTTGCGCCCCGCCATATTCGCCTGATGCCGCGGCATGGAGATGGCGAGAAGCGCAAAGCCGCAAAGCGCGAGGATGATGGCAAGGAAATGGATCATGCTGCCGCTACCGTGTCAGACGCTTGCGCTGCCCGGCGCGGGGCACGCACGGATCGCGGACGCGCCGCCTTGCGCGCGGCCCAGCCAAAACCCGCTGCGAGCAGCAGCATGACGGCGTCGAAGGCGACGAACAGCCAGTCGCCCGCCGCAAGGCTCGCGAACAGGTTGCGCGGCGTCGTCAGCGCGTTGACGAACGGAACCGCCGCGAACAGCAGCGCCGCGAGGGCAAGCGCTTCGATCCAAGCACGTCGCGCCGGGCGAACCAGCGCCCAGATCAGCACCGCCCCCCAGATGAGGAACAGGCTGTGGACTTCCCAGTCGGCGCGCGCCTCCATGCGCAGCGGCAGAAGGCGATTGGCGAGGAAATAGGTCGCGAGCCCCGACCCCAGCCCCGCGATCGCCGCGACGTTCAGCCGCTCGACCAGGCGAAAGCCGAAATGCGGCCGTTCAGGATCGGGAAGCCGCGCGCGGCGCTTGACGGTCCACAGCACCAAGCCGCTGCCGACCATGATCGTGCCGCCGACCCCCGACAGGAAATAAAGCCAGCGCAGACCCCATTCGGCGAACTGTCCGGCGTGGAGTCCGATCATCACGCTTTCGGTTTCGAGCGCCGCGCCTTTGGACACGCTCGCGTCGAGCCGCCGGCCGGTGGTGCCGTCGAGGGTCAGTTGCGGCCCGCGCGAACCGATCGCATCCTCGGGCGCGCGGGTCAGCGAGACCGTCGCCGTGGCATCGCCGGGGTTCGACACGCTCAGAAAGCCGACCCCCGCGCCATGCCATTCGGCCGACGCCGTGCGCATCATCGCCCCGACGGGCGCAAGCGGCACGGGCTTCCCGCTGCGTCCGACCTCTTCGGACTGCGCGAAGACGGTGTCGAAAAAGCTGTCGGGGCTCGCATAATTGGCGGCGATTCCCCACGGCATATAGAGCGTCGCGAGTGTGACCAGCCCGGTGAAGGTGATCATCAGGTGAAAGGGCAAAGCCAGCACCGCGGTCACATTGTGCGCGTCGAGCCAGCTGCGCTGTCCCTTGCCAAAGCGGAGCATGAAGAAATCGGCGAAGATCTTCTTGTGCGTTATCACCCCCGACAGGATCGCGACGAGCATGAACATCGCCGCGATGCCGACCAGATAGCGCGCCCAGATCACCGGCAGATAATGGAGGTCGAAGTGGAACCGATAGAGGAAGGTCCCGCCGCGCGTCTCGCGCGCCTCGATTTTCTGGCCCTGCCCGTCCAGCGTCGCGCTCGTGTCGCGGCGGCTGCCGCGTGGGCGGTCGCCATCGGGCTGCCAGAACACCTGCGTCGTCGCGCTCCGGCTGTTCGGCGGCGTGATGAACCAGCGCTTCGCGTCGGGCGCCGTCGTCTGGAGGAAACGCACCGCCTCCTCGGCCGCGGCCACCGGATCGGGACGTCCCGTAACCTCGGGCTGCATCCAGCGGGTGATCTCGTCCTGAAAATAGGCCGCGGTGCCGGTCGCGAACATGGCGAAGAGCAGCCAGCCCAGCAAGAGCCCCGTCCAGGTGTGGAGCCAGGCCATCGATTGGCGGAGCCCCTCCTTCACAGCCGCCCCCCCGTCGCGATCGAGAGCCAGAGCCCGCCGCCGAGGAGAAGCCCCGCCCCGGCCATTGCCAACCAGAGCCGCGCGACCGAACGCACCGCGAAGGCGGTCAGCGCGAGCACCGCGAACAGCGCGAAGGAAAAGAGCGTCGCCGCGACGCTCGCTTCCTCGGGCCGCATCGGAAGCAGTCGCGCGAGGCACGCAATGGCGAGCGAGGTCAGCACATAATTGGCGGGGATCGCCGCGAGCGTGCGCGCCGCCACATTCCAGCGGCTCGCGCCCTTGGGCCGGGATGCCTTGGTCGCCATCGTTCAGAACCGCCGCGCGAGGCTGATCATGAAGGTACGCGGCTCGCCCGGCGTCGTGCGGGTCAGCGAAGCGGTCGGGAAATAGCGCTCGTTGAAGATGTTGCGGACATTCGCCTGCACCGACCAGTCGTCGAAGCGATAGAAGAGCGCCGCATCGACCAGCGCGTAACCATCGAGATAGAAGGGCGTCGAGGTTGCCGAAGCGGTGCTCGCCGGCCGGTTGCTTTCATGGTGCAGCCCCAGCCCCGCGCCGAGATTGGCGAGCGGCCCCTGCTGGATCGTGTAGCGGCCCCACAGGTTGACGATGTGGCGCGGCACGCTCGACAGGCGCGCGCCGACGAGCAGCCGGGAGTCGGCGGTGACCTTCGCATCGAGATAGCTGTACGCGGCGGTCAGCTCGACCCCGGGCAGCGGGCGCCAGCCGCCCTCCAGCTCGATCCCGCGCGTCCGCTGCTCGCCGGTCAGCACATAGGTGTTCGGCGGCGCGGTGGGCGAGAGGTCGGCGGTCGCGACGTTGGTGCGGGTCAGTTCGAACAGCGTCGCCATCGCGCGCAGCGATCCGTCGGGGCGCGCCACCTTGATCCCCGCTTCGTAATTGACGCCGCGTTCGGGCGGCAACGTCGATCCGTCGGACGCGCGGTAGCTGCCCTGCGGATTGAAGGATTTGGCATAATTCGCATAGAGCGACACCGCCTCGCCCAGCATCAGCGTCGCGCCGGCGCGCGGGCTGAAGGCGGTGTCGACCACCTTGGGATTGGCGGTGCCATTATTGTTGATCGCGCTCGACGCCCGGTCCCAGCGCCCGCCGAGCGTGACCGTCAGCCGCTCGCCGACCTTGATATGGTCCTGAAGATAGAATCCGCGCTGCTTGGTGACGCTGGCATAGGTCGTGCCGGGCACCGCGGGATTGGGCGCGCTGACCGTGCCGTAAACCGGATTATAAAGGTCGAGCCAATAGGGGCCCGGATCGAAGAGATTGGTCTGGTCGCTGTCGCGATGCCCATAATCGAGCCCCGCCAGCACATAATGGCTGAGCGGTCCTGTCGCGAAACGCAGGCTGAGGTTAGTGTCGACGCGGAAATATTCGCCATTCTCCTCGAACGGGCCGTAATAGAAACGGCCGACCGAGCGGAAATCGGGTGAGATGCTGCTGACGAACAGCCAATTGTCCCAGCTATTGTGGAAATCCTGATAACGCAGCGACTGATGGACCGCGATCGCGTCGCTGAACTTGTGGTCGGCGACATAGCCGACGCTCCAATAGTCATTGTCCTGCACCGCCGGATATTTGCCGTCGTTGATCGAGCGCTTGATCGAAACCGGCCCGTTCGGATTGGGCAGCGCGGTGCCATAGGCGGTCGTCGGCGACCAGGGGTTGATCTTGTCGTCGACATAACGGCCGAGCAGGGTGATGCTGGTGTCGGGGCCCGGCTTCCACGTCAGCGAGGGGGCGAGGAAAATCCGCCGCTGCCCCGAATAGTCGACAAAGAAATCCTGGTCGCGATAGACTGCGGTCAACCGCGCGAGCAGGCTGCCGTCGGCGACGAGCGGCGCGTTGCCGTCGACCTGCATCTCGAACAGCTCATAGGATCCGCCGGCGATCGACATGTCGAGGAACGCGTCGTCACGCGGCCGCTTGCTGACGAGGTTGACGATGCCCGATAGCGGCCCCTGCCCGAACAGCCCCGACGCCGGCCCCTTGACCACCTCGACGCGTTCGAGCGCTGCCATTTCCGATGTCCCATAGCCGGTGTCGTCGAGCAGCCCGTCGAGATAGGTCGCGCCCGTCGAAGCGTTGAAGCCGCGAATATTGAAGCCGTCGAAAAAGCCGTAGGTGTTGTTGCGCGACACCCCGGCGACGTTGAACAACGCATCGCCCAGCCGGCGCACGCCTTGATCCTCCAATAGCTGCTCGGACAGGATCGAGATCGCCTGCGATGTTTCGAGCACCGGGATGTCGGCCTTCGACGCGATCGCACCGTCGTGGGCGCGCTGCCCGGTGACGACGATATCGGCGCGGCGCATCGATGCGCCTTGCGCGTCCGCCTCCTGCGCGCTGGCGGAAACCGCCAGGAAACACAAAGCTATAGCGACTGGAAGGCCGATACCGGAACGCGCCATCTTTACCCCTTTTCGATGATTCGCGCCGCACCTAACGATATTGAGAATTGATCGCAACTATATTGATAATGAATCTCGTTTGCAAAATTGACTGCAATCGTCAAAGCGCCGCGCACACGCACGCACACAAGCCGACCGCCTATTTTAGCTGGCTGCACATAAGTTCTGGTAGTTCCGCTACCGCCGGACCGACGCGAAATAGGCGCAGGACATTGGCGCGCATAAAATGGGGGCGGTAAAACTCGCCTTTGCCTATCGTACCGCCGCGGCGATTTTGCAGCTGATCCGCGCGGCCTTCGCTTTCATCACAAGCTGCCGGCCGGTGTCGCGTTCGATCGCGACAAAGGGCCGCCACGACGACATCCCCGGCGCCACGGCGACCACACGGACGCCTCCGCCTGCGCCGCGCAAGAGGACCGCGGGCGGGCGCCGCTCCACCGCCACCTCTTCGGGCAAGTTCGTGCTGCGGCACCGTGCCCATGTTGCAGTCGCCCCGCCCGCCCCGCGCAACGCCCGCAATATGGCAAGGCGTTCGGCAAACGCATCGGCGACGCAGGCGCGCCCGTCGGGCTGGAACGCGCAGAGCGCGCGGCGGCGCACCCAGTCCGCCTGTGGCTCGATCCAGCCGGGATCGAGCCCCGCGAACGACAGCCCCGCCAAAAGGCCGTCCACTTCCGCATTTGCCGCGCCGAGGTCGCGGTCGTCGCAGATCATCGTGTCGATCGCATAAACGGGGCGCGCGCAATCGATCACCGGCTGATCGGGCGGTGGCGGCACGGGCGCGGGCGCTGCCTGCACGGGCTGCATCACCAGCAAGGCCAGCACGACGCCGGCGACGCGCGATGCACGGGTCATTTTGCCGCCTGGCTCGCCAGCACGGTCAGCTTGCCGCCGTTCGCGGGCAGCACCGACGCCTGTGTCACCAGCATCGTCGTCCCCGGCACGATCGCGCCCAGCACAGCCTTGCGAAAGGCTTCGGCGCCCATACCCATTCGCCCGGTTTCAGCCGCTCGGCCTGCCGCGCCAGTTCGACGGGCGAGCTCGCCCGGGCGCCCTGCGCAAATGCGCTCGCAGGAAGAAGCAGCGACAAAGTCACGAAACCAAAGGGAATGAGATGCAATGCCAATAATTCCCCTTTCAAACGCGAAGCAGCGCGATCGGGCACCGCAGCGCATAGGGCGCCGCGAGCGCGCGAAAGACGATCACCTCACACCGATGGTCAGCGTGTAATTGGCGGTCTCGTTCCGGCGCGCGGCATTGCGCATGAGGTAGACGCGCACCTTGTAATCGCCGCTCGACGGGATCTGGACGCTGGCGCGATTGCCGTCGATCGAGCCGGTGAAGAGCGCGGCGTCGGCACCCGGCGCGATGATGTTGAAATAGGCCGAGGCATTGCTCGTCGTCAGCGAGACGGTCATCGTCTGGCCGGCCCGCACGCCCAGCGCATAGTCGACCGTCTGATACCCCTTGATCGACGCCTTGATCGTCTTGGAGGAGGCTCCCTTGGCGAACTGCACGCGTTCGGTGCGGATCGGGGCCTGTGCCAGCGAAGGGACAGCGAACGCCGTCAGGACGGCGGCGGCAACCAGCGGCTTTATCATCGGCTTTGCTCCCTCGATCGAGCCCGGCACGAACTCGGGTCATTGCGGACCTATCCCGCACAATCGGCAAGGGTTTAGACTTGCGAACGGCTTCCATAAACTATCATCGAAATGATCTTTACGAAAGCGACGGCGCCGAGGCCTGCCCTTTCAGTCCGAAAACCTCCGTAACGCGCTCGATCCGTTCCAGATCATAACAAGTGTCGATCGAGATCGTGCTGACGGCACGCGGGGACCAAAAAACGCCCCCGCTTACCTGCACCGGCATGGTCAAACGCGTAATCGTCTGTTAAATCCATAGAACAGCTGGCGCAATTGAACGGGGGAACCGTCGATGAAGCAAGGTGCTGATACGGGGACGAGAAAAAGGGAACTGCGTCTCTTCCTCTTTATGACCGTGGTACTGTTTCCGGTACTCGCGGTGATTACGGTGGCTGCCTATGGCTTCATGGTCTGGATGTGGCAGCTGCTGAACGGTCCGCCGGGGGTATGACGGGGACGGCGACATTCTCGCCCGAACGCCGCGCCTTTCTGCGCGGGAAACCTTCTCGGCCATCGCCGCTGCGGCCGCCCTGGGCCGTCACCGAAGCGCTTTTTCTCGATCTCTGCACAAGCTGCGACGATTGCATCGCCGCCTGCCCCGAACAGGTGCTGGACCGCGGCGACGGCGGATACCCGCTTTTCGACCCCCAGCGCGGCGAATGCCTGTTTTGCGAGAAATGCGTCGAAGCGTGCGACACGGGAGCCCTCGACGGCGCGCTCGCCGGGCCGTGGACGATCAGGGCGGATATCGCGCCGAGCTGCCTCGCGAAGAGCGGCGTCACCTGTTTCAGCTGCCGCGACGCCTGCGGCGAGGCCGCAATCGGTTTCCGCCCGGCGCTTGGCGGCGCGCACGTCGAACTCGATGCGGCGCGCTGCACCGGTTGCGGCGCGTGCGTCGGCGTGTGCCCCGTTTCGGCCATCACTTTGTCAGCACCGGAGGCGGCCGATGGATGACGAGGTCCATATCGCGAGCTTCATCGTCCACCACCGCCCCGATGCGCTTGCGTCGATCGAACAGCTTGTCGCGGAAACTCCCGGTGCCGAGATCGCCGCACGCGACGCGGGCCGCTGCATCCTGCTCCACGAATGCGGCGGCACCCGCGAGTTGCTGGCGTGCATGGACGCGGTTCAGGCGACCCCCGGCGTCGTCGGCGTCAGCCTCGTCTATCACCATGCCGAGCCGCAGAGCACCCTCGGCGACATCCTTCAGCCGCATGCCGAAGAGGAGGGCCGCTTATGACGACGCGCCGCGATTTCATCCGGGCGAGTGCCGTGGGCGCGGCCGCCTCTGCGGCAAGTATCGCGGTCCCGGCGCGCTTCGCCGAAGCCGCGACCGCGCCCGTCCCCACCGAGGTCAAATGGTCGAAGGCGCCGTGCCGTTTCTGCGGCACCGGGTGCGGGGTGCAGGTCGCGGTACAGGCGGGGCGCGTCGTCGCGACGCACGGCGACGCCGATGCCGAGGTCAATCGCGGGCTTAACTGTGTGAAGGGCTATTTCCTTTCCAAGATCATGTACGGCAACGACCGGCTGACGACGCCGCTGCTGCGCAAGAAAGACGGGCAGTTCGCCAAGGACGGCGATTTCGAACCCGTCAGCTGGGACGAGGCGTTCGATGTGATGGCGGCGCAGTTCAAGCGCGTGCTGAAGGCCAAGGGCGGCACCGGGATCGGCATGGCGGGGTCGGGCCAGTGGACGATCTGGGAAGGCTATGCCGCGAACAAGCTGATGAAGGCGGGGTTCCGCTCGAACCATATCGACCCCAATGCGCGCCACTGCATGGCCTCGGCGGTCACCGGCTTCATGCGGACGTTCGGCATGGACGAGCCGATGGGCTGCTACGACGATTTCGAGGCCGCCGATGCGTTCGTGCTCTGGGGCTCGAACATGGCGGAGATGCACCCGATCCTTTGGACGCGCGTCACCGACCGGCGGCTGTCGCACGATCATGTGAAGGTCGCGGTGCTTTCGACCTTCGAACATCGCAGTTTCGACCTTGCCGACATCCCGATCATCTTCAAGCCGCAGACCGACCTCGCAATCCTCAATTACATCGCGAACCACATCATCCAGACCGGCCGCGTCAACGAGGATTTCGTGGCCAAGCATGTGAGCTTCAAGCGCGGCAACGACGACATCGGCTATGGCCTCCGCCCCGACAATCCGCTCGAATTGAAAGCAAAGAATTCGAAGGACCCGACGGGCAGCACCCCGATCGACTTCGACGCGTTCAAGGCGTTCGTCGAACCCTACACGCTCGACTATGCCGCCGAACTCAGCGGGGTCGAGAAGGGCTGGCTCAAGCACCTCGCGGAACTTTACGCCGACCCCAAGGTCAAGGTGATGTCGCTGTGGACGATGGGCTTCAACCAGCACACGCGCGGCACCTGGGCCAATAATATGGTCTATAATATTCACCTGCTGACCGGAAAGATCGCGACCCCGGGCAACAGCCCCTTCTCGCTCACCGGCCAGCCGTCGGCGTGCGGCACCGCGCGCGAGGTCGGCACCTTCTCGCACCGCCTGCCCGCCGACCTGGTCGTCACCGATCCCGAGCACCGCAAGCATGCCGAGGAAATCTGGAAACTCCCCGACGGGCTGATCGTCGACAAGGTCGGCTATCATATCGTCGAACAGAACCGGATGCTGAAGGACGGCAAGCTCAACGCCTATTGGGTGATGGCGAACAACAATATGCAAGCGGCGGCGAACCTCGAGAATGAGGGCTATCCGGGCTATCGCAACCCCGACAATTTCATCGTCGTCTCCGACCCCTATCCGACCGTCACCGCGCAGGCGGCCGACCTGATCCTGCCGACCGCGATGTGGGTCGAAAAGGAAGGCGCATACGGCAATGCCGAGCGGCGCACGCAGTTCTGGCATCAGCTGGTGAAGGCACCCGGCGAGGCGCGGTCGGACCTGTGGCAGCTGATGGAATTTTCCAAACGCTTCACAACCGACGAATGCTGGCCTGCCGACCTGCTCGCCGCCAACCCGGGGTATAAGGGCAAGACTTTGTTCGAGGTGCTCTATCGCAACGGCAAGGTCGATCGCTTCGCGCCGGGCGAGGTCGAGGCGGGTTATGCGAATGACGAGGCCGCGGTATTCGGCTTTTACCCGCAAAAGGGGTTGTTCGAGGAATATGCCGAATTCGGGCGCGGCCACGGCCACGATCTCGCGCCGTTCGACGATTACCACAAGGCACGCGGACTGCGCTGGCCGGTGGTGAACGGCAAGGAGACGCGCTGGCGCTACAAGGAAGGTAGCGATCCCTATGTGAAGCCGGGAACCGACTGGCAATTCTATGGCAACAAGGATGGGCGCGCGGTGATCTGGGCGCTGCCCTACGAACCGCCCGCCGAGGTGCCCGACGCCGACTATGATCTGTGGCTCGCGACCGGGCGCGTGCTCGAACATTGGCATTCGGGGTCGATGACGATGCGCGTCCCCGAACTCTATAAGGCATTCCCCTCGGCGGTCGTCTTTATGAACCCCGACGACGCCAAGGCGCGCGGGCTGAAGCGCGGCGACGAGGTCAAGGTGATTTCGCGCCGCGGCGAGATGCGCAGCCGGGTCGAGACGCGCGGCCGCAACCGCGTGCCGGTGGGGCTGGTCTTCGTCCCCTGGTTCGACGCCGCGCAGCTGATCAACAAGACGACGCTCGACGCGACCTGCCCGATCTCCAAGCAGACCGATTTCAAGAAATGCGCGGTCAAGGTGGTGCTGGCATGAAGCGGGTCCGCACGTTCGTCGCGCTGATCGTCGCCTTGGGCCTCGCCGCGTGCGGATCGAAGCATGAGGAGACGCCGCGCAAGGCGCCCGACGCGCCGATCGTCATCACCGCGGCCGGACAGATCGACGCGATGCGCCGCGGCGTCCCGATCGACAAGGAAGCCTCGCCGCTGCCGATGGCGCGGGTCGAGAATTTCGACCGCATCCGCCCGGTCAATTACGAGATGCAGCCGCCGACGATCCCGCACGCGATCGACAACTACCAGCTCACCGTGAACACCAACCGCTGCATGCTCTGCCACACGCGGTCGGCCGCGAAAAAATTCCAGGCGCCGCCGGTCAGCGACGCGCATTATCTGACCCGCGACGGCAAGGTCCTCGAGCAAATCTCGTCGCGCCGCTATTTCTGCGTTCAGTGCCATGTCGTCCAGACCGACGCCGAACCTCTGGTCGGGAACCGGTACGAGGGGCTTAACACCACATTGGCGAAGGAGGAGAAGCCATGATCGGGGGGCGGCTTCGCACGATATGGACGCGCGTCTGGGGTTGGATCAAACCCTTCTGGACGACGGTATGGCGGCCCAGCCTCCACTTCAGCATGGGGTTTCTGACGCTCGGCGGCTTCATTGCCGGCATCATCTTCTGGGGCGGTTTCAATACCGCGATGGAGGCGACCAATACCGAGCAATTCTGCACCAGCTGCCACGAAATGAACGACAATGTGTTCGCCGAGCTGAAGACGACGATCCACTACAACAACCGCTCGGGCGTGCGCGCGGTCTGTTCGGACTGCCATGTCCCGCATAACTGGACCGACAAGATGGGCCGCAAGATGCAGGCGTCGAAGGAGGTGTGGGGCAAGATTTTCGGATCGATCGAATCGCGCGAGAAGTTCCTCGACAAAAGGCTCGAGCTCGCCAAGCATGAATGGGCACGGCTGAAGGCGAATGACTCGCTCGAATGCCGCAACTGCCATCAATATGATTCGATGGACCTCACCCGCCAGTCGCCGCGCGCCGGACAGATTCACCAGCTCTATCTCGGCACCGGCCAGAAGACCTGCATCGATTGTCACAAGGGCATCGCGCATCACCTGCCGAATATGAAGGGCATTCCGCAAGGCTGACGCCCGCTCGCGCCCGCGAATCTAGTCGCCAGGCTCTTGTTTCGCGGCCGCTTGCCGCAGGCGATTCTCACGCATCGCCAGTTCTTCGTACCGGCATAGCGGTATCGCGGCCTTCGCGGCCGAACGATCGGCGGGCGTTTCGCGGCGGGGTTTCTTGCCGGGCATGACGGACATCACCCTAAACCATGCGCCGCGCACAAACAAATGGGGCGGCCTCGTATCGAGTGCCGCCCCAGTTATGTGGATCCGTCGGGGAGAGGGAGAGGACGGTCCGGAGATTGGTGTCAGTCTGTCTTAGCGCGACGCCATCTGGCTGTCGGTTTCGACTTCGGCGACGCCGGCGATCTTCAGCGCGGCGCGGAACTGCTTGGCGGCGGCGCGTTCGTTGCCCGCTTCGCACAGCTTCTTGCCGGTCGAAACAAAGCGCTTGGCGCTCGACTGCTTGGCACCTTCGACGCCGCCGGCGGCGACATGGGCCTGTTCGGCCAGACCGGCGCAGCGATAATCGCTACCCGACTGGGCGTAAGCGGGGCTTGCGGTCGCCATCAGGCCGGTGAAGGCCAGCGCCGAAGCGGCGACGATTGCGAAAGCGGCGGGAAAGCGGCGATAAGAGGAGAGCTGATAGGCCATGGGAGAGGTTCCTTTCGTTTCTTTGTGCAACCTTTTTAGTCGCGGTTGCGCAGATAGATAATCCTCTATAATCTGCAAGTGCTTTGAAGCAGGATTTAACAATCCCCCAAGGGGCGCTCGACGGGATCGAAGCCTTCCTGCGTGTTGCGGAAAGGCGCAGCTTTTCCGCCGCCGCCGCCGACCTCGGTGTCTCGCCCTCGGCGATCAGCCAGACCGTGAAAGCACTCGAAGCGCGCGTCGGCGCGCCCTTGTTCATGCGCACGACGCGCAGCGTGGGCCTCACGCAAGCGGGCGAAATGTTCCTCGAACGCGCCGCGCCCGCCTATTCGGGGCTCGCCGATGCATATGAAGCGGCGCGCAATCTTGGCAACCGGCCCGCGGGGCGCCTCCGCATCAACCTCATGCGCGGTGCGGTGCAGCCCCTGTTCGAACCGATCATCGCGGGCTTTTGCGAAACCTATCCCGAGATCGAGCTCGAAATCTATGCCGAGGACGCGCTCGCCGACCTCAGCGCGGGCGGGTTCGACGCCGGGGTACGGATGGGCGAAGCGCTCGACGCCGACATGATCGCGGTTCGCCTGACCGGTTCCTTTCGCTTCGTCGTCGCGGCGGCGCCCGCCTATCTCGACAAATACGGCCGCCCCGAGTTGCCAGAGGATTTGCGCGACCATCGCTGCGTTCGTTTCCGCCTTGCGAGCGGCGCGCTGATGCCGTGGACCTTTGAACGCGGCAATCGCGATTTCGACGTCGCGGTCGCCGGCCCGATTATCGTCAACGACTGGATCGCCGCATTGGTCGCAATGCGCGCCGGGGTCGCAATGGGCATGATGGCCGAACCGATGGCGACGGCGATGGTCGAATCGGGCGAGCTCGAACTGGTGCTCACCGACCATGCCGCATCGACATCGGGCCTCTTTCTCTATTATCCCGGCCGCAAGCAGGTGATGCCCAAGCTGCGCGCTTTCATCGACTATGTGCGCGACAACCTGCCCGATGACCTGACCGGCTGACCCGGTTTGCCGCGGTTCGATCGGGCGCGGAAACAAATCCCTTTGTCGCCAGCAGAAAATTTGGGCTGGCGCGCGAGCGGAAATCCCGGCAGCAGGTTGTCAATCAAAAGGGTTGGGATGAAATATGATTGATCTTGCGGCCATCGACTTTACCGCGCTCCTGCCGTTCATCCTCATCGGTTTCGCGGCGCAGCTCGTCGACGGCGCGCTGGGCATGGCGTTCGGCGTCATCTGCAACACATTGCTCGTCGCCGTTCTCGGCGTCCCGCCCGCAACGGCGTCGGCGCGCATCCATGTCGTCGAAATCTTCACGACCGGCGCGTCGGGACTCAGCCACTTATTCCATCGCAACATCGACTGGCCGCTGTTCTTCCGGCTTCTGATCCCGGGCGTGATCGGCGGCGTCCTGGGCGCCTATGTCCTTTCGTCGCTGCACGCCGACGTCGTAAAGCCCTTCGTGCTGGGATATCTGGTGCTGATCGGCATCTGGCTGCTCATTCGCGGCCTGCTCTATCCGCCCAAGATCGCGAAGCCCAAAGTCGTCGCGCCCCTGGCGGTCGTCGGCGGCTTCCTCGACGCGGCGGGCGGCGGCGGCTGGGGTCCGGTTGTGACCTCGAACCTGCTCGTTCAGGGCGGCGAACCGCGCAAGGTCGTCGGCACCGTCAACAGCGTCGAATTCTTCCTCGCCGTCGCGGTCTCGATCGCTTTCATCGCGAACCTCGGGATCAACGAGATATTGGGCCCGACGCTCGGCCTGATCATCGGCGGCGTGGCGGCGGCCCCGCTTGGCGCGATGATGGCGAAGCGCTTCTCGCCGAAGGTGATGCTTGTGATGGTCGGCGTCGTGCTGACCGCGACCAGCGCCTTTGGCCTCTATCGCGCGGTGATCTGATCTTTCCGGCTGCCGCCGGAAACCAGGGTCAGGACCTAGTTCGCCGGCCGGGTCTCGTCGATCTTGTCGACCCATTCGGGATAGAAGCTCGGCTCGCGCGCCGACCAGCCGGGTGCGGTCGCGGCGGCTTCGCTGATCGACTGGAGCAGCAGCTTGCGCTTGTCGGGGTGCAGGTGCGGCAGCGACGCCGCGGCGCAAAAGGCGCCGGGCAGCCACGGCCGCGCATGCGCGCCGAGCAGCCGTTCGTAGAGGAAGCGATAGGGGGCAAAGGCATGCAGTCGGTCCTGCCCGAGGTCGAACGCCGACACCGCGATCAGCGGCGCCATGAAATGTTCGAGCGCGTCGAGCCCGCTGTCATCGGGAATATGTCCGCGGACTTCGTGCAGCCGCTGATAGACGCGCGCCTGGACGCGGATTGCTGTTTCCTCGACCATATCGCGCGACCAGCGCGCGATCGCATCGTCGCGTTCGAGCCCGATATCGAGCGAGCGGCGGATGTAGCGCTGCGTCGCCGCTGGAAAACCCGCAAATTCCTTGATTTCCGCAATCGACAGGTCGCCTGCTGCCGGTCCCGAACGCGTCGCCATGGTCATGCTCCCGCACGGCGCCCGGGGAGCCATCCCCCCGGAGGCCTGCATCAAACAGTCTGCCACTAAAATGGTTAGTGACGGGTTAACCATGATGTTAGCGATCGTTCAGGCAATTTGGGGGCGTTGCGCGATGCCGCGGCGAAGCCTAATCAGCGTGTCTTGAATCGATAAGACACACGAGAGCCACATGTCGCATACACCGCAGCCGGTTATTTCCTCCACCGGCCTTTTCACCCCCGTCGAACGCATCTCCAACGAAGAACTTGTCGCAAGTTTTAACCAGTATGTTGCGCTGCACAATAGAGAAAATGCAGCCGCCATCGCGGCGGGCGAAACCGCCGAACTTACTGAATCGAGCGTCGAATTTATCGAGAAGGCGAGCGGCATCGGATCGCGCTTCGTCGTCGACAAGGCGGGCATTCTCGACCCCGAACATATGGCGCCGCGGATCGCCGAACGGAGCAACGACGAGCTGTCGATCCTTGCCGAAATCGGCGTCCTTGCCGCGAAGGACGCGCTTGCGCGCGCGGGGCGCGATGCTTCGCAAGTCGATGCGGTGCTGTGCGCCGCGTCGAACATGCAGCGCCCTTATCCCGCGATGGCGGTCGAAATTCAGGACGCGCTTGGCATCGACGGCTTCGGGTTCGACATGAATGTCGCCTGCTCGTCGGCGACCTTCGGCATCCAGACCGCCGCCGATTATATCCGCGCGGGCCACGCGAGGAGCGTGCTCGTCGTGAACCCCGAAATCTGTTCGGGGCATTTGAACTGGCGCGACCGCGACAGCCATTTCATCTTCGGCGACGTCGCGACCGCGATCCTCGTCGATGACAAAAGCATCGCGCCCGCGGGGCATTGGGACATCCTCGGCACCAAGCTCAAGACCCAGTTCAGCAACAACATCCGCAACAATTTCGGCTTCCTCAACCGCGGCCATGGCGGGATCGACCAGTCGGGACCGAAGAGCGACAAGCTTTTCGTCCAGGAAGGCCGCAAGGTGTTCAAGGAAGTCGTGCCGTGGGTCGCCAATCTGATCGTCGAGCAGATGGAGGTGCTGAACCTCCAGGGCAGCGATATGCGCCGCCTGTGGCTGCACCAGGCGAACACCAACATGAACCGGCTGATCGCGCAGCGCGTGCTGGGGCATGAGGCGAGCGACGACGAGAGCCCGACGGTGCTCGACACCTATGGCAATACGTCAAGCGCGGGATCGATCATCGCCTTTCACCTGCATCACGAGGATATGGTCGCGGGCGACACCGGGCTGATCTGTTCGTTCGGCGCGGGCTATTCGGCGGGGACGGTGTTCGTCCGCAAGACCTGACCGTCGTTTACGACGGCGGGACAGCTACGGCACAGACGGCGGGACAGCTACGGCACAGACGGCGGGACAGCTACGGCACAAAGGTCGTGAACAGGTAGATCGCGAACAGCATCAGGTGGATCACCCCCTGCAGCACGGTCGTGCGGCCGTTCGCGAGCGTCTGCACCGACACGATCAGCGACAGGAACAAGAGCACGGTCGATTTGGCGTCGAGCCCGAGGCTGATCGGCAAGTCGGTCATGATCGACAGGATCGCGACCGCCGGGATGGTGAGGCCGATCGTCGCGAGCGCCGAGCCGAGCGCGAGGTTGAGGCTGGTCTGGAGGCGGTCGGCCTTTGCCGCGCGCACGGCTGCCAAGCCCTCGGGCGCGAGGATCAGCGCCGCGATCAGCACGCCGAGCACCGCGGGCGGCGCGCCCCAGTCGGCGAGCAGCGCCCCCATGATCGGCGACAGATTTTTCGCGAGCAGCACGACCGCGACGAGGCTGGCGAGCAGCAACGCGCCAGAAATCGCGGTGCGCTGGACACTCGGCGGCGCGGCGTGCGCGTCGGGTACACCGTCGCCGTCGGCATCGCCGTCGGGAAGGAAATAGTCGCGGTGGCGAACCGTCTGCACCAGCGCAAAGGTGCCATAGAGAATCAGCGAAACCGCGGCGACGAAGCCAAGTTGCGTTGCCGAATAAAAGGGCCCCGGCACGCTCGACGTAAAATTGGGGAGGACGAGCGTCACCACCGTCAGCACGGTCAGCGTCGCAAGCGCGGCACCGATGCCGGTGCGCTGGAAACGCTGTTCGTGATGGCGGATCGCGCCGCTGAGCAGGCAGAGGCCCATCAAGAGATTGAGGATCACCATCACCGCCGCGAACACCGTGTCGCGCGCGAGCGACTGCGCCTTTTCGGGTTCGGCCTGCATCAGCGTCAGGATCAGCCCGACCTCGATCACCGTCACCGCGAGCGCGAGGATCAATGTGCCGAAGGGCTCGCCGACGCGGTGTGCGATCACCTCGGCATGGTGGACCGCCGCGATGACCGCGCCCGCCAGAATGAACGCGACCACCCAGGCATTGAGCGGCATCGCCATGCTCGCCATCGCAGCAACGAAGCCCAGAATCGGGAAGATGTCGTTGGTGCGGTCGGCGAGGCGGAGTTTCGAGGTCATGGGACTTCTATTGCAGCCCCATTCCCGCATGACTACCCCGCTGGGGGATTTAATGCGCGCGGACGGGCAATCCGGCGGCTGCGAGCCGCGCATGCGCTTCGGCGACGGTCGCTTCGCCGAAGTGGAAGATGCTCGCGGCGAGCACCGCGCTGGCGCCGCCCTCGATCACGCCCGCGACGAGATGGTCGAGATTGCCGACGCCGCCCGAGGCGATCACCGGCACGCTGACCGCATCGGCGATCGCGCGCGTGAGCGCCAGATCGTAGCCGTCCTTGGTGCCGTCGCGGTCCATCGAGGTGACGAGCAATTCGCCCGCGCCGAGTTCGGCAAGCCGGACGGCATGTTCCAGCGCGTCGATCCCCGTCGGCTTGCGCCCGCCGTGGGTGAAGATTTCCCAACGCCCCTCTTCAACCCGCCGCGCGTCGATGCTGCCGACCGCGCACTGGCTGCCGAAGCGGTCGGCGATGTCGGCGACGAGTTCGGGCCGCGCAACCGCGGCGCTGTTCACCGCGACCTTGTCGGCCCCCGCGAGCAGCAAGGCGCGCGCATCGTCGGCGCTGCGCACCCCGCCGCCGACGGTGAGCGGCATGAAGCAGACTTCGGCGGTGCGGCTGACCATGTCGAGCAAGGTGCCGCGCCCCTGATGGCTGGCGCTGATATCAAGGAAACAGAGTTCGTCGGCGCCCGCGGCGTCATAGGCGCGCGCGGCCTCGACCGGGTCGCCCGCATCGCGGAGGTCAACGAAGTTCACCCCCTTGACGACACGCCCGTCCGCGACGTCGAGGCAGGGGATGACGCGGACGCGGACGGTCACTTGCTCCCCTCCCATTTATGGGAGGGGTTGGGGGAGGGCTTGTTTCGGGAGGGAAGCATTGTCGACATGCCCTCCCCTAGCCCCTCCCGCCAGCGGGAGGGGAATTTCCCGCCGCAATCGCTTCGGCCAAGTCGAGCCGCCCGTCGTAGAGCGCGCGTCCGGTGATGACGCCTTCGATTCCGCTTGCGACATGCGGACGCAGCGCGTGGATATCGCCGATATCGGCAACGCCGCCCGACGCGATCACCGGAATGGCGACCGCCTGCGCAAGCGCGACCGTCGCTTCGACATTGCAGCCCTTGAGCAGCCCATCGCGGCCGACGTCGGTGAACAGCAGCGCCGCAACGCCCGCGTCCTCGAAGCGGCGCGCCAGATCCTCGACGCGCACGTCCGAGACATCGGCCCAGCCCTCGGTCGCGACCATGCCGTCGCGGGCGTCGACGCCGACGACGATCCGACCAGGCAAATCGCGCGCGGCCGATTTGACGAACTCGGGATCCTTCAATGCCGCGGTGCCGATGATAACGCGCTCGACGCCGAGCGACAGCCAGCGGTCGACCCCGGCGCGGTCGCGGATTCCGCCGCCGACCTGCACCTTGCCCGGGAATGCCGCGATGATGCTCTCGACCGCAGCGCCATTGATGCTTTCACCTGCGAAGGCGCCGTCGAGGTCGACGACATGGAGGTGCGATGCGCCCGCGCCTGCAAACAGCCGCGCCTGCGCCGCGGGATCGTCGCCATAGACGGTAGCGCGCGCCATATCGCCCTCGGCGAGCCGCACGACCTGTCCGCGCTTAAGATCGATCGCGGGGAAGATGGTCAGGGCCGCCAATTGAGAAACCTTTCGAGCGTCGCGAGGCCATAGGCCTGGCTCTTTTCGGGATGATATTGAACGCCGACGATATTGTCCTTCGCCACCGCGGCGACGAAGGATCCGCCATGGCTGCTGGTCGCGGCGACATCGACCGCGTCGGCGAAATGATAGCCGTGAAGATAATAGGCCTCGCCCGCGGCGATCACCGGATGCGCGAAGCCGGGCACGACGTCGTTCCAGCCCATGTGCGGGATGCGCAGGCCCGGCGCCGGATCGAACGCACGCACGGTGCCGCCGACCCAGCCAAGCCCGGCGTGGCGACCATGCTCTTCGCCCGCGTCGGCGAGCAATTGCATGCCGACGCAGATGCCGAGGAAGGGCGCACCCTCGCCGCGCACGCGCTGTTCCATCGCGCCCACCAGCCCGTCGATCGCCGACAGTCCGTTCATGCACGCGGCGAACGCCCCGACGCCGGGCAGCACGATGCGGTCGGCCTTCGCGACAAGATCAGGATCGGCGGTGACGGCAACATTGTCGGCGCCCGCAGCGACGAGCGCATTATGCACCGAGCGAAGATTGCCCGCGCCATAGTCGATCAGGGCAATGCTGCTCATTTTCTGGCCCTAGAGGACACCCTTGGTCGAGGGGATCGCATCGCCCTTGCGCGGATCGATTTCGACCGCTTGCCGCAGAGCGCGCGCGAGTGCTTTGTACATGCTCTCGGCGATGTGATGGTTATTCTCGCCATAGAGCATCTCGATGTGCAGCGTGATCCCCGCCGCCTGCGCGAAGCTGTGGAACCAGTGCGGGAACATCTCGGTATCCATTTCGCCGAGCCGCGGCTGCGAGAAGGCCGATTTATAGACGCAGTGCGGGCGCCCCGAAATGTCGAGCACGCAGCGCGTCAGCGTTTCGTCCATCGGCGCATGCGCCTCGCCGTAGCGCGCGATGCCGCGCTTGTCGCCGAGCGCCTTGGCCACCGCTTCGCCGAGCGCGAGCGCCGAATCCTCGACGGTGTGGTGCTGGTCGATATGAAGGTCGCCCTTCACCTGCATCGAGATGTCGATCAGCGAATGGCGCGACAATTGCTCGACCATATGGTCGAGGAAACCGATGCCGGTGGACACCGAATATTCGCCCGTTCCGTCGAGATTGACGGCGATCGCGATATCCGTTTCCTTGGTCGTGCGCTGGACGGTGGCGGTACGCATGGCGCCCCCATAGCACCCACTTTTCACAGCGCAAGGCGACTCTCCCCTCTTGACCCCCGCGCGGCGCGCGTTCATCCCCTCGCCCCATGAGTGACGATGTACGCGACAGCCTGATTCCCTATGACGAAATCGTGCAGGACGCGCTGCGCGCCGTGGTCGGCCGCGTGCTCAGCCAGATCGTCGGATATGACAGCCTGCCCGGCGAACATCATTTCTATATCACCTTCAAGACGCAGGCGGTCGGGGTCGATATTCCGGCGCATCTGATCGCCAAATTTCCCGACGAAATGACGATCGTGCTACAGAACCGTTTCTGGGACCTGAAGGTCGAGGACGACCATTTCAGCGTCGGCCTGTCGTTCAATCAGACACCGTCGATCCTCACCATCCCCTACGCCGCGATCACCGCCTTCGTCGATCCTTCGGTCGATTTCGGGCTGCAGTTCCAGGTCAGCGACGATGACGAAACCCAGCCCGAGCCGCATGACGAAGCCGACAACGATCGCCCCGAGGTAACGACCGAGGATGGATCGAACGTCGTGACGGTGGATTTCGGCAAGAAGCGCTAAGATGGCGGGCCCCAACTGGCCCCCCAGCCGTTTTTGGCAATATTGGGCTCTCGCGGGTATGGTCGTGCTCACCGCCGCTTTCTGGTGGGGGGTTGAGGGCTATGCGCTGGCCCAAAGCGATATTCCGCGCGGACAGATAGCCGACGGGCTGCTGCGTTTCAGCGTATTGATCCTGACCCCCGCGCTCGTGCTCGCGTGGCTCGCCGCGGCATGGCTGCGCCGCCGCGTCGGCGAAGGTGGATATTGGCAGATGCTGGGGCTTGTCGCAATGATCTGGGCGGGATCGGTGCTGGTAACAAGGATGCTGATAGCATGAGCACGCGAATCGAAAGCGACAGTATCGGCGAAATCGAGGTTGCGGCCGACGCCTATTGGGGCGCGCAGACCGAGCGCAGCCGGCACAATTTCGCGTTTCCGGCGCACGAGCGCATGCCGATGCCGATCGTTCACGCGCTCGCGCGGATCAAGGGCGCGGCGGCGCGGGTCAATCGCAGCCATGGGCTCGATGCCGGCCTCGCCGACGCGATCGACGCCGCGGCCGAAGCGGTCGTCGCCGGCCGCCATGACGATCAGTTTCCGCTCGCGATCTGGCAGACGGGCAGCGGCACGCAGTCGAACATGAATGCCAATGAAGTCATCGCGGGCATCGCCAACGAAGCACTCGCCGGCACGCGCGGCGGCAAATCGCCCGTCCATCCCAACGATCATGTCAACATGGGCCAGTCGTCGAACGACAGCTTCCCGACCGCGCTGCATGTCGCGGTCGCGGTCGAAACGACCGCGCGGCTGCTGCCGGCGCTGATCGAGCTGACCGATGCGCTCGCCGCCAAGGCGGACGCGTGGGGCGATATCGTCAAGATCGGCCGCACCCATTTGCAGGACGCGACCCCGCTGACGCTGGGCCAGGAATTTTCGGGCTATGCCCAGCAGCTCGCCGCGTGCCGCGCGCGGATCGAGGGCGCGCTGACGCACGATATCTGCAAGCTCGCGCAGGGCGGCACCGCGGTCGGCACCGGGCTGAACGCGCCTGCCGGATTCGACGCCGCGATCGCCGCCGAGCTGTCGAAAAGCACCGGCATCGCGTTCGAACCCGCACCCAACAAGTTCGAGGCGCTCGCATCGAACGACGGACTCGTCTTTTTTTCGGGCGCCTTGAACACGCTCGCCGTCGCGCTGACCAAGATCGCGAACGATATCCGCCTGCTCGGTTCGGGCCCGCGCGCGGGGCTAGGCGAGCTCGACCTGCCCGCGAACGAGCCCGGCAGCTCGATCATGCCGGGCAAGGTCAACCCGACGCAGTGCGAGATGCTGACGATGGTCGCCGCGCAGGTCATCGGCAACCATCAGGCGGTGACCGTCGGGGGGCTCCAAGGCCATCTCGAACTCAACGTGTTCAAGCCGCTGATCGGGTCGAACGTGCTGCGCTCGATCGAGCTGCTCGCGATCGGCATGGCGGGCTTTACCGAACATTGCGTTGTCGGAATCGAGCCAAATCGCGCCCGCATCGACGAGCTGATGAACCGCTCGCTGATGCTCGTAACCGCGCTCGCGCCCGAAATCGGCTATGACAAGGCCGCGAAGATCGCGAAGCACGCGCATGAAACCGGCAGCACGCTGAAGGAAGCCGCGCTCGATCTCGGCTATGTCGATGCCGCGACGTTTGATCGGGTGGTCGACCCGCGCGCGATGCTGGGCCCCGAGGGCTGAACGGGAACCCACAGGGCCTTCCGGGGATTGATGAGGGGAAGGAGAGATGAAGATGATCGGTCGTATCGTAGGCGGCGTTCTTGGCAGCGCTATCGGACGTCAGAAGGGCAATCATCCCATGGCCGGCGCGGTGATCGGCGCGGGCACATTGTTCGCGGCGCGGCGCCTGTTTCCGCAGCGCTATGCGGTGCTCGCGGCGACCGTCGCGGCGGGCTATCTCACCAAGAAATGGGCGGAGCGCGCCGAGGCGCGCAAGGCGGCGGCCGAGGCGCATGCACTCGACCCCGAACTCGCAAAGGCGGGCGTGGTCGACACCTATGCCGGCACCGCCAAAATACCGACCGACGGACAGACAATCGGCGACGCGCTGCCGCCCGCAATCCCGATCGACTCCAATGGGCGGAGCACCGCGATCCATTAAGCGAACCCGTCGCCCCCGCGAAGGCGGGGGCCGCCGTCGGCTTGTCACTTCGCAGCAGCTCTAGACCGCTTGCGGCCCCCGCCTTCGCAGGGGCGACGCTATTTCTTAGGCGCCCGCCTGCCACTCCTTGATCGCCTCGACCGGCGAGACGAGCATAAGCACGTTCAGCGTCAGATTGTCGCGGATCGTCCACAATGTGAAAAGCTCGAAGACGATCGCGAGCGCCGCCGTAACCCACCAGCGCAGCTTGCTGGCGGCGAGGAAGCCCAGCACCATGAACAGCGTGTCGCTCACCGAATTGAGCACCGAATCGCCCGAATAGCCGAACGCCATCGTCACTTCGCGATAGCGGTCGATGATGATCGGCGAATTTTCGAGGATTTCCCATGCGCCTTCGACGCCGATCGCGATGGCGAGCGGCACCCACAGCGGCCGGTGCGGCAGGATCCAGCGCAGCACGCCATAGAAGATGAAGCCGTGGATCACATGGCTGAAGCTGTACCAGTCCGAAATCTGCTGACTGTTCTGGTTCGACTGGACGCTGCCGTGCCACAGGCTGATCGTACCGCACGGACAGATCGGCGGGCGGCCCATGCCGAGCAATATCGCCGCGAGCAGCGCGACCAGCGCGGCGGCCACCAGCCATCCGGTTCGTGAAATTTCTGCCATGCCCGGCTCCCCCCTGTTCCACGGACGTGGAACCCGCATACGACGCTTGACCCGCGCGGCTGCTTTGGCGAATAGCGCCCATGGCTGAAAGCGTCCACCTGAACCGCCGCGGCGTGTTATTCGTCCTCTCCTCGCCCTCGGGCGCGGGAAAGACCACCATTTCGAGGATGATGCTCGAGGCCGACAAGGATATCGCGCTCTCGATCTCCGCGACGACGCGCCCGCCGCGCCCCGGCGAAATCGACGGCGTCCATTATCATTTCGTCGACACCGATACCTTCAAGAAGATGGCGGCCGACGGCGAGTTCCTCGAATGGGCGCATGTCTTCGGCCACCGTTACGGGACGCCGCGCGCGCGCGTCGACGAACTGCTCGATGCGGGCAAGGACGTGCTGTTTGACATCGACTGGCAGGGCGCGCAGCAGCTTTATCAGGAGGCCGGCCCCGACGTCGTGCGTGTCTTCGTCCTGCCGCCGACGATGGAAGAGCTCGAACGCCGCCTGCGCTCGCGCAATACCGACAGCGACGAGGTGATCGCCGCGCGCATGGAACGCGCCGCGAACGAGATCAGCCACTGGGACGGCTATGACTATGTCCTGATCAACGACAATGTCGAAGGCTGCTTCGACGAGGTCCGCGCCATCCTGCGCGCCGAGCGGCTGAAGCGCCGCCGCCAGATCGGGTTGATCGGTTTCGCGCGCGACCTGATCCGCTCGGTCCCCGACGCCGACAAGAATCTCTAGACCGGTTTCACCAGATTCGCTTCGAGTTCCGTGACCATTGCGGCGCGGAGCGGCTTCGCCTGCCCGTCGGTGCGGCACACGACGACGGTGTCGCACGTCGCGATCGCGCGGCCGTTCTGGAACATCGCCTGCACGATCGTCCAGCTCGAGGTGCCAAGCCGGCCGATGCCCGTCGCGATCTGCACGGGATCGGGGAAATTGCCCTCGGCGAGATAGTTGATCTCGACCGCCGCGACCATCGTCCGCTCGTTCGCGGGACGCTCGTCCCATGGACGAATTTGCCGGTTGAGCAGCACGCGGCCGCTCTCGAACAAGGCGGCAAAGGCCACATTGTTGAGGTGGCCGTTGATGTCCATGTCCTGAAAACGCGTCTGCAATTCGATGCAGACGGGGTAGCTGGCGGCATCGAGCCGCCAGCTTTCCGGTTTCGGCATGTCAGCGCGGCGCCATGCGGATGCCGCCGTCGAGGCGGACGTCCTCGCCGTTGAAATAGCCATTCTCGATCATGCACATCGCAAGATTGGCGTATTCGGCGGGAACGCCAAGGCGCTTCGGGTTGAGCACCGAGGCGCCGAGCGCGTCGCGCACCGGCTGCGGCGCGCCGGCGAGCAGCGGAGTGTCGAAGATGCCGGGCAGGATCGTGTTGACGCGGATATTCTCGTTGCCGAGGTCGCGCGCGATGGGGAGCGTCATGCCGACGACGCCGCCCTTCGACGCCGAATAAGCCGCCTGGCCGATCTGGCCGTCTTCGGCCGCGACCGATGCGGTGTTGACAATCGCGCCGCGCTCGCCGTCTTCCATCGGATCGAGCGTCAGCATGCCCGCCGCCGACTTGGCGATGCAGCGGAAGGTGCCGACGAGGTTGATCTGGATGATCCAGTTGAACGCATCGAGCGGGAAATGCTTGATGCTGCCGTCTTCCTTGCTGCGGCTCGCGGTCTTGATCGCGTTGCCGGTGCCCGCGCAATTGACAAGGATGCGTTCCTGACCATGCGCTTCGCGCGCCTTGGCGAAGGCGGCGTCGACCGACGCGTCGTCGGTGACGTTGCATTCGCAGAAAATGCCGCCGAGTTCGGCCGCGATCGCGAGGCCCTTTTCTTCCTGCAGGTCGAAGATCGCGACCTTGACGCCCTTCGCGGCGAGCGCACGCGCGGTGGCGGCGCCGAGGCCCGAGGCGCCGCCGGTGACGACGGCGGATACGGTTGAGTCGAGTTTCATGGATTGTCCTCTCTGATTTTCGTCATCCCAGCGAAAGCTGGGATCGCTGGCGACGGTGCGCCGGGTGGATAGCGGCCCCAGCTTTCGCTGGGGCGACGCTGGATTGCTTAAAGCCGCTCGATGATCGTGACGTTGGCCTGGCCGCCGCCTTCGCACATCGTTTGCAGGCCATATTTGCCGCCGGTCGCATCGAGCACGCCGAGCAGGGTCGCCATCAGCTTGGTGCCCGAGGCGCCGAGCGGGTGGCCGAGCGCGATCGCGCCGCCATGCTGGTTGATCCGCGCGGGGTCGGCGCCGAGATATTTGAGCCAGGCGAGCGGCACCGGGGCGAACGCCTCGTTGACTTCATAGGCGTCGATGTCGCCGATTGTCATGCCCGCCTTCTTCAGCGCGCGTTCGGTCGCAAACAACGGCTCTTCGAGCATGATCACCGGATCGCCCGCGGTCACCGAGATGTGATGGATGCGCGCGCGCGGGGTCAGATTGTGATCCTTGAGCGCCTGCTCCGAAACGACAAGCGCCGCCGAGGCGCCGTCGCAGATCTGGCTCGCCGAGGCCGCGGTGATCGCGCCGCCTTCCTGGAGCAATTTGACCCCGGCAATCCCCTCGAGCGTCGCGTCGAAGCGGATGCCTTCGTCGACCAGATGCACCTGACGGCCCTCGGGCGTGTCGATCTCGACGCCGACGATCTCGCGCTTGAAATGCCCCGCTTCGGTGGCGGCGGCGCCGCGGCGATGGCTTTCGAGCGCATAGGCGTCGAGGTCGTCCTTGGTGAAGCCATGCTTCTTGACGATCATCTCGGCGCCCATGAACTGGCTGAACATGATGCCGGGATATTTTTCCTCGAGCCGCTCGGATTTGTAGTGGCCGAGCCCTTCCTTGATGAACAGGGTCGCGACGGTGCCCATCGGCACGCGCGTCATGCTTTCGATCCCGCTCGCGAGCACGATGTCCTGCGTTCCCGACATCACCGCCTGCGCGGCGAACTGGATCGCCTGCTGCGACGAGCCGCACTGGCGGTCGATCGTCACCGCGGGGATCGAGTCGGGGAGGTTCGAGGCGAGCACGGCGTTGCGGCCGAGATCCATCGTCTGCTGGCCGCCCTGGCTGACGCAGCCCGTGATGACGTCGTCGATCGCCTTGGTGTCGAAATCATTGCGGTCGGCGATCGCGTCGAACACCGCGGCGCCGAGGTCGACGGGATGGACGCCCGCGAGCCGGCCGCCGCGCTTGCCGCCCGCGGTGCGGACGGCGTCGACGATATAAGCAGTAGCCATGGGAGAATTCCTTTCACCTTCTTCCTCTCCCCTTGCGGGAGAGGGATGTGGAGCCCCGGACTTGATCCGGGGCGGAGCTGGGAGAGGGGTCGCGTTACGGCGCCGAGGTAAGGCCCCCTCTCAAGACTTGCTAGGCGGCACGCCGCCAAGCCAAGTCTTTCTCTCCCGCAAGGGGAGAGAGATTGTTCGTCAGAGCTTGCGCCCGATCAATTCCTTCATGATCTCGTTCGTACCGCCAAAGATGCGGGTGACGCGCGCGGCGCGCCAGGCGCGGGCGATCGGATATTCGTTCATATAGCCCGCGCCGCCGTGGAGCTGGAGGCATTTGTCCATGACTTCCCATTGAAGGTCGGTGTGCCACAGCTTCGCCGCGGCGCCTTCCTCGGGGGTCAGTTCCTTCTTCATGTGACGGTTCAGCGCCCAGTCGAGGTGCGCCCAGCCGACCTGCAGCTTGGCCTTGAGATCGGCGAGCACGAAGCGCGTGTTCTGGAAATCGAGGATCGGCTTGCCGAACGCCTTGCGGTCGCGGGTGAATTCGACCGTATCGTCGAACGCACGCTGCGCCGATGCCTGCGCGCTCACCGCGATCGACAGGCGCTCCTGCGGAAGCTCGCTCATCAGATAGATGAAGCCTTGCCCCTCTTCGCCGAGGCAGTTGGTGATCGGGACGCGCACGTCGTTGAAGAACATTTCCGACGTATCGGCCTCGTCCTGCCCGATCTTGTCGAGGTTGCGGCCGCGCTCATAGCCTTCGCGGTCGGCTTCGACGAGGACGATCGACACGCCCTTCCACGCCGGCTGGACCTCGGTGTCGGTCTTGACGCAGACGAGGATGAGGTCGGCGTTCTGGCCGTTGGTGATGTACGTCTTCGACCCGTTGATGACATAATGATTGCCATCCTTTTTCGCGGTCGTGCGCATCCCCTGAAGGTCGCTGCCGGTGCCCGGTTCGGTCATCGCGATCGCGGTGATCACCTCGCCCGACACCATCCTGGGCAGCCAGTGCTTCTTCTGCTCCTCGCTGCCATATTTGACGATATAGCTGGTGACGATGTCCGACTGGAGCGAGAAGCCCGTCGTGGCGCGGCCATAATAGGCGCTTTCTTCGTCGACGACCGCATTATAGCCGAAGTCGAGGCCGAGCCCGCCATATGCCTCGGGCACCGTCGGGCACAGCATGCCGAGCTCGCCCGCCTTGGGCCAGATGTCCTTGGGCACGATGCCATCCTCGGCCCATTTCGCCGCATTGGGCGCGACTTCCTTTTCGAGGAACTGGCGCACGGTCGAACGGAACGCCTCATGATCTTCGGAGTAGGCGGAGCGCGATAGATTATCGAGCGACATATGGTTCCTTTCCCTGAGAACAGCCGAACGCAAGCGGGGAGTCGGCCGCATCTTTCCCGCTCAAAAGACCTTACGTTTACGTCCACGTCAAGTAGAAAGACGCTACGGCATGAGACTCTTTCGTCGCCCTGCCTTTCCTCCGGGATGACGAAGGAAAATTACGCGGCGGCTGCATCCAGCACAGCGAATAGGTTTGCAGCCGCTGGGCAGCATCGGCGGGCCGCGCTAAGACCCGCTCCATGGTCCCACTGCTTCTCGATGCCGGCGCGCTGCTTGGCGAATCGCCCTTCTGGCATGCCACCGAAGCTCGCCTCTATTGGGTCGATATCGACGGCCGCAAAATCCATCGCACCGATCCAGCAAGCGGCGCCGACGAGGTGATGGAGCTTACCGAGCAGGTCGGGTGCATCGCGCCGCGGGCGCGCGGCGGGCTGGTCGCGGCGCTCGAAAATGGCTGCGCGCTGATCGACGGGTGGGGTGCCGCACCGCGTCCGTTCGGGCCAGCGGTGCTCGCCGACAAACCCGAACAGCGCTTCAACGATGGCCGTGTCGACGCCGCGGGGCGGCTGTGGGTCGGCAGCCTGACGAGCGACAAGGCGAACCCCACGGCCACGCTCTACCGGCTCGATCCCGATGGCTCGCTGACCGAAATCTTCGGACGGCTGACGACGAGCAACGGCGCAGCCTTCAGCCCCGACGGCCGCACCTTCTACCACGCCGACACGCCGACGCATGCGATCCGCGCCTATGATGTCGACCCGGCCGCGGGCACGCTGAGCAACGGCCGCATCTTCCACCAGTTCGAGTTCGGAAACGGCCGCCCCGACGGCGCCGCGGTCGATGCCGAGGGCTGTTACTGGTCGGCGCTGTGGGACGGCTGGCGCGTCGTGCGCCTCTCGCCCGCGGGCGAATTGCTCCAGACCGTCGATCTGCCCGTCCAGCGTCCGACGATGATTGCGTTCGGTGGGCCCGACCTCCAGACCGCCTTCGTCACCAGCGCGGGCAAGAACCTGTCCGACGAAGAGCGCGCGAAGCAGCCGCACGCGGGCGGCGTGTTCAGCTTCCGCGTCGACGTGCCTGGCCTGATCCAGCGGGATTTTGGCGCCTAGGCGGCTTGCACCCCGCTGTCATATAAGGTTAAGGCGGCCCCCGACATGGTTTCGTTCGAAACCTTATCCTCCGGGGAGATTTATCGATGTCGCGCACCGCGCAGCCTTTTGCCCGTCATTTGTCGATGATGCTTGCATCCACCGCGATGATCGTGGGTTATAGCCAGATGACCACCGCAACCGCCGCCGAACCGACCGCCGCCACGAAGCTGGTCCCCGCCACGCCCGTGGGCCAGAACCCGATGCTCGCGCCGTGGACCGGCCCGTTCGAAGGGGTGCCGCCGTGGGACAAGATGGATCCCGAGCTGTTCCCCGACGCCTTCGTGAAGGGCATGGCCGAAACCAAGGCGCAGGTGCAGGCGGTGATCGACAATCCCGCGGCGCCGACGTTCGAGAACACGCACGTCCCGATGATGCTCGCGGGCGACACGATGGATCGCCTCTTCGCGCTGTGGGGCGTGCAGACGTCGAACAAGTCGAACGACCGCGTCGAGGACATCGACGCCGAATGGAGCCCCAAGCTCACCACCTTCTACACCGAGCTGTTCCTCGAGCCGAAGCTCTTCGCACGCTACAAGGCGGTGTACGATAAGCGGAACAACAGCGGCCTCAACGCGCAGCAGATCCGCATCGTCGAACGCAGCTATGACGAAATGGTCCGCGACGGCGCGAACCTGTCGCCCGCCGACAAGACGAAGCTGGTTGCGATGAACTCGAAGCTCGAAGGCCTGTTCTCGGCCTTCTCGTCGAAGCTGCTCGGCGATGAAAAGCTCTACACCTTTGTCACCGACAAGGCCGAGCTTGCGGGTCTCGAGCCCGGCTTCGTCGCCTCGCTCGCCGCGGCGGCCGAAGCCAATGGCAAGCCCGGCCAGTGGGCGATCAAGAACACCCGCTCGTCGGCGCAGCCGGTGATGCAGGGCGCGACCAACCGTGCGCTTCGCGAGCGCGTCTACAAGGCGTTTATCAGCCGCGGCGACAATGGCGACGCGAACGACACCAATGCGACGATCGTCGAGATATTGAAGCTGCGCCAGCAGCGCGCCGAACTGCTCGGCTTCCCGACCCACGCGCATTACCGCATGGCCGACACGATGGCGAAAACGCCCGAAGCCGCGATGGGCCTGATGATGAAGGTCTGGCCCGCCGCGGTCGCGCGCGTGAAGGAAGAGGTCGCCGACATGCAGGCGATCGCCGACGCCGAAGCCAAGGCCGGCAAGGGTCCGAAGATCACCATCGAACCGTGGGATTATCGCTTCTATTCGGAAAAGGTCCGCAAGGCGAAATACGACCTCGATGAAAGCGAGGTGAAGCCGTACCTCCAGCTCGACAAGCTGCGCGACGCGATGTTCTGGTCGGCGGGCCAGCTCTACGACCTCGGCTTCCGCGAGAACACCGGCACGATCCCGGTCTTCGATCCCAAGGTCCGCACCTTCGAGGTTTATAATCTCAAGACGAACGAGAATGTCGGGGTCTTCTATCTCGACAATTTCGCGCGCGACGGGAAGCGCTCGGGCGCGTGGATGACGACCTATCGCAGCCAGCAGACGCTCGGCGGCGAACGCAACGTCCTTGCGTCGAACAACAATAATTTCACCGAAGCCGCGAAGGGCGAGCCGACGCTGATCAGCCTCGACGATGCGACGACGCTGTTCCACGAATTCGGCCACGGCATCCATTATCTGCTGCAGCACATCTATTATCCCGCGCTCGCCGGGGTGCCGCGCGACTTCGTCGAATATCCGAGCCAGGTGAACGAGAATTGGCTGATGACCCCCGAAGTGCTGTCGAAATATGCGACGCACTACAAGACGGGTGAGCCGATGCCGCAGGCGCTGGTCGACAAGATCCTCGCCTCCGACAAGTTCAACCAGGGCTTTTCGACGGTCGAGTATCTGTCGAGCGCGATCGTCGACATGAAGCTGCACGACCGCAAGACGCCGCCGACCGACGTCGACAAGTTCGAGCGCGAGACGCTCGCCGAAATCGGCATGCCGAAGGAACTGGTGATGCGGCACCGCTTGCCGCAGTTCGGCCATCTGTTCAGCTCGGACGCCTATTCGGCGGGCTATTACAGCTATCTTTGGTCCGAAACGATGGACGCGGACACCTGGGCCGCCTTCACCGAAGCCGGCGGCCCGTGGGACCGCGGCGTTGCCGACAAGTTCCGCACCATCCTGCTGATGACCGGCAACGAAACCGACCGCGCCGAAGCCTATCGCGCCTTCCGCGGCCGCGATCCCGACGTGAAGGCGCTGTTGAAAAAGCGCGGTTTCCCAACCGAATAAGCGAACGATACCGGGGAGGCAAAGGGGGCGATTTCGCCCCCTTTGTTTATCCTAATTCACCTTATTCTTCATGCTTAGCGCTGCGAACAAATGTCCGGTCGGCAGCGTTCCTGTACGAAGTTTCCACTCGGGAGCGGTCCGCATAAGGAAATAGCGCCAGCTCTCCGGACTCCAGAAGTTGATGTGGCCCGCGTAGGAATCAAACTCCGCATGATATTCCTTGGCGGGGAATTGATCCTTCCGCCCATCGGGAACCGTCAATATGAGCGTCCCGGCAGCGGACACAATATCGAGCAGGCGCCGGACAACGGCTTCGGGATCGACCGTGTGCTCAAGCACTTCCATCAGGAACACCACGTCGTAGCGCGATGACCGGGGAAGGTCCGAAAGCGCGCTGAAGAAGAGTTCGGCGTCCGGGCAGGCGCGTTTGGCCATCGCGAGCTTCACATCGCTGATGTCGCATCCGAAGAGCGAGGCTTCCGGGTATCTGGCGTGCATGAGGCGCAGCAGGCTCCCTGCGTGGCACCCGATGTCCAGAACGCGCTTGCCCGCGATTTCGACGTCTTCGGCGTCGCATTGATCGAGCAGAAGGCGGGCCATCGCAAGGCGGCTGGCATCGAAATAATCCTCAAGAAATGCCGGTGTCGGCCATTCTCCGGTCAGCGCATTGTGCTGCACCACGGGAAGTATCTCATCGAGCAAGCTGGCAGAGTGGCGCGCGTCGGCTGCGGTCGGCCGATACCGCATGCCGGATTCTGATCTTACAATCCTGTAGCCGCTCCGCGCGAACATGGATTGAACCAGTTTTTTGCCCTGGAGCATCTGTCCTCCTTCGCGCACGAGCGCGTCAGTTTTGAAGTCCGAACTTGAGTATGCTTCGATGCTGCCGCAGCCGGCCGCCATGGGCAACCACACCGATTGCCACACATCCCGGTCTGAACACGATCGAACCCAACTCCGGCCGCTGTGCCAGCTTGCCGCAGCGAAACCGACATGAGCGTCTGTTCGCTCGAATCCCGATTGACCTCCACCCGATTCGATATAAATATGATATCATCTTTATATCGAATGATTCGGAGGGCAAAATGGTCGAAACAGGGACTCCCGCGCTGAACCGCAGCCGCGAGACACGCGCCGCTACGCAGAGCGGCTATCTGATGCTGTTCATCTGGCTGCTGCTGCTGGGCGTCGCCGCCTGGGCGGGGATCACCAACGCCAATGCTGAATATATGGTCGCGTGGAAATGGATCATCGTTGTCGCCTCGGCGGTCGTGGGCCTGCTGATCCTGTGCGGCTTCTACCTCATCAACCCGAACGAGGCCGCGGCGATCCAGCTGTTCGGCGCGTACAAGGGCACCGACCGCGAGGAAGGGCTGCGCTGGGTGCTCCCCTGGCTGACGCGCAAGAAGATCGCGGTGCGCGCGAACAACGTGATTTCGGACAAGATCAAGGTCAACGACCTCCGCGGCAATCCGATCGAGATGGCGGCGCAGGTCGTGTGGCGCGTCACCGACACCGCGCAGGCTTTGTTCGACGTCGACGATTACAAGGAATTCGTGATGGCGCAGATCGAGGCCGCGGTGCGCTCGATCGGCTCGCGCTACCCCTATGACGACATCGAGCATCAGGAAGTCACGCTGCGCGGCAACCACGACGAGGTCGGGGTCGAGCTGCGCAAGGCGCTGATCGAGCGGCTGAGCGTCGCGGGGATCACCGTCGACGAATGCGGCCTCACCCACCTCGCCTATGCGCAGGAAATCGCCGGCGCGATGCTCCGCCGTCAGCAGGCCGAGGCGGTGATCGCGGCGCGCAAGAAGCTGGTCGAAGGCGCGGTGACGATGGTCGAGATGGCGCTGACCCAATTGTCCGAAAAGGGCGTCGTCGACCTCGACGACGAGCGCAAGGCGGTGATGGTGTCGAACCTGATGGTCGTGCTGTGCGGCGAACGCGACACGCAGCCGGTCGTGAATGCCGGTTCGCTTTACTGACGTAAAAATCCCGTTCGTGTCGAGCGAAGTCGAGACACCCATCGTGGGTACACGACCTCCCGGCATCTCGACTTCGCTCGATGCGAACGGGGATAGAGGTTTGTTCCAATGCCGACGCAGTCCAAAAAAGCCTTTGCCCTCCGCCTCGATCCCGCGCTCTATGCGGCGATCGAGCGGCTGGCGGCGGACGAACTGCGCAGCGCCAATGCCGAAATCGAGATACTGCTGCGCGAGGCGCTGGCGCGGCGCGGGATGAGCGTTAAACCGCCGGTTCCCGCCAGACGCGGACGGCCGCCGAAAGAGGAAAGCTGATCATGCTCCACCTGTTCATGCGAAAGAGCCCCTGGTTTCGTGCCAAGCGCCACGGCTATGGCACCGGCCTGCCGCTCGTGTGGGAAGGCTGGTTCTTCCTCGCGCTTCATATCGCGATGATCGCCGGCCTCGCCTGGCTCTTCCGGGGCCAGCCCGTTCTGATGACCATCCTCGTCGTCCTCGCGGGGCTCGCCCCGATGCCGATCTATCGCGCCAAGACCGAGGGCGGCTGGCGCTGGCGATAGCGTCGCGCGACATTATTTGGGGATAGCTGCCAATAGCCGCCCCGCCCCGCTTGCCCCCGACTCGCTAGATGGTTAAGGCCGGTTTCTATGACCGCCGCCACCACGCCCGTCCGCATTGCCCCGTCGATCCTCAGCGCCGATTTTGCGCGGCTGGGCGAGGAAGTGCGCGCGATCGAGACCGCGGGTGCCGACTGGGTCCATATCGACGTCATGGACGGCCATTATGTCCCCAATCTGACGATCGGCCCGGCGGTGGTGAAGGCCTTGCGCCCGCACTCGACCTTGCCCTTCGACGTCCATCTGATGATCTCGCCGGTCGACCATTTCCTCGACGCCTTTGCCGCGGCGGGCGCCGACATCATCACCGTCCATCCCGAAGCGGGGCCGCACATCCACCGCACCGTCCAGCACATCAAGTCGCTCGGCAAGCAGGCGGGCGTGTCGCTCAACCCCGCGACCCCGGCGAAGATGCTCGACTATCTGATCGACGACATCGACCTGGTCCTGATCATGAGCGTCAATCCGGGCTTCGGCGGCCAGAGCTTCATTTCGAGCCAGCTGAGGAAGATCGAGGCGGTCCGAAAGATGATCGACAAATCGGGCCGCGACATCCGGCTGGAGGTCGATGGCGGAATCGATGCGGGCACCGCCCCGCTCGCGATCGCCGCGGGCGCCGACGTGCTCGTTGCGGGCACCGCGACCTTCAAGGGCGGCCCCGACGCCTATGCCGACAATATCCGGCGGCTGCGCGGCGGCGCCTGACCATGGCAAGACCGGTGACCGCTCCAGAAGATGAACCGGAGGGCGCCGCCGCCGACGCCGTCGATGACACGATCGAACCCGGCAAGCGCCTGATCCGCCTTCCCGCCGACAAGGGGCTCTCGCTCGGCGACCGCGTCGCCAATGCGATCACGCGCCTGACCTGGCGCACGCCGCTCCATGCTTTCCGCCTGAAGGGGCGCTTCCCGCTGAAGCTGCTCGGCGTGCCGGCCGACCCGGTTCCCGGCGACACGCGCGCCGGCACCGCGATCCGCGCGGGCCATTTCCTGCATCGTGGGCTCAAGCTGCCACTCGGCGAGCTCGACTTCGCCGCGCTGAACGTCGCGCCGACCTTTGCCGACTATCTCCACAGCTTCGCCTGGCTGCGCGACCTCGCCGCCACCGGCTCGCGCGCCGACGGCGCGCCGATCGCCGAGGCGGTCGTCCGGCACTGGCTCGGCACGCATGGCGAGACGGTGAGCGAACCCGCGTGGAAAGCCGACAACAGCGCCTGGCGCATCCTGTTCTGGGCCGCGCACGCGCCTTTGATCCTGTCGTCGAGCGATCTTGTCTATCGCTCGGCGGTGCTCAACCATCTCGCGCGCGCGGCGCGCCACCTCGACCGCGTCGCCGACAAGACGCGCCCCGGCACCGGGCAGATGGTCGCATGGGTCGGGATCGTCGCCGCGTCGCTGCTGATGCCCGGCGGCGAACCGCGGCAGATATTCGGCGAGGCCGGGCTGCGCAAGGTGCTCGAGACGAGCTTCTACGCCGACGGCGGCAATATCTCGCGCTCGCCGCAGGCGCAGCTCGACGCGGTCATGGCGCTGTCGATGCTCGCGAAAATATACGACATGCGCCGCATGGAGGTGCCGCCCTTCATCCAGGAAGTGCTCGCGCGCGCGGTCCCGGCGCTGCTCGGCCTCACCCACAGCGACGGCGGCATGGGCAGCTGGCAGGGCAGCGGCGCGACATCGGCCGCCACCATCCAGGCGATCGTCGATGCCAGCGGCGTGCGCACGCGGCCGCTGAAGCAGGCGCGCGACTGGGGTTATCAGCGGCTCGTCGCGAACAAGGTCGTGCTGCTCGCCGACGCGGCACCGCCCCCCATTGCCCGCGTGACCGAAGCGGGCTGCGCCTCGACCCTCGCCTTCGAACTCAGCGACGGCGCCGAGCGGATCGTCGTCAATTGCGGCGGCGCCGCGCTGACCGGCGCGACGATCCCCGCCGACCTCGCGCGCGGGCTGCGCACCACCGCGGCGCATTCGACCCTGACGCTGGGCGACAGCAATTCGACCGCGATCCTCGCGAACGGGTCGCTCGGCAAGGGGGTGACCGAAGTCGAGCTCGACCGGCGCGAGACGCCGCAGGGCAGCCGCGTCGAGATGAGCCACGACGGCTATGCGCGCCGCCACGGGCTGATTCACCGCCGCCTCCTGATACTGTCGCCGAACGGGCGCGAGCTGCGCGGCGAGGACATGCTCCTCCCCGCCCCGCGCACGCGGCGCAAGGGCGACAAGGGGTTCACGCTGCGCTTCCACCTCGGCGCGCATATTTCGGCGAGCCTCACCGCTGACAAATTGGGGGCACTGCTGCGCATCAACGGCGGTCCGCTGTGGCAGTTCCGCACCTCCGAAGGCGGGCTCGACATCGAGCAAAGCCTGTGGGTCGACGGCGAAGGCCGGCCGCACCCGACCGAGCAGCTCGTCGTCACCGGCACCGCGCCCGCGGGCGGCGCCAGCATCGGCTGGATCTTCAAGCATATCGGCTGACGGCGGCGGGCAAGGGACTGCCCGCCGCCGCAACCCAGCGCGTTAAAAGGCGTAACGCGCCATCAGCTGGAAGACGGGACCCGCCTTTTCGCTTTCGACTTCATATTCGTCGAAATCGCGGGTGATCTGGTCACCGGTCTCCGCAAATTTGTTGAACGTCTCGCGCTTCGCACCGTTGAGCAGGTTCGACCCCACCGCGCGGATCGTGAAGCTCTTGCCGAAGCGCTTTTCGACGAAGACTTCCAGGTCGGCGCCATAGCTGGTGAAGACTTCCTCGCCGACCGTGCGGCCGAACGCTCCGCCCTGCTTGCGATAGGTCGCACCGAACGCCGCGCCGACCGAGGGAATGTCCTGGATCACGCCGAAATTATAGACATATTTGCTCTGACCGTTGAAGCGGCGCTCGCCGAATTCGTCGTCGATCTTGCTGTCGAGCCACGACACGTTGCCGAAGACGCCGGTGTCGGGCAGCCCGATAAAACCAAGGTCGCTCGACAGGTCGAATTCGACGCCCCAGACCTTGCCGTCGCCGATATTCTGCGGCTGGTAAAGGAAAGTGGTCGAGCTGCCCGGAATTGCGCCGATGTTGGCTAGCTCGATCAGGTCGTTGACCTTGCGGTAGAAGAGGTTGACCCCCACGATACCCGAGCGGCCAACACGCTGTTCATAGCCAAGATCAAAGCCCCAGGAGGTTTCGGGGTCGAGCAGCGGATTGCCGACGAGGCTGTTGTCGCCGAGCTCCTCCGTCAAAGTCACCGGCGAGAGATAGTTGAACTCGGGGCGGCGGCTGGTACGCGCCGTCGAGGCAGTGATGCGGCCGCGCGCGCCGACGTCGACCTTGATCGACGCCGAAGGGAGCAGCTTCTCATAATTGTTCGTCGTGCGCTGCAGCGCGGCAGGCACGGTGAAATCGTCGATCGTGAGATCGGTCGTTTCATAACGGACACCGGCTTCCCACTTTACCCCGGGCATGTCGCCCTCGACCAGCACGAAGCCGTCGAGGCGCTTTTCCTGGATTGTATTGATTCCGCCGAGCGCGGGCACGAAGGCGCCGAAGGTGCGGACGAACTCGGTCGGGTTGCGCGTGAACTGATCATAGCCCTGGCGGTTTGCGGCGGTCAGATTGAACCGGTCACGCGGCGCCTCCGTGATCGAGGAGTCACGATCCTTGTCCTGCCACAGGCCGCCGAACACCAGCTTGGCGGTTTCGCCGAGGTCGACCTCATGCTCGAGCCGCACCGAAAATTCCTTGTCGGTGATGGCGCTGCGCGTCTGATCGCCGGTGAAGCGCGGCAGCGCGCGATCGAACTCGACCTCATATTCGGTTTCGAACCGGTCTTCGTCGAAATAGGCATAGCCGATCTTCAGGCTGGTCTCGCCCGCCGACCAGCGGTGCGCGAGCTTGCCGTTGACGCTGTAATTATCCTGATTGATCTTGGCGACATTGGCGTTGTCGACGGTCAGATTGCCCGGCGGTGTCGCACGGATCGGACCGTTGACGTTCGTCGGATGATTATATTCGAAGCTGCGCTCATCCTCGGTACGATCGGTGTGGACATAGAAGCCGTTGACCGAGAAATCGGTCGTGTCGCCTTTGATGTCATAGGTCGCGTTGAACGAATAATCCTTGCCGTCGCGGGTGTCGCGCTGGTCCTCGCGATTTTCGAAATCGTCGGTCGCGAAGTCGGGGTTATTCTCGGGCGAGTCGCTGTAGCGCAGCGAATATTTCTTTTTCGGGTTGTGGCGGCCCTGGAAATTGCCCCCGATCAGGAAGCGGCCAGGCCCGAGCGCGCCGCCGAACACGCCGCCGACGCTCGGTTCGAGTTCCTTGTCGTCATAATAGAGGCCGCCCGCGCGCAAATAGCCGCCGTCGAGCTCATAACCGTCGCGCAGCTTGATATTGAGCGTGCCCGCGATCGCGTCGCCGGTGCGGCGCGCCGAAGACGAACGAACGATTTCGACGCGGTCGATCAGCTCGGCGGGGATACGATCGAGGAAGAAGCTGCGATCGGCATTCGACCCCGGCACCTTTTCGCCGTTGATCAGGATTTGCGTATAACCCGGCGGCAGGCCGCGGAGGCGCGCGCCATCGCTTTCGATGACGTCCGACAGGAAAGTCACCGACGGCACGCGCTTCAGCGCGTCACCCGCGGTCAGCGGTTCGAAGCGCTGGAAGAATTCGCTGTCATACGACAGCACGGGTTCGGCCTCGTCGCTGCGCCCCCGATAACCGACGCTGCCGAGGACGACGATGTCCTGCGACGTGGTGATCGTGCCATCGCCGCGGTCTTCGGCCGGGATCGGGGCATCCTGCGCCGTCGCCGGAGCGGAGAGGAGAGCCGTGGCAAGCGCGAGCGCGGCGGCGGAATGCAGGCTGAAAGTTCGAATCATGGTAACAGACCCCCCTTTGTGGTTGCCGGGCCTCTAGGGGGGGCGTGTGACAGTTTGCGGCGAGCCGTGTGACGTGTCGATGACAGTTAAGTGACGGAAATATTGTCATATTGACGCCGCCCAACTTTGCTGGGACGGGGCGCGCGAGCCGCATTTTTTGCGCAATCGGGAACGGGGGAATCATCATGGCCACCATCGGCAAAGGAAAGCTGCTGACTTCGCTGGCTTTTGCATCGGCGCTCGGCGGTTGCGCCGCGAGCGCGCCCGTCATCACTGGCCTGCCCCCGGTACAGGTGACCGCGAGCGGCGAAACTGCGCCCGTCGGCACAGGCAAGGCCGACGCCGCCGACGATCCGGCAATCTGGGTCGATCCCGCCAATCCGAACCGCGCACTGATCGTCGCAACCGACAAGAAGGCCGGGCTGCATGTCTATGACCTGACCGGCAAGGACATCGCCTTCACGCAGGCGGGTCTCGTCAACAATGTCGACGTCGCGGGCAACATCATCGTCGCGAGCGACCGCAACGACGGGGTGAACGCCCATCTCGCGGTGTTCCGCCTCGACGCCGACAAGCCGGCGATCGTCGCGCTCGGCCGCGCCGCGGCGGGCACCGGCGAAGCCTATGGCCTGTGCCTCAAGAAGACCGCGCCCGGCGCACCGCTCACCGCGGCGCTGATCATCAAGGATGGCACGGTGCGCGTCGGCACGCTGGCGGTCGACGGCACGCCGAACTTCACGACCGAATGGGAATATAAGATCCCGACCCAGTCCGAAGGCTGCGTCTTCGACGGCGATACGCTTTATGTCGGTGAGGAAGACGCCGGCGTGTGGGAGTTGAAGCCCAATGGCAAGACGGCCACCGCGCGCATGGTCGCGCCGGTCGACAACCAGCGCCTCGTCGCCGACGTCGAAGGGCTCGCGACGATCGATCACAAGGGCCAGCGCTACCTGCTCGTGTCGAGCCAGGGCGATAACGCCTATGCGGTCTTCCGCCTGCCCGGGATAGAATATGTCGGCCGCTTTGCCGTGGCTGCGGGCGCGTTCGGCGCGACGAGCGAGACCGACGGGATCGAGGCGGTCGCGGGGAATTTCGGTCCGGCCTACCCCGACGGCATCTTCCTCGCGCAAGACGGCGACAACGCCCCGAAGGCGCAGAATTTCAAACTGGTGCGCTGGGACCAGATTGCGACCGCGCTGGGGCTGTAAGATAATCGTCGCCCCCGCGAAGGCGGGGGCCGCCATCGGCCTTGCACAAGGCTGCCAGCGGCCCCCGCCTTCGCGGGGGCGACGTGTACTTGCTCTTAAGGGACGACGCGCCTAGGGGGGCCGCGTCATCCCATCGCCAGCCGAGGCCCTCCCCCATGACCGACCTGATTCCCGTCCGCCGCGCCCTCCTGTCCGTCAGCGACAAGGCGGGGCTCGCCGATCTTGCCGCCGCGCTTGTCCGTCACGGCGTCGAACTCGTATCGACCGGCGGCACCGCGAAGGCATTGCGCGAAGCGGGGCACAATGTCCTCGACGTCTCCGACCTCACCGGCTTTCCCGAGATGATGGACGGCCGCGTCAAGACGCTGCACCCGACCGTCCACGGCGGCATCCTCGCGGTGCGCGACGACGCGGCGCATGTCGCGTCGATGGAGGAACATGGCATCGGCGCGATCGACCTCGTCGTCGTCAACCTCTACCCCTTCCTTCAGACCGTGATGAGCGGCGCCGACCGCGACACGATCATCGAGAATATCGACATCGGCGGCCCCGCGATGGTGCGCTCGTCGGCAAAAAATCACGCCTTCGTCGGCATCGTCACCGAGCCTGAAGATTATGCCGCAGTCATCGAAGAGATGGACGCCAACAACGGCGCCACCACCCTCGGCTTGCGCAAGCGCCTCGCCGCGACCGCCTTCGCGCACACCGCGACCTATGACAGCATGATCGCGCAATGGTTCGCCTTCGCCGACCAGGGCAAATTCTTCCCCGACACGCTGCCGCTCACCGCGAAGCTGTCGGCCGAACTCCGCTATGGCGAAAACCCGCACCAGAAGGCCGCACTCTATCTGCCCGCCGGCCCCGCCGCGCGCGGCATCGCGCAGGCCGAACAGGTGCAGGGCAAGGAACTCAGCTACAATAATATCAACGACGCCGACGCCGCGCTCGAACTCGTCGCCGAATTCCGCGAGGCCGACCCGACCTGCGTCATCGTCAAGCACGCGAACCCGTGCGGCGTCGCGACCGCCGCGACGATCGCCGAAGCCTATGACGCGGCGCTGAAGTGCGACGATGTCTCGGCGTTCGGCGGCATCATCGCGGTGAACCGGCCGCTCGACGGCGCGACCGCCGAAGCGATCAGCGGCATCTTTACCGAAGTCGTCTGCGCCCCCGACGCCGACGCCGACGCGCGCGCGGTGTTCGCGAAAAAGAAGAACCTCCGCCTGCTGCTGACCGGCGAACTGCCCGATCCGGCGCGCGGCGGACTGATGCTCAAGACGATCGCCGGCGGCTGGCTCGCGCAGAGCCGCGACAATGGCCGCATCACCCGCGCCGACTTGAAAGTCGTCACCGACCGCGCGCCGACCGACGAAGAACTCGCCGACGCGCTGTTCGCGTGGACGATCGCCAAACATGTGAAGTCGAATGCGATCGTCTATGCCAAGGGCGGCTCGACCGCGGGCATTGGCGCAGGGCAGATGAACCGCCGCGACAGCGCGCGCATCGCCGCGGTGAAGGCGCGCGAAGCCGCTGAATCGCATGGTTGGGCCGAAGCCCGCACCGTCGGCAGCGCGGTCGCGAGCGACGCCTTCTTCCCCTTCGCCGACGGCCTGCTCGCCGCGGTCGAGGCGGGCGCGACCTGCGTGATCCAGCCGGGCGGCTCGATCCGCGACGACGAAGTGATCGCGGCGGCGAACGAGGCCGGCCTCGCGATGGTGTTTACCGGGATGCGCCACTTCCGCCACTGACGGCGCGGCCGAGGCGCACCAGCCGCTCGGCTTCGCTTTTGCAATCGTAACGCAGTCCGGGCTCGTTGCAGAAGTCGGGCCAGCGCCCCTGGCGCCGCCAGAAATCGACCAGCCCGATCCGCGCCAGCTTGGCAAAAAACTGCGGATCGCGCCGGAGCGGAGCGACCGATGGCCAATAGAGAAGCGACCATTGGCCGTCGGTTTTGCGTATCGGCGCGCGCGCGAGCCACGAAAGCGCCTTCGGCTGGTCGCCGAGCCGCGCAAAATGCGCAGCCAGTGCATAGGCCGACGAAGGGTAGCGCGCGAATTCGGCTTCGGCGGCGGCGTCGACCTCGCGCGATCCGATCGAAGGGTCGGCAAATTGATGGAGGAGCAGCATATCGAATTCACGCTGCTCCCCGGCCGTTGCGCCGCGATAGACTTCGGCCGCCGCGTCCCGGCCGCGTTCGACCGCGAGACGGCGGCGATGTTCGGCAAGATCGGGATGCCCCGGCCAGATTGCCTCCACTTCGGCGAACTGCTTCATCGCATCCTGCATCTTCCCGGCCGCCCCATAACGCCGGACCACCCCCAATGCCTTGTAGATCGACGTCGGGTCCGCGCGCGCGGCGCGCTGCGCCGGGCCGACACCGGCTTGAACATAGCCGGCCTGGAACAGTCCCACCGCATTCGTCATCAATGCGGCCGGATATTCGGGATCGATCGCAAGCGCGCGGTCAACAAGAGGCAGGGCCTCGACCATGAACAATTCGCTACCGCCCGTCTGCGACAGCGCGGTCAGCGCGGGGACATTGTCGGGATCGATCGCAAGCGCCCGGCGCGCCGCATCGATCGCTTTTGCGCGCCCCACGTTCCATTTGGCGGGATCCATCTCGTGCGAGAGATGCTTGATGCGGACCTGCGCCAGCAATCCCAGCGTGTCGGCATCCCCCGGCCAGCGCTGAACCAGCTCCTCCATCAACCGGATTGCGCGGGGTCCGTCGAAAGCCGTGTCCGCGTCGCAGACCGCAAAGATCAGCGATCGTCGATCCGCATCGGCCGCCAACAGGTCTTTCCGGCCGTTCAGCGTCAGCGCGCAGTTGACCAGTCCGGCAACTGCGAGCGCGGTCCGTTCGCGCAGCCGGCTGAGGTCGTCGACGGGCGCCGCGAAACGGCTGGACCACAGGATCGATCCGTTCAAACTGTCGACAATCCGCGACTCGCTGACGAACTGACTGCCGTCGCGCTCGATCGCGATGCGGACGATGAAATCGCCCGCGCGTCCCGCCACCTTTCCGTCGAGCACCCGGACCGCGCCCCCCGACGCCTTGGCAAAGCGCGCGAAATCGCCGGCCAGCGCATCGGCAAAACGGTCCTCGACCGGATCATTGCCGCGCTGCTCGATCGGTTCGACGCGGACCACCGGCGTATCGAATGCAGCGACCGCGGATCGCGACCGCGGGGCATCCGCGCCCGTCAGCGCGAGCGCCAGCGCGGCCATGCCGAGGAACAGCGCGCGCCGCGGCGACAGGCTGGCGGTTGGATTGGCTGCCATCGCGGGCGCTGCGACCGGGCGGGCGACCGGGTGGGCGACCGGGTGAAGGTCAGGGGGACAGGGCCGGGCCGCCAGGCGTCGATATAGTTCGGCGGTTTCGACCGAGGGTTTGCCGTCGATTCCGCGTGCGAGCGCGTCTTCGATCCGCTGCCAGGCGTGGCGCACGCCATCGCCGTCGCCCGCTTCCCAGCGCGCGCTCATCACCAGCCGCGCGGCATGTTCGCTGCACGGATCGAAGCGCGTCACCTTATCCGCCACCGCGAGGGCCCCCTCGACATCGCCCGCCTGCAGCCGCCTTTCCGCCACCGCGAGCACTTCGCGGACGATCGCTTCGCCCTGACGCGTGCGCTCGACCGCGAGCCAGTCGTCCCATGCTTCGTCGATACCGTCGAGATCGGCCAGCAACCCGACATCGTGCGCGGGCAGCCGGTTCAGGACCACGGCGACATCGTCCACCGCGCACGCGGCGTGAAGCAGCGAAATATCGTCGATGACTTGTGTGCGGTCGATGGCGACGGTTTCGCGATCGGCGTGCAGCAGCGGCGGCAATGCGCGCGTCCAGGGCTTCAGTTCGACGAGACATTGCCTGAGGCTGGCATGCGCCTGTGCATCGGGGCGGCGGCTCCAGAGAAGCGCGCTCAGCCGGTCGCGCGCAAGCGGCGCGTCGGCAAGCACGAGCCGGGCAAGAAGGGCGCGGGCCTTGCGACTGGTGGGGGACAGGGCGGGCGGCTCGACGGCGAAGTCACCAAGGAGCCGCAATACCGGCGGCACGGCGGCGATATGCCGCTCGTTTTTTGCGAATGCAGAATTCACGGCGCGACCTCCTTGGTCGAGGGATTGCGGCCGTATGTTTTTCCCGAAGACGGAATAACATTCTTTTGACGGGCAGACGAACGGTAAATTTCAACATTCTGGATTTTGACGTATTTTTAATACCGGATTGACGCTCTTCTCACGGCCGCCGACATGCGCGCCCGCTACTCCCGTCGCATCCGCAGCCTGCCGTTCGGCTGGGACATGGTGAAAGGGAGTAACTCGATGCGTATCTTCATGGCTCTGCCCCTGTTGCTGCTCGGCGCAGCACCCGCATTTTCTCAGCCCATCGTAGCGACTGCACCGGCAGGTGAAATCGAGGTGGTCAAAGTCAGCTATGCCGACCTCAATCTCGACACCGATGCCGGCTGGGCGCGGCTCGACAGCCGCCTGCGCGCCGCGGCGCGATCGGTATGTGACGTCCGGCCCGAATTCGAATCGACCGTGCGGGAAATGGCCACCGGCCATTGCTTCCGGAGCGCGCTTTCGAGAGGCCGCGAAGCCGGCAAGGAGATCATTGCCGCCCAACGGACCGGCACGCCGATGACGCTGGCCAGCGCGATCATGATCTCGCGGCGGTGACCCTTCGCCGATAGCGCGGACGCTACGAGGTCCCTTGCTCCCGTCTCTGGTGGGAGCAACGCCGGAACCGTTCCCCGACGGTTCCGGCGTTTTTCGGTCACGGCATGCCAGGCTTCGGCTCGACTTCGCACGGCGCGAGCGGCATAGGAGGGCCGACGTCGCCACCGCAAGGACCAGCATGACCGCCACACCGCGTAACAAGTCCATGATCCAGAGGCTTTATAACTGGACCATGGAGAAATCCGCGCATCCGCACGCCGAATATTGGCTGGCGCTGGTCTCCTTCGTCGAGGCGAGTTTTTTCCCGGTCCCGCCGCACCCGATGCTCGGGCTGATGTGCCTTGCGAACCCGAAAAAAGCGGTTCGCTACGCGATCATCTGTACGCTCGCGTCGGTCGCGGGCGGCATGCTCGGCTATTTGATCGGCTTTTTTCTCTATGAAAGCGTCGGGCTCGCGCTGCTTGGCGCGCTCGGGCTCACCGACGCCTTCCCGTCGGCCGCCTGTTACCTGCGCGAGTTCGGCGCCGAGATCATCCTGATCAAGGGCGCGACGCCGATCCCGTTCAAGCTGCTGACGATCACCGCCGGCTTCATCCACATGAGTTTCTGGACTTTCCTGTGGGCGAGCCTCGCCAGCCGCGCCTTTTCCTTCATGCTCGTCGGCATATTGTTCCGAATGTTCGGGGCGCCGATCAAGGCGTTCATCGACAAATATCTGATCTGGGTGACCGGCGCGTTCCTCGTCGCCGTGGTCGCGGGTTTCCTCGCGATCGGCGCGCTGTCGGGCGACGGCGAGAGCAAGGAAGCCGACAAGTGCAGCGGCGCGACGCTGGAGAGCATCGGGCTGGACCGGAAATAGTTCAACGAAGGGGCGGACAAAGCCCCCTGTTTCTCGTCACCCCGGACTTGATCCGGGGTCCACACGACTTCAAACGCTGCGGTGGATCCCGGATCAAGTCCGGGATGACGATAGAAGGATGCGCGATGCCTACTCGTTCGCCGCCTGGTGCAGCCAGTCGGCGTGGCGCGGGGCCTTCTTGGTCTGGCTCCATTCCTCGAGCATCAGCGGTGCGACGCGTTTCAGCTCGGCATATTGCTCATCGGTGCCGATGTCGCAGGCCAGCTCGACGCGGTGGCCGTTGGGGTCGAAGAAATAGATCGACTTGAAGATGCCGTGGTGCGTCGGGCCGAGCACGTCGACGCCGTTCGCGGTCAGATGCGCCTTCGCGGCGACCAGCTCGTCATAGCTGCCGACCTTGAACGCGAGATGCTGGACCCATTTGGGCGTATTCTCGTCGCGGCCCATGTCGGGCTGGTTGGGCAGCTCGAAGAAGGCGAGGATGTTGCCGTTCCCCGCGTCGAGGAAGACGTGCATGTACGGGTCATATTCGCCGGTCGACGGCACATGATCCTCGGCAAAGGCGGTCGTGTAGGTCATGCCGAGCATGGCCTCGTACCAATCGACCGTTTCCTTCGCATCCCTGCAGCGATAGGCGGCGTGGTGGACGCCGCCGAGTTTGATCGGGCTCGTCATTCGGCAGGCTCCTCGACGGTCAGCGCACCGCGGCGAATCTGGTCCATTTCCATCGATTTGAACAGCGCGGTGAAATTGCCCTCGCCGAAGCCTTCATCCTTCTTGCGCTGGATGAATTCGAAGAAGACGGGGCCGATCACGGTCTGGCCGAAAATCTGGAGCAGCAGGCGCGGGTCGCCCTCGGTCGTCGACCCGTCGAGCAGGATGCCGCGCGATTGCAGCGCCTCGACGGGCTCGCCATGGCCCGGCAGGCGGTCGGCGAGCATCTCGTAATAGGTCGCCGGCGGCGCGGGGGCGAAGGGGTTGCCGAGCGCCTTGAGCTTGTCCCACGCGGCGTAGAGATCGTCGCAGCTGAACGCGATATGCTGGATACCCTCGCCATTATAGGCGCGCAGATATTCCTCGATCTGGCCGCCGCCGCCCGCACCCTCTTCATTGAGCGGGATGCGGATCTTGCCGTCGGGGGCGGTCATCGCCTTCGAGGTCAGGCCGGTATATTCGCCCTTGATGTCGAAATAGCGAATCTCGCGGAAACCCGCGATACGTTCGTAGAATGCCGCCCAATGCGCCATGCGGCCGCCATAGACATTGTGCGTCAGATGATCGATCAGCTGCATGCCCGCGCCCACCGGGTGGCGATCGACGCCCTCTTCATAGACGAAATCGATGTCGTAGATGCTGAGGTCGTCGCCATAGCGATCGATCAGATAGATGATCGAGCCGCCGATGCCGCGGATCGCGGGCAGGCGCAGTTCCATCGGGCCGGGGTTGACCTCGACCGGCTCGGCGCCGCGCGCGACGGCTTCGCTGTACGCCTTCGCCGCATCGCGGACGCGCCAGCCCATCCCGCACGCCGACGGGCCGTGCTCGGCGGCGAAATAAGCCGCGGGCGATTTGGGTTCGTAATTGGCGATCAAATTGATGCCGCCCTGGCGCCACAACTGGACGTCCTTCGAACGGTGGCGCGCGATCAGCGTGAAGCCCATCGCCTCGAACACGGGTTCGAGAATGCCCTTTTCGGGCGCCGAAAATTCGACGAATTCAAAGCCGTCGAGGCCCAGCGGATTATCGAAAAGGTCGGCCATGTCGCATTCCCATCTAGTTTCAATTGAAACTATTATGATGGATTGGGGTGGCGGAGTCAATGCAGGTGAGCCCACAACAATTCGCCATGCCGGACGGATCCGGCATCCATGGCAGCTTTGGGTGTCTGGACCCCGGATCAAGTCCGGGGTGACGAAGTAGGAACAGATAACCTAGGCGGCCGCGCTCTCAAACGCCTCCAGCGCTTCGCTCGCCGTCACCCAGCGCGCCTCGGCGGCTTCCTGCGCAGCGACGATCTTGCCGCGCCGCTGCGACAATTCACTCATCGTCAGTCCCTTATATTCGCTCGCAGCACCCTGCGGATCGAACATCGCGCGGTCGATGGCCGAGAGCACGACCTCATATTTGGCGAGATCGGCCTCGGCGTCGCTGACGTCCTTCTTGATCTTCGCCGCCGCTTCGCGCGCGGCGGCCGCAGCCTTGCGGTCTTCCTTCTTGTCGGCTTTCGACACGCGGTCCTTCTGCGGACCCTTGCCGAGGATCATGTCGACATAATCGTCCATGCTGCCGTCATATTCGCGCGCGGTGCCGTCATCGACGAGCACGAGCCGGTCGGCGGTGAGTTCGAGCATGTGGCGGTCGTGACTGACCAGCACCACCGCGCCGTCGAAACCGTTCAGCGCCTGTACGAGCGCCTCGCGCGCGTCGACGTCGAGGTGATTGGTTGGTTCGTCGAGGATCAGCAAATGCGGTGCGTCGCGGGTAATCAGCGCCAGCGCCAGCCGCGCGCGTTCGCCGCCCGACAGCTTCGCGACCTGCGTCACCGCCTTGTTGCCCGAAAAGCCGAAGCGGCCGAGCTGCGCGCGCACCGCGCCCTGCGTCTTGCCTTCCATCACGCGCGTCATATGCGCGAGCGGGGTGTCGCTGCCGTCGAGTTCCTCGACCTGATATTGGGTGAAATAGCCGACGCGCATCTTGCCCGATGCCGCCATCGCGCCCGCCATCGGCGCCAGCTGCGCCGCGAGCAGGCGCGCGAGCGTCGTCTTGCCATTGCCGTTGCGGCCGAGCAGCGCGATCCGGTCGTCGGGATCGATGCGCAGGTTGAGCCGCTGGAGCACCGGCCGGTCAGCATAGCCGACGCTGGCAAGGTCGAGCGTAATCAGCGGCGGCTTGAGCTCGTCGGGGCTCGGGAAATCGAACGCGAGCGTCTGATCCTCGGCGAGCGCGGCGATCGGCTGCATCCGCGCGAGCATCTTGGCGCGCGACTGCGCCTGTTTCGCGGTCGAGGCGCGGGCGCTGTTGCGCGCGACATAATCCTGGAGCTTGGCGCGCTGGGCGTCCTGCGATGCCTTGGCCGCGGCGAGTTGCGCCGCACGTTCGGCGCGTTGACGTTCGAACGAGTCATAGCCGCCGGTGTAGAGCGTGACCTTGCCGCCTTCGAGGTGGAGGATATTGTCGACGACATTGTTGAGCAGGTCGCGCTCGTGGCTGATCACGACAAGCTGCCCCGGATAGGCACGCAGGAAGTTTTCGAGCCACAGCGTCGCTTCGAGGTCGAGGTGGTTCGACGGTTCGTCGAGCAGCAGCAGATCGGGTTCGGAGAACAGCAGCGCCGCGAGCGCGACGCGCATCTTCCACCCGCCCGAAAAGCTGTCGAGCGGCTGCCCCTGCATCTCCTCGTCGAAGCCGAGCCCGATCAGGATGCGCGCGGCGCGCGCCGGTGCGGTATAGGCGTCGATCGCGATCAGCCGTTCGTGGATATCGCCGAGCTTGTCGGGGTCCTGTTCGGTCTCCGATGCCGTGAGCAATTCGGCGCGTTCGGTGTCGGCGGCGAGCACGGTGTCGAACGGCGTCGCGGTGCCGTTCGGCGCTTCCTGCGCGATATAGCCGACGCGCGTCTTGCGCGGCATGTCGATGCTGCCCTCGTCGGCTTCAAGCTGGCCGATCATCACCTTCATCAGCGTCGATTTGCCCGCGCCGTTGCGCCCGATCAGCCCGACGCGGCTTCTGGCCGGCAGGCTCGCGGTGGCACGTTCGAGGATGGCGCGCCCGCCAAGGCGTACAGTGATTCCGTTGATCGTCAGCATGGGCGCGCGCCTAGCATGTTGCGGCGCACAACCCAAGTCCCGGACTGGCTTTCCGTGCGTCGGTGCGGCAAATGGGGAGCATGACCGGCCTCGCCCCCTTTCACATCGCCTTTCCCGTCGACGATCTGGACGCCGCGCGCCATTTCTATGGCACTATCCTCGGCTGCCCCGAGGGGCGCAGCGATCCCGACTGGATCGACTTCAACCTCTATGGGCATCAGATCGTCGCGCACCGCGTCGATACGCCGCGCGCATCGGCCGCGCATAATCCGGTCGACGGCCATGCGGTGCCGGTGCCGCACTTCGGCGTCGTGCTGCCGCCCGCCGAATGGCAGGCGCTCGCCGACCGGCTGAAGGCCGCGGGCATGACATTCGTAATCGAACCGCACACGCGCTTTCCCGGCCAGCCCGGCGAGCAGTCGACGATGTTCTTTTACGACCCCGCGGGCAACGCGCTCGAGTTCAAGGCTTTCGCGGACTTGGATCAACTCTTCGCCAAATAGCGGCGTCTTGTTTTGCCGCGTTTTCCGAGCCGTCAGGCGATCCCGCCTGACTTGAAAACGCTCTAGTGCCCGCCGCCCATCGAAATCTGTTTCGGCCGCGGCGCGAACCACACCGATATAGCGGCAAGCACGAACACGACGCCCGACGCGAGGAACAGGTGCAGCACGCCGAGTGTCGAGGCCTGCACCTCGACCAGCCGCTCGATCGCGGCGCGCGCCTGTTCGAGCGTGAAGCCGGCATTCTGCAGCGAGGTCATCGTCGCTTCGGGATTGTTGAGCGACGACACGAGTTCGGACCGCGACGTCCGGCTGGCATCGTCCCACGCGGTCGTCGCGACCGCGGTGCCGATCGCCCCGCACAGCGTGCGCAGGAAACTCATCAACCCGGCGGCCGATGTCTGATGCTGCGCGGGCACCGAACTCAAGGCGAGCGCGGTGAGCCCGACGAAGAAGAAGGGCATGCCGATCCCCTGCAGGATATGCGGCAGCGCGAGCGTCCAATAGCCGACATCGGCGTTCCAGCTCGCGCGCAGCACCGACATCACCGCCATCCAGAGGATGCCGCCCGAGATGGTGATGCGCACGTCGACCTTGGTCATCAGCCCTGCCGCGACGGGAGACAGGAGGACGGCGAACACCCCGAGCCACGCGACGATGAACCCCGTCTGCGTCGCGGTATAACCCGCGACCTGCTGGAGCCACAGCGGCGTCAGCACGACCTGCGCAAAGAAGGCGCCGAAGCCCAATGAAATCGCCATCGTCGCGAAGGTGAAGCCGCGGAAGCGGAAGATGCGCAGGTTCACGACCGGATTGGCGTCGGTGAGTTCCCAGATCACGAACGCGGCGAAGCTGATCGCAGAGACGACCGCGAGCCCGACGATCCACGTCGATCCGAACCAGTCATGCTCGCGTCCGGTGTCGAGCATGATCTGGAACGCGCCGACCGACACGACGAGCAGGATCAGGCCGATTACGTCGATCCGCGCCTTGGCGCGCTTGGTCTCGAACGGCGTCAGCAGGGTGAAGACGCCGAACGCGCAGATCGCGACGACGGGCAGATTGATGAAGAAGATCCACGGCCACGTCCAGTTGTCGCTGATCGTGCCGCCGAGGATCGGGCCGAGGATCGGCGCGGTGGTCGTCGTCATCGCCCAGATCGCAAGGCCGATCCCGGCCTTTTCCTTGGGGAAGATGCGCAGCAGCAATATCTGCGACAGCGGCATCAGCGGGCCGCCGGCGAGCCCCTGCAGCACGCGGAAGAGCACGAGCGCATCGAGCGTGCGCGAAACGCCGCAGAGGAAAGAGAAGATGCCGAAGCCGATGATCGAGATCATGAACCAGCGCACGGTGCCGAAACGCATCGCGAGCCAGCCGGTGAGCGGCACGCTGATCGCGTCGGCGACCGCATAGCTGGTGATGACCCACGTCCCTTGTGTCGGCGACACCGCGAGCCCGCCCGCGATATGCGGCACCGACACATTGGCGATCGTGGTGTCGAGCACCACGACGAAATTGGCGAGCGCCAGCGCGAAGGCGGCGACGATCAGCCGCGCGCCGGTCAGCGGCTGCGGTTCGGCGGGGATGGCGGATGCAGGGAGGGCGGCGCTGGCCATTTGTCAGCGACCGCGCGTATCGATCGTGGCTTCCATCGACAGCCCGACGCGCAGCGGATGCTCTTTCAGCTGCTTCGGATCGAGCGCGATGCGCACCGGCAGGCGCTGGACGACCTTTACCCAATTGCCCGTGGCATTCTGCGCCGGGATCAGAGAGAAGGCCGCGCCGGTGCCGCCGGCGATGCCGATCACCTTACCGCGATAGACGACGTCGCCGCCATAATAGTCCGACACCAGTTCGACCGGCTGGCCGATGCGGATATCCTCAAACTGGCTTTCCTTGAAATTGGCGTCGACATAGGCGGTCGCGATCGGCACGAGCACCATGATCGGCGCGCCCGCGGCGATCCGCTGCCCCACCTGCACTTGCCGGTTGGTGACGATGCCGTCGACGGGTGCGCGGAGCACGGTGCGCGCGAGGTCGAGACGCGCCTTTTCAAGCCGCGCTTCGGCGGCCGCGACGTCGGGCGCGGTGTCGATCGTCGTCCCGCGCACCACGGCCTCGGCGGCGCCCAAGTCGCCGCTCGCCGATCCGCGCGTCGNNTGCCCGCCGCAGCGAGATCGCGCGCCGCCGAAGCCGAAGCGAGCGCCGCGCGCGCCGAAGTCAGCTCTTCGCCCGACACGGCGCCGGTGCCGGCAATGCTTTCGCGCCGCGCGAGTTCGGCGCGTGCGCGCTCGACCGTCGCATTGGCGTCGCGCAGCCGCGCGCGGGCCTGCGCGATATCGGCGCCGCGCGCCGCGACGCGCGCGCGCGCCGCATCGGCGGTCGCGTCGGCCTGTCCATAGCGCTGGCGCGCGAGGCGCAGCGCCGCTTCGGCATCGGCAACCGCGATGCGCTGGTCGGCGTCGTCGAGGATGACGAGGATGTCGCCCTTCTTCACAGCCTGCGTGCCGCTGACGCGGACTTCCTTGACGGGTCCCGAGACGAGCGCGGTCACCTGCGCCGAGTCGGCACCGACATAGGCGTTATCGGTATGAACGCGTCCGGCCTGCGTCAGAAAATACCAGAGGCCCCACAGGATCGCGACCGTCACGACGACGATCGCGAGGATGCGCAAGAGCTTCTTCCGCTTGGCGCCATTGGCTTCGGGGGCGGCTTCGGGAGTCTCGGGAGCGGGGGTTGCGGCTGCAGCCGTTTCGTCGGCCATCATTCGTCTCCTGTTGAATTAGCGGCCCGATATCCGCCGCCAAGCGCGCGGATCAGGGCGATGTCGAGCGAGAGCTGGCGCGCTTCGAGGTCGGCGACCGCGCGGCTCAATGCCACCATGCTGTCCTCGGCGGTGAGCTGGACGATCTGGTTCGAGAGGCCGGCGCGGTAACGAAGTCCGGCGAGTTTCGAGGCTTCGGCGGCGGCGGCCAGCGCCTCGCGCCGCCCGACAAGCTGGCGTTCGGTTGCGACGCGGCTCGCGACGATGTCGGCAACATCGCGCAGCGCGCCGATCAATGTGCGATCATAGGTCGCGACCGCCACGTCATAGTCAGCGCGCGATCCGCGATAGCGTCCCTGAAGGCGCCCGCCTTCGAAGATCGGCAGGCTGATTGCGGCGCCGCCATTGCCATATTCGGACCCCGATTTGAACAGGTTGGAGAGGCCGCGCGACTGGAGCCCGACGAGCGCCGACAGGCTGATATTCGGATAGAAATCGGCGCGCGCGACATCGATGCGCTTGGCGGCGGCTTCGGACCGCAGCCGCGCCGCGACGATATCGGGGCGCCGCCCGATCAGGCCGATCCCCGCATTGCCCGGCAGTCCGAGCGACGGGCGCGCCATCTGGGGGCGCGCGATCGACAGGCCGCGATCGGGACCGGCGCCGATCAGCGCGGCGATCCGGTTGCGCGTCGTCGCAATCGCTTCTTCGAGCGCGACGACATCGGCGCGTGCCGAGGCGGCGCGGCTTTCGGCCTGTCGCTGGCTCGCCTGATTTTCGATCCCCGCCCGCGCGCGTTCGCCCGACAGGTCGGCGCTCGCGGTGCGGACGCGCACCGCATCGTTGGCGACGTCGAGCGCCCGATAATAGCCCGCCAGATCGACATAAGCGGCGGCGATCCCGGTGGTGAGCATCAGCCGCGCCTGCGCCGCGTCGACGCGCGCCGCCTCGGCCTCCGACGTCGCGGCGGCGAGCGCCGCACGGTTACGGCCCCACAGGTCGAGGTCGAAGCTGAAGGTCGCGGCGATATGACCGGTGTCCTGAATGCCGTCGGGCACGAAGCCAGGCGGGATGCCCATGTTCTGGCTTTGCTGGACGCCGCCCGCGCTCGCCTCGGCGCCGATCCGCGGCAGAAGGGCAGCACCCGCCTGCTGCGCCATCGCCTCGGCCGCGCGGACACGCGCGGCGGCGATCGCAACGTCGGGCGAGCCCTTCAAACCCTCTGCGATCAGCGTATCGAGTTGGACATCGCCCAAGCCCTGCCACCAGCCTTCGGCGGGCCACGTACCCTCAGCGCGGGCGAATGTCGCGTGCGATTCCAGCGACTCGGCGGCCGCCGGAACGGGTTTTGGTCCGAGGTCGGGAACGCTCGCGCAGCCCGCGAGCAGGCCGAAAACAGCGGTGGAGAGAAAAATTGTCCGGGGCATGGCTTCCAACGATACTAGCTGGTATCATGCGCAGATGAACTTCGGAGGAAGCGTTGTCAATCGAAATGATACCAGATAGTACGCCTGCCCTCGACGACGCCGCGGCGATACGCCGCAAGGCGTTTGTCGATGCCGCGCGCGAGCTGTTCTTTGCGAATGGCTATGCCGGGACGACGATGTCGTCGATCGCGAGCAAAGTCGGCGGATCGAAGACGACGCTCTGGACCTATTTCCCGTCGAAGGAGGAGCTTTTCGCCGCGGTCGTCGACGACATCGTCGCGCAATATGGCGACGCGCTCGCGATCGACCTGCCGCTTGACGAGCCGGTGCCCGATGTCTTGCGGGTATTCGGCAATCTGCTGATGACCAAGCTGACCGCGACGCCGATCCTGTCGCTCTTTCGCCTCGTCGTCGGCGAAGCCGAGCGTTTCCCGCACCTCGCCGAGACATTTTACGAGCGCGGCCCGCGTCGCGGCAAGGCGCGCGCCGCCGTCTGGGTGGGCGAAAAAATGGTACGCGGCGAGATTCGGATGGGCGACCCGATGCGCGCGGTGCAGCAATTCACCGGCCTTTGCCAGTCGGGCATCTATCAATTCGCGATGCTCAACCTTCCCGAAAGCCGCGACCTCGATCGCCTTCGGGACGATGTCGACGCCGCGGTCGACACCTTCTGTCGCGCGTGGAGCTCCGACGACTGACCTCCCCCGCGGAAACTTGCTCCCCCCGCCCTCCTGTGCAATAGGCGCCGCCCCCAACCGGGAATCCCCAGCTACAGGAGCATGTCATGGACAAGGCGGCCGCGAGCGCGCTCGGCCTCGATTTCGGCACGACGAACAGCGTCGTTGCGCTGGCCGATGGCCAGGGCGGCACCGAGCTGGTCGCGTTCGGCGACGCGGGCGACGCGGTGTTCCGCTCGGCGCTCTGCTTCTGGGAAGAGGAACGCGGCTGGAACGGCATCGCGCACGAGGCGGGACCGTGGGCGATCGACGAATATCTTCAGTCGCCGCTCGACAGCCGGTTCATCCAGTCGTTCAAAAGCGTCGCCGCGAGCCCGTTGTTCGAGCGCGCGATGATCTTCAACAAGCCGTTCCGCTTCGAGGATATGGGGCGCCTGTTCCTCCAGCGCCTCGTCGCGCATGCCGGCGGCGCGCTCGACGCGCGACCGCGCCGCATCATCGTCGGGCGCCCGGTCGAATATGCCGGCGCGCGGCCCGATCCCGAACTCGCGCGGCAGCGCTATGATGCGATGCTCGCGGCGTTCGGCACCGAAATCCATTATGTCCACGAACCGCTCGGCGCCGCGCACAGCTATGCCGCGCGCCTGACCGAGCCCGCGACAATCCTCGTCGCCGACTTCGGCGGCGGCACCACCGACTTTTCGATCGTCCGCGTCGCCGAGCCCGGGAGCCCGCGGCGCTGCGTGCCGCTCGCCTCGTCGGGGATCGGTATCGCGGGCGACCGCTTCGACTACCGCATCGTCGACCGGCTGGTGCTGCCGCTGCTCGGCAAGGGCAGCCGTTATCGCTCGTTCGACAAGCTGCTCGAAATCCCCGGCGGCTATTTCGCCGATTTCGGCGACTGGTCGCGGCTCGCGATGATGCGCAACCGCCGCACGATCGAGGAAATCCGCCGTCTGCAACGCGATGCCGAACGGCCCGACCTGATCGGCCGCATGATCGCGCTGATCGAACATGAGCAGGGCTTTCCGCTCTATGATGCCGTGGGCAGGCTCAAGCGAGCGCTTTCCAGCAGCGATCACGCCGAGTTTCATTTCGCCGGCGGCGGGATCGAGATCGGGGCTGACGTGCGGCGCGCCGATTTCGAGCAATGGATCGCCGACGATCTTCGCCGCATCGAGGCGGCGATGGACCAGGCGCTTGCCCGCGCGGGCGTCGTGCCCGCGGCAATCGACCGCGTCTTCCTGACCGGCGGATCCTCGCTGATCCCCGCGATCCGCGCGATGTTCGACCGCCGTTTCGGCGAAAATCACATTGCGACCGGCGGCGAGCTCACCTCGATCGCGCACGGCCTCGCGCTGATCGGCGAGGAATCCGACCCGGCCGAATGGGCTGCCTGAGGCCGGAATAGCCGAAACGCGCAAAAAGCGTCCGCTCCAGACGCAAAAAGCCCGCGCCCCATAGGGGCGCGGGCTTTTTGATGGTTGCGGGAGTAGGATTTGAACCTACGACCTTCAGGTTATGAGCCTGACGAGCTACCGGGCTGCTCCATCCCGCGTCAACCAGCTTGCGAGTCCCTGGGGACCGGCAAAACAGCAAAAGGCCGGCATCGCTGCCGGCCTCTAACTTTGTGAATGGGTTTCTTTTTCAACCTTACGTCGGCCACAATGCCTGGCGACGTCCTACTCTTCCAACGCTTAAGCGGTAGTACCATCGGCGCTGTCAGGTTTCACGGCCGAGTTCGAGATGGGATCGGGTGGGTCACTGACGCCATGGTCACCAAGCAATGAAGCCGGCGTAGGGTCAAAAAGGGTTTCAATCGATGTCCGTGCAATATTGTCTGATCAATCATCCGACATTCGCGGACAAACCGGTCAGGCTTGTCGTTGATGGCGGGACTCTTAAGTGCGAATAGAGCAATTAGTATCGGTTAGCTCCACGCGTTACCGCGCTTCTACATCCGATCTATCAACGTGGTGGTCTTCCACGGCTCTAAGAAATCTTATCTTGAGGGAGGCTTCCCGCTTAGATGCTTTCAGCGGTTATCCCGTCCATACATAGCTACCCTGCTGCGCGGCTGGCGCCACGACAGGTACACCAGAGGTATGTTCAACCCGGTCCTCTCGTACTAGGGTCAACTCCTCTCAAATTTCGACGCCCACGGCAGATAGGGACCAAACTGTCTCACGACGTTCTGAACCCAGCTCACGTACCACTTTAATTGGCGAACAGCCAAACCCTTGGGACCTGCTCCAGCCCCAGGATGTGATGAGCCGACATCGAGGTGCCAAACGATTCCGTCGATATGAGCTCTTGGGAATCATCAGCCTGTTATCCCCGGCGTACCTTTTATCCGTTGAGCGATGGCCCTTCCACTCGGGACCACCGGATCACTATGACCGACTTTCGTCTCTGCTCGACTCGTCAGTCTCGCAGTCAGGCAGGCTTATGCCATTGCACTCTTGCAGACGGTTTCCAACCGTCCTGAGCCTACCATCGCGCGCCTCCGTTACTCTTTAGGAGGCGACCGCCCCAGTCAAACTACCCGCCACAGAGGGTCCCTGATCCAGTTTCATGGATCGAGGTTAGACATCAGAAAACAACAGGGTGGTATTTCACCTATGGCTCCACATCAGCTGGCGCCGATGCTTCAAAGCCTCCCACCTATGCTACACAGTTCTTTCCTAATGCCACTCTGAAGCTGCAGTAAAGGTGCACGGGGTCTTTCCGTCTAACCGCGGGTACTCCGCATCTTCACGGAGAATTCAATTTCGCTGAGCATCTCCTGGAGACAGTGGGGAAGTCGTTACGCCATTCGTGCAGGTCGGAACTTACCCGACAAGGAATTTCGCTACCTTAGGACCGTTATAGTTACGGCCGCCGTTTACCTGGGCTTCATTTCGCAGCTTGCACCACTCCACTTAACCTTCAGGCACCGGGCAGGCGTCAGGCCCTATACGTCGTCTTGAAGCCGACTTAGCAGAGCCCTGTGTTTTTGCTAAACAGTCGCTACCCCCTGGCCTGTGCCCCCCACAACTGGTTGCCCAGATGTGGGGCCTCCTTCTTCCGAAGGTACGGAGGCAATTTGCCGAGTTCCTTCAGGAGACTTCTCTCAAGCGCCTTGGTATACTCTACCATCCCACCTGTGTCGGTTTAGGGTACGGTCTATAATGGAGGGGCTATTTCCTGGAACCTCTTCAAAGCCTGCTCAATCCAATAAGAGCAGACAATTTACGAGATCCGTCACACACCTCCAGGCCCACGAATATTAACGTGGTTCCCATCGACTACCCCCTTCGGGCTCGTCTTAGGGGCCGGCTTACCCTGCTCAGATTAGCTTTAAGCAGGAACCCTTGGGATTTCGGCGACAGGGCATCTCACCCTGTTTATCGCTACTCATGTCAGCATTCGCACTTCCGATACCTCCACGACCCATTACCAGATCGCTTCATCAGCCTACGGAACGCTCCGCTACCGCGTGTAGTAAACTACACACCCTAAGCTTCGGTGCACGTCTTGAGCCCCGTTACATTTTCGCCGCAGGAACCCTTATTTAGACCAGTGAGCTGTTACGCTTTCTTTAAAG